>DATIMM010000108.1:0-53766 GCA_035475295.1 Bryobacteraceae bacterium
ATCGCCATCACCGGCACCTATCAGTGGAAGGGAACAGAATCTACTTGGGGACGCTTTCGGCCACTCCGGCTCGCGGCTCTGGATCAATTCGCTGCTCATAGCGCTTAGCGTTGTTTTTTTGCCAATCGGTCCAGTCTGGCCCCGTAGGATGGAACAGGATCATCGCGGCATCAAGCAGCGCTCCTATCCCATGTGGGGCTTTAGCACCTTTCTGTCAGCCCAACGCTTCTGTCGAGCCTTCGAGGAAGTGCGTCAGTATTTCCGTCCGCGCCGCAAACGAAAACAGTTTGTCTCCCTGGCTTGCCAAAGGCAACTCTCTCGCTATGGCACCGTAGCACAGAAACCTAAGGTTGATGGACTATGTCCAGGAAGCCGCGCGAGCGCGCCCTCTAGTGCTCCTAGTTCAGCGGCGAGCCCGAGAGCAGTTCAATGAGGCCGAGCGCTTCCACTCGTTGAATACGGAAGTCTCCATGCCACTGGCGCATATACCTCACCGCCTCCAGTAACTCGCTAGCCGCAATCCGCACCACCCGTGGGGTTTCGGTTTCGCGCTCCGGGTATTCGGTGAAGGTATATAAAGAGGCCTCGCAAGCGCCACTGTGGCCCGGACGGAAGGAAGAGGAACTCTTCAGCTTAGCCATGCAGCGCTCCTTTTCGAAACCAGAGCGCCACAGGAGTGTGAGAGACGAGAAAAGCAGAAGGAAAAACGGCGCGTTCGCCGGCCATAGCGCAGGCAAACGAAATGCTAGAGTACAAACAGCTTTGCATTCGAGCTCATACCTCGATTGTGAAGTCAGGGACAAAGAAGGCGCCAACCTTCTTTGCTCCCGCTCTTGCATTGTAGGAAGAACAGACGGCGAAAGACAAGCGATCCAGTGAAGAATTCGATCCTCGATCACGTCTGACTGCCGATTGATCTCCGCTACAACGCAGCGCTTCTTCTCTTTCGATCCGGCAAACCCTGGCTCTCGCGAGTTATCCTGCAACCCTTCGTGCCGCGAGCGGGGAAAATGCTGCTTCGGGACTCTCGCGCCATACCGGATCAGGAGTAAAGGTGAACCGAGCCCCGTTACCATCGCCCGCACCGCTCTGGCTGTCTCCGGTTGGCAATGGCAGAAGCCGTTGCTCGGGCGCATCCGGATGCTGTTCGCGCCAGAGCAGAAACAGCAGTGGCGGAAGCGGATGATCGAGCAGCAGCAGCCGTGTGACGACGGCGTGGTGAGCCGGACATAAGCTGATGAGGTAGCGTGGATGGTTCTTCCCGGGCCGCCGGTGGTGCACAACATTCGTTGGCTCACCGCAAACGCGGCAACGCCACCCGTCCCGATCGAGCACCTCTTCGCGGAAACCGGAAAAGTAGGTCTGGGAACGATAGTGGGCGTTGTAGCAGGCGCGGCACATCTCGCGAGCGCACAGCCGGGCGGAGCCACAGCCCAGGCAGAACATGCCCCGCTGCCGGCTGACTGCTCCTCGTCCTGCCACCCTTCGCTCGCGACCAGAAAGCGGGAAACGGCCGCGGGTGGATCGTTCTACCCTGTTTGCGGATCGCTGTCGTTCTGTCAACAAAGACTCGCCGCATCTACCGGCAGTCCGGCGCGGAGCGCTGCCATGGTAAATGCTTCCTCCAAAGACTGATCGGACCAGCGGCAGAGATGCACCAGCAGGGTACGGCCCGCTAGGGCAAACTCGGCGGAACCCAACAGATCGGAGTACTCGGGCCGGTGCATGGAGTGTAACTCCCGGGACAGGCGCGCCCGTACGAGAAGGGCATCCACGGCAGAGAGAGGGAGGGGAGAGGCCATAGCTTCATTGTGCAGAAACCTAGGATTGTTGTAAATACAAATTCCTGCCAGAATGTTTTATTCTCTCTCTGTTTCTCTGGACCCACATCAGTCCGCAATGCGTTTCGGCTTGGACCGCTTCCGTCGTTTTCTGTTCTTGGGACAGCGAGGGATATGCTGGCGAAGCGCGGTGGCCGAAAACTTCTTCTTGCAATGAGGACAGGGCGTGTACACTTTGGGCCGCCCACCCTGGTGCCCGACCAAGCGGCTGTGCGCAGCCCGAATCCAAGCTGGCGTAAGAGAGCGGCGGCAATGGGGACAGCATTCCTGCTCGTCCTGGTCGGGAGGGATCTTGGGAGGAATAAGGGCCTCAGCAACGGCTGCGTGTCGACCACAACCTTAGGTTCCTGTTCATGATACAGAAGCGAAGGGCGAACAATGCCTGGCTTGTGGACTATCCTTTGCGACCCCGCCTACCAGATGCGGCGTATGCCATAGGAGTCAAACAGTGCCTCGTTACTGATGAGGGGCATGTTCTCGGCTTGCGCTTGGGCCACCAGCATTCGATCAAAGGGATCTTTGTGTGTGCCCGGCAACAATCCAGCCCGGATCGCATGCTCGCCCGAAATGGAGAGCATCTCCATGCCCTCGCGCTTTAAGTAGCCCGAAAAATCTGCTGCCAGGTCGCCCGCGGTGGGCAGTTTCCCCAGCCGAACCTTGGTTGCTATCTCCCAAGCGGAGGCCGCGCTCACGAAGATGACGTTCTTGGTCTCGGCGATCACCTTGCGAGCACTCCGCGTCAAGGCTGGATCATCGGAGAGCCACCATAACAAGGCGTGGGTATCCAAAAGAACAAGCACCGACGATCTACTCCCAACCCGCTCCTTCGTCGGAAGGTAACGGTTCAAAGAACTCCGGGCCCACCCGCAATCGGTCTTTCAGCGAGCCGGGCTGACGTTTTCCCCGGGCCTCCCCTACCGGAACTAAGCGCGCCACGGGCTTTGCTCCCCGGGCAATGATGACCTCTTTGCCATTCGCGGCTTCCTGGATCAGCCGGGAAAGCTGGGTCTTCGCCTGATGAATGGTGACCACGCTCACTGCTTCTCTCCTTAGCTAATCAATCTTAGCTAAGAATGCACGCTAACACAAATGGGCCGGACAGTGCCAGAGCAGAGACTCAGCCGTTGCCGGTTTGTTGGAACCCTCCTGAGAATGTTTTCGCTCTCATCTTAATCTCGACAGGACCAATGCTTCACCGGCGCTTGGCAGGTGCAGCGCGTGCCTCGTCTAGCATTTGCTCCATGCGCGCCAGGATCTGCGAAGGACGAACCTCGAGCGTGGCCGTGAGCTGCACAACCGATCGCACAGTCGGACTGCGAATTCCCCGCTCGATCATGCTGACAAAGGTGCGGTCCAACCCGGCCTCCAGCGCCAGGCGCTCTTGCGAGATCTGCTTGGTTTCCCGAAACTCGCGAAAGTCCAGTCCAAAGGCCTTGTCGGGGCCAAGCAAAGGTTGGATTTGTTTGCGGGAGCTGCGCGCCAAGCTTTGATGTTGCTAGAGCGACGCTGATCGTCCCACGGACAATAGTCCGAATTGTGGGTGATTCGAGAAGTCTGGACGGAGAGAATACCAACCGTAAATGCTCCCGAATCTCTGGCGTTTCGCCATTCTGGCTGGTTTAGAATGTAGACTATTGTGGTATAAATATACTTGACTGACAGAGGGATTTCAGGCATACTTGATACATGGAACAAGCGCCTAAGACCCTCCAAGAGGCCATTCTCTACTTCTCCAATGCTGACAACTGTCACGCATTCATGACGAAGCTGCGTTGGCCGGATGGCAAGGCGCGCTGTCCTCATTGCGGTTCTGACGATGTAGCGTATCTGCCCAATGCCAAAGTTTTCAAGTGCTACCAGAAGCATCCGAAACAGAAATTCTCGCTGAAGGTTGGAACCATCTTTGAGGACTCTCCTATTGGTCTCGATAAATGGCTTCCGGTCATGTGGCTCGTTGTGAACTCCAAGAATGGTATCTCCTCTTGGGAGATTCACCGCTCTATGGGAGTCACCCAAAAGACTGCATGGTTCATGTTGCAGCGTGTGCGGCTGGCGATGCAGGATGACCGCAAAGGCGGCAAATTGTCCAGCGAAGTCGAAGTGGATGAATCTTACATCGGCGGCAAAGCGCGGAACATGCACAAGGCGCGCAAGCTAAAGAAGCTGGAAGGTAAAGGTGGTGGTGTTGCCGGGAAGATCGGAGTGCAAGGCATCCTAGAGCGCGGTGGCGAGATTCGCGCCCGTGTTATCGACAATAGCCAGTATCAGAACGTTGTTCCCGCCGTTCGTGAAAACGTGGAAGCTGGTTCCCACGTCTACACCGATCAACTGCGCTCCTACTTCGGTCTTCAGGCCGAATATGCCCACGGCGTAATCAATCACGCTGAGATGTACGTGAACGGTCAGATTCACACCAACGGCCTTGAGAACTTCTGGAGTCTCCTGAAGCGCGGCTTAGGCGGCACCTACATTTCGGTCGAACCATTTCACCTGTTCCGCTATGTGGACGAGCAAACATTCCGCTATAACCATCGCAAGGATGCAAACGACGGTGAACGATTCGTCGCAGCGATGAAGCAGATCGTCGGTCGGAGATTGACCTACAAGGAACTGACTGGGAAGGAGGGAGCAACGGAAGCTTTCTAAGAAGGAGGCTCGACGCGAAGGTCGGGGAAAGCGGAAATGATTATTGCACAACCCGATCTAGGGGGAGCGGTCTGGTTTCGTCTAGGGGAGAAATCTTCTTATGGAAATACTGGTTCTTGTACTGTTGAACTTCTGGCCTTGCAATCACTCTTCGAGCGAATGCCCTAGAGTCGCGATCTAAGCATTTGTCCAGCGGCGGAATGGTCAAACTTTCGAACAGCATAATCACATTGAACAAGGGTGGATGAGGACTTTCCAGAATCTGCCCTAGCAATTCGTTCCAACCCTTCAATCGTGACCACTCTGGAATTTTCAAAATCGCGTCGCGCTGATTCTGCCAGTAGTATTCAAATGACTCTAGCGACAGCCGCCCGTTGAAATATTCGGCCGAGAGAGTATCGTTGGCGCCCTGATCCATTGCAGTGAGGATATAAAAATTGAGGTGAATCAGAACAGACTTCATTTCTGCTTGAACGGATTTCCTGATTGCGTGTACGGCGAACCAAGATGCGCTCCACTGCTTGAGCCAGTCAGTCGCAATGCCAGCTATGAAGGCCAATACTGCAGCAACGATAGTAACTGTACTCACGCTTTTGGACGTTTCCCTTTAGGTTTTGGTCCACGCTTATTCGGATTAAGCGCGGTTTCTTTCCGGTGCTCCTCGATACGGCGCTGGACTTCAGCCTTCGGAACTGAAAGCACCTTCTTCATCGCGTTTTCAAATCGCGTGAAGGCTTCCGTACCTTCGATCATCTCCGGCTGGGGCTTCATGGAGGATGTCCCGAGCTTAGTTGAAGGTTGAGAGGCGGCTGAGTTCATGTTACGCCACCTTCTCGGAGGAGGCGTTGGGTTTGCGTTCTCTTCCGAGAACGACGGCGAGGGCCCAGAGATCTCGATGCCCAATGACCTTACGAAAGTGCTTCTCGGTTAACAGCCACGCGGATGCGACCCAGCGTTCGACCATAGCAGCGTCGCGCCATCGGGTCACGTTATGCGTTCTCTTTTGCACGCCGCTTTGTGGGCTCTCAATGACGTTTGTGGTCCCAAGACATTTGTAGAGCGACGGGGGAAGTTGCAGCCGCTGCACCGTGAACATCTCCGCCAAGCCTTCGCGTAAGCTTCTGGCAGCCGATTCATGTTCGTGTTCGAGGAATCGCGCCAGTTGTTCCAGGCGCTTCACGCCTTCTTCAGCTTCGGCGGCCCGCCAAGCCGCCCGCATGAGATGCAACGCTTGCGTTTGCTGTTCCTTAGGCAATTCGTCAATGACGTTCCTCATCTTGTGATTACGGCACCGTTGCACCGGCTGCTCCGCGCCAAACACTTCTTCAATGGCGGCTCGCAATGCTTTCGCCCCGTCAATGACGAACAGATACTTGCGGTCAGTGGGTAAACCCTGGTCGCGCAAATTAGTGAATAACTGCTTCACTGCCGCCGCATTTTCGGTGGCTCCTACTTGAATGCCGAGCACGTGTTTGTTCCCGCTCCGATCCACGCCCACCGCACTGATCACGTGATGCGATCCGAAGCGCTGACCATCGATGTAGAGCACCAATAGATCGGCTTGGTCCCAGCGCCGCTCGCGTAATTGCCGCAGTTGTTCGACACTGCCTTCAATCGCCTGGCGGCTGACGCTGCTGCGTGATACGCCCGCTGTTTCCGCCATCTCGGGTAGCACTTCGGCATACTCGCGCGTGGACACGCCCCGCAGCAGCGTACCCCTCATCCGCTGCGCCGTCGCGCTATTCTCTTGCAGAGACTCATACGCGGGCACAGTCACTTCGCCGGCCTGTTTGTGACGAAGGCGTGGACGCTGGACTTTGATCTGCCGGTCGGCCAGACTGACCCGCCCTTTCTGCGATCCGTGCCAGCGGATGTCGCCGCTGCTCTTGCCCGGCGTGCGTGCCCCCGCGATCTGCTCGGCGCTCAAATTCAGGATCGTTTCGATAGTCTGCCGGCCGATGCTGTCGATTACTTCATCAACGGCCAGCCGGGCCTGCGTGATCAGCTCCACCAGCGGCAACAGGATCTGTCCGTTTGCTTTGGCGAACTCTTCCATGCTGGCGGCTGCTGTCGCAGCCTCCCGGCTCACGATATGGTACGGTTTCTTCACGGCGGTGGTGTCCTTTCCAGGATTGGGTTTTGGCGAATTGATTCTAACGAACCGGCCGCCACCGCCGCCCTTCAACCTTCAACTACCCTCGGGACACCCTCCATCGGCTCAGCGCTGCTGATACCGGGCGGTACGTCAGCAGCGCTTCGTCTCTGGAACCGTTCAGGACAAGCCTGTGCGCTCCCGATGTCTCCTATGCGTGTCCCGAACTATCTTTTTCTACAAGAATTCTTCCGGTCATCATGGGATGAATTTTGCAGAAGTACGGATATGAACCCGGTTCTTGGAACTTGAAAGAGAATGCCTGGTCAGTATCGAGGACGGGAGACGAAAATTTCTTTTCTGTGCTCACGATGTTGTGAGGGATGTCGTCTCGATTTGTCCACGTAATAGTCGTGCCTGGCTTCACCGTCATAGACTTAGGCGTGAAGGAGAAATTGTCGATTTTGACTTCGGTCGTATTGACCGCCCTTTCCAGACTTGCTCGCGCCGTAGAGGTCATGGCAAGAGGGGAATCGACAACCGCGAGGGTATGGTTACCCTCTACGTAGTTGACATGTGTGATCCCCAGTACCTGGCCCAACTGTTCGGCCGGCACTTTCATGGGGCCTGGCGAAGGCGCTGTTCCGGGCTTGGGTTGGGGGAACGCAGTCGACATTGCAGTGTGGTAGAAAACATTACCCTCTACCTTCTGCATAGTCTGGTGAATGTGCCCGTTCAATACCGTGATTGAGCCAAACCGCCTCATGTACGACAAAGCGGTCGTTCCATCCTCAGTGCCCCATCCCCACTCGGGATACACCGTCCACAACGGAATGTGGGCAAAGACCACGATCGGAGTACTGCTGGAGCACCCCCTGAGATCCCTTTGAAGCCAGCTCAATTGTTCCGCCCCAAGCGTCCCTAGACCGCCTGCTTTCAGATTTACGACATTTACAAGACCTACGAAGTGCATTCCCTTGTGATCGAAGCTAAACCAGCCTGCTCCCTTGGTGCCTTTGCCGTAGCGTTCCAGGTACTGCTGACCGTTGTCGGAGAGCATGTCGTGTTCGCCAGGCACAAAGAACGTTTGCCCGGATTTAGCCGACTTCAACACCTGATCGAGAGTGTCGAATTCGCTTGGCTTTGAGAGATGACTCAAGTCGCCGGTGTGAATCAGGAAGTCGGGCGTACGCTCTAGCGCGTTGATTTTCCCGATCGCCTGTTGTAAGGTCGCTGTCACGTCATTGTTGGCTGCCTTATTGAAACCGATGTGACTGTCGCTAATTTGAACGAAGCTGAATCCTGCGCCTCCGCCCGTCCGGTGGTTCTGCATTTGGCCAAAGGCTCTGGAACTGAGTACGCCTCCACTTACCGTCCAAATCATTCCCGTGCCGGCCCAAGCCATACACTCCAAGAATCCACGGCGGTCCACTCCGTCGTTATGCAGATTGTCCTTTATTCGACGAGACAATTGTTTTCTCCTTCTAAACAGCGCTTTCAACTGTGTGTTTCATTTAGCAGTACCGATGCGCACGGCGAGATATTCCCGCTGCGGCATCTTTTTCGCACTATCGAGGGGCACGGCTAGGAGTCACGCAAAAGGCAGATAAGAATTACTCCAAACGACTTCATTCGAAATCCTTCCAGCCCGTGGCTTTTTTGATTGGCAGTGTAGCAGTTGGATTCTGCCACGTGTTGGACACCACAGAATCGGTACAGCGAGAAAAGGGGATCAATGCAAGCGAACGGGAATAAAGTGCACCGGATCAGGGTATACAGTGCGGATCCTACGAACGTGCAAGTTGTTCCCAGACTCACTCACGCCAGAAAATCCAAATCGTATGAACTGCATGTGTTCCACCATAGTTCCCGATCGAGTATGCAAACGTGTGCATCACTCTAGCTTCGGAAGATGTAGCCGCGAGGTCTCTATGGAGTGCCTGAATCGGCGGGCCACGAACACCGGAGGCCCGACGACCGGGCCCGATCCTCTGTCACCGCCGCGCCCGAAGCTCCCGTATTATGATCCGTGCCTCAACGGATGGGTGCTCAGCCGGTATGTGGACGTATTGGCAGCGCTACGCGAACCCCGATTACTGCCAGTGGATTCACGTGCCGAGGCACCACCGGGCGACGTTGTCGTAGACGCTCAACGCCGGATACGCACAGAAACTATGGCTGTGCTTTCTCACCAAAATATTGAAAGCTGGAGAACCCAATTCGTGGCTCTCGCGCACTGCACGATCGCAAAGCTGACTTCAGGAAAGCGCGTCGACATCATCAGTCAGTTTGCTGAGCCCTTCTGCCTAGCAGTTGCCGTGAGTATCACTGAAGCTAACCCACTCGACAGCGAGAGATTAGGTGCCCTCGCTCACACGGTCTCAATGGCAGTTGCTGATCCATTCAACGACTGGCTACGTCACTCGGCCAAGATTGCAGATGTGCAAGTTGCCAAGAGCCTTGACCGCAGTCCTATCCCGATGAGTGGCCCAACATTCGTCGCATTATCGCAGACTCTTCCCTGCTTTCTCGCAAATGCGTGGCTCGCATTGTTACGCCATCCTCGGCAGCTCGACCGACTCCGTAACGAGCCCGATTTGCTGTCTTCCGCCGTGGAGGAACTTTTGCGGTATGCCGGAGTGGCTCACATACTATTCCGTCGAAGTTCGACAGCCATCAATGTTGCCGGGCTGACCATCGCGCGAGGAGCCCGGGTGATTCTTATGCTATCTTCAGCAAATCGTGACTCCACATACTTCATGGAGCCCGACTGTCTGGATATCTCACGCGGTCTCGTCCGCATCTCGCGCTTGGTGTTGGTCCGCATTCATGCGCCGGAGTATCGCTGATAAAAATGATTGTTGGGATCGCCACTGCCGTTTGGGTCGAATATGTCGCTGCCGCCGACACGACGACTCCCATCGAATGGGAGGGTGGATCTGGCTTTCGTTTCGCAAAGTCCCTGTATGTTCTCCTGCACTAGCAACAGCGAATCAATTGTTTTCA
Organism: Bryobacteraceae bacterium; assembly: GCA_035475295.1. Lineage (GTDB taxonomy): Bacteria > Acidobacteriota > Terriglobia > Bryobacterales > Bryobacteraceae > Bog-105. The sequence goes on from DATIMM010000108.1 coordinate 9,586, forward strand.
CGAAGGGCTACATTCGGCGTTTGTTCCTTGCTGCTTGTGCGAGACCGCGAAAGGTGCGAGACTGACTACGCCATCATTGCTAGGGCGATCCGATCGGACGATGTCACACCATGGTTGGAATAATCGGCCAGACGACGAGGTGCGAAAGGACAAATACGAATCGTTCGAGACGACCGTCTTGCCTTACCTCAACTCCGCTTACAACCTAGCGCGATGGCTAACCCGCAATGAACATGACGCTGAAGATATCGTCCAGGAAGCATTCCTACGAGCACTGCGTTCATTCGACACGTTCACCGTGGGTCGCGACGCTCGGGCCTGGTTGCTGACTATTGTTCGAAATTCTTGCCGCACTTGGCATCGGCAAAATCGGTCTCACGAGACCACTGTCGAGTGGGATGTCGATTCTCAACCAACCTCGGCTACATGGTCGGATCCTGAGGCAATGCTAATCAAGAATGCGGACTCTCACCTGATTGGTCAGGCAATGGAACAGTTACCGATCGAGTACCGGGAAATATTGGTCCTACGAGAATTGGAAGAATTGTCTTACAAGGAAATTGCGCAAATAGTCGGAGTCCCTTTGGGAACTGTGATGTCACGGCTCTCTCGGGCGCGAAAGGAACTTTACATCCGCCTATGCCAGCAAACCGGAGAGATGGGCCGATGAGTTGTCAAAAAGTGAGCGAGTTCCTCGACGCTTACGTCGATAAAGAACTCGACGTAATTAGCAGTTTGGAGTTCGAACGTCACCTCGCGGAGTGCGTCGCATGTCGCGCGAAGTACGACCAGTACCGACAGATCCAGGACTCAACAAAAAGTCGCCTTCGGTATTTTCGGGCTCCGGAAGAATTTGAGCAGAGGCTTCGTGCGCACCTGCGCCCCCCAGAACGGTACCAGAGTAGCAATATCCGCCGAGAATGGTTCCCCAAATGGCGGCCTTGGGCGATGGCCGCCGGTGTTGTCGCTGTTCTGCTATTTACGGCGCTGCTTCTCCAAATAGCTAGACGGCCTTCCCCATCAGACATGTTGGCGCAGCAGGTGGTATCCAGTCACATCCGATCATTGCTGGCAAATCACTTGAGCGACGTTGTCTCCTCGGACCAACACACCGTAAAGCCCTGGTTCAGCGGCAAGCTGGATTTTGCGCCCGCTGTTAAGGATTTATCTTCTCAAGGGTTTCCGCTGGCCGGGGGGCGCTTGGACTACTTGGACAATCGCCCTGTGGCTGCGTTGGTGTATAAGCGGCGCCAACACACGATTAATCTGTTCCTATGGCCTTCGCCAATCTTAGATTCCGGTCCTCGCACGCTCACGATAAGGGGCTACAATGTGGTCCATTGGACGCACTCGCATATGGCTTACTGGGCGGTATCGGACGTGAATGCCCCGGAACTGAATCAGTTCGCACACGATTTGCAAGACTGAATTTGACGTCCGGTGAGAAACCGTATTTACGCAGCCATGTTCCAAGCTGCCTACGGCGCGTGGTGGCGAACAGAACGAAGCCAGCGCCAAGAAGAGCAGTGATTCAAACTCGGAGGTGGGCGCAGCCACAGGGAAATTCACATCGTCGATCGAGAGATCTCAGGCGGCTGTATTAACCGAATTGATCGTCACGGTCGTGGTGCCATTGCAGGGCAATGCGGTGCGCGCTGCCTACCCGCCATGACCCTGTACGCGACAGGTGTGCGTTCACGTTTGGAGATCCCATTCGGATCGACCTGAACGCTTTTGCCAATGCTAGTTCAGTGGGCTTTGGGTCCCGACAGTTACGAGGCCTCTTTCTCTGTATCTGCTTTCCGGAGCCATCGGGCCGGCTGTTCGCCTCCGGAGTGGTCTTGTGGCCAGCAGACCTTCAATTCCCTGGGCAAAATCGACGATACAACCAGCTGGATTGCCATCGACGACCACCGAGTTGTGAGATGCCCTATCTACTTCTTCCTCACAAACCTTTGAGATTCTTCGCATCACTTGCCTGCTTTGGGCCAACACGCAAAAGATTCGTTGAGCGGCTACGTCTCCGCCACACGGACTGCGTATCACCCCTCGGCAGCGGCGTGACAGCGCAACCGGGACCGATATCTTAGTCTACAGACATCACTGATCTACCGGTCCTACAGACCACGACGCCCCAGGCAAGCTGTCGTATTGCTGATAGCGTGGGTGTTCCGTAAATGTTTACTGTTCATGATTCAAGTCAGCGTTTGTTGCCAATCGCTCCATCACCGTTTTTGCTAAATCGTCCAGATCTCGCCAGTGAGTGAACACGTGATCTTGAGACACGTCGGTGCTGGCGCCTGCACGATAGGCTATGTGCTTCATGATCATACGTAGGAGAAAGTTGTACTTGCTATACATCAGTGCTCCGGCGACTGGTCGAATCAAGGTGGGATGCCAATGTGTTTCAGAAACAAACAAGTCTGTCATCCTCTTTACATCCGCCGCGGCTTGGGCGCGGTGGTCCGAACTTGCCTGCTCATCTTGCGCGCCGGCCTGAGACAGGCTTACGGATACAAGAGCAGTGAACATTCGGTTGAGATCGGCCAGATGATCCTTCACGAATCGGATGATTTCCGGTTCATGATGTGCACGGTGTACCGAAGCAGCAATGACCGCAGCTGCGTAGTTCGCAAGAGAAAACCCTTTCGGGAGCTCACGTACATCGGATACGGTCGCTTGGGAATCCTGAGAACGGATTTTTTCACCCAAGTATTCGGCTATCCGTTTCGTGTGTCCTTCACGTGTTGCATAAACGATAAGAATAGATTTCATATGCAGACCCTGTTCGTCAGTGAAAAGTACATGCAAAGGCCTAAACGCGCTACAGACGTTTCTGCCAAACGCGTACAGTTTCCGAAGCCATTCTTCCTTTTCGCGGATCTAGTGGTTCAACAAGTCCAATCAAGGTTTCTCTAATTGGACCTATACCACCGAGCCGAAGGGCGTTCTTCTACGAACGAGGGGTGAAAATACCATCGGTAGACGCCGGCAGGCATCTGCATGGTGGCGGCGACGGGGCCAGGCTTAAGTTTCACGGCCTTCGGCCGCATAAAAAACGAAGAAAAGTTCAGGGTTGCTTCTGTGTTGGCAGCGGCGAAAAGGAGCGTCGGTAGAAACGTCTGCTCCGGAAATTCTTTGAGGATCGCCGGCCTCGCTCCATTCCAGGGGAGATAGAAGTTTACATTGTGATCGGAACGTGTGAGCGCAGCTTGGGCTAATCTGATGGCTTCCGGCGGGGTGCTGCGCTCAACGTCTTGCTTCCTCGCGATCTGGTTTGCTCAATGGACAAGCTGATCTGACGACAACATCCGACATGCGACGGGCCCTTCCGTAGCCGGGGTTTCCGCAGCCTCTACAATCTCGCGATCGAGATTTGGGCAACGATTCTCCAGCCTTTCTTCCCGGATACTGCCGCCTCAGGGCACGTGCGGACTACTTGAACGCTGATCTGACGCGAGGAGCCACCGAGTTTGCCACTCGACTATAGCCCACTTTCGGTAGTTAGCGCGCAATTCAGCGCTTGAATGGCTCGTTCTTGCCTTCGCTAGATCAAAGGCCTACAGGACGAGCCAGAGCAGAATTTAGCCACACGACACAATACAATTCACTATTGCGCTGCCTATGAGCAGCAGCTATGGCTCCGGTTACCGCTCAGTCACTTCGAGTCTTTCACCCAGCTTCTCGAACTTGCTCTTGGCGTGCCCATAGGTGACGAAATCACCTACTATCTGCGATAAATCAGTCGCCAATTCAGAGTTCGCAAGGGCGTAGTTCTTATAAGTGCTGAGGTTAACGTGGCCCTGATTCTTGTTGAGGGAGTTGATCGTGGCTTCGAGATTATCGGCCATTTCGCGTAGAGCCGGGGTGATTCGATTTATGGCTGTTTGCTGCCAAGTCGATCCTTGATCCTTGCCATTATTGAGCTCCTGGACCAACTGCCCGGCCTTGTTCACATGTTCTTTCATGTCGTTTAGTTTGGCAGCATGACTCTGCCACGCCATTGTCGACCGCGTGTAGCTTTCCAGTTCCGAGGCGTCCTGCTGTAGCCCTGCAGCCTCCGTCTTTGCGTCGGCTAAAAGCTTGTTGAGATGCTCTGAATCATTAGTGGTGCTGGCGAACGCGATGAAGCTGGTGGCGAACGCCGCGATGGCGACTGCTTTGTACATAAATATTCTCCTCTTCTGAGCTCTGTGGGACGTTTACTGCCCCCGATTGAGATATGCAAGCGAAGGACCGCAGCTGATCAAAGCCTAATCAGAGCCGTTTGGGAACTTACGGGACGGCTCACGTCGCATTTCTCAGAGTTAAGCGCGCTTCTGACCGGTCTGATTCAGAGTTCAGCGACCAGCACTGGGTCACAGCGCCCAGCAGACTGCGTTTGGACGCGCACTACGAACGTAGCGTCCGCCGGGCGTGCTGCTTTGCTTGGCACGCCCACCTGCACTATTCGAGTACACATCTTATGTTTTCAGATCGTTTGGCGCAGCTCTGATTATGACTGTGTGTGTTTACCAAAAGGCCGGCTCGATTGGCCGAGGCCTACCGACTAAGGAGATGCCCAGAACTAATTTGCGCTATTTGACAGGGATATTATGTTGCGGACGATGCTACTGGACACTGTTGCATGCTGGCATCGATCTACCCTGCCTCAAAGTCTGCAAACGTCCCGGGGCTTTGCGCCCCTGCATGAAAGCCCCAATGAGTCCATCTTGAGCTTTTAAGATTGTCCCTTGGCTCATTCACACGGAAGGCGATGTAGAAGAGGTACGTTTATTTTATATCTGACGGAGGCACAAGGCTTCTGTCCCGGACGTTTTGGGGCCAGTCCAGGGGACACCGGGGCAAGGTGGATGAAACGCAAAGCAGCCAGCAGCGGAGCGGTATCACAGAGACACAGCGCATGAGCTTCATTGCTCGATCCAAGAAAGTCTGGAGTTGAAGAGCCAGGCCGATGTCATTGCTTAACACGCAATTCCGGTGGTGTACCGGAACAACCCAGCAAAACTCCTGCTGATTCAAGAATGGCCGAGTCAGAAAAAGGATTTGGAGCGATCCGACTCGTCAGCGACTTGATCGAGTGCAATTTAGCGTGTACGAGGACGGAGAAGCGAAATTGTCCCGAATGGAAGCTGCCCACCGGTCGCTTCAAGTGCCTCGCGGATTGAACATGGTCGGTGATACTGGTCGTACATTGGCGACTTTCGTGCCTAATAATATCCACAGATATGCGCCCGAAGGAAATGAGAGGTCACAGGCAACATCCTCACATGGCCTTGAAGTCCGGTCCGACTTCACCAAGCAGATCGGGAAATTCATCGAAGCGTATCGACAAGGTGGTAAGCCGGTCTGGAACGACGTTGATACGCACGCCGCCCCTTGCGAAATGCTCGACAAAGTCAGCAAGTTGCCCGGCATTGGATCACGTGATCCGAGGCACGATCCAGGGTACTAGAACTCAGTATCGGGTTGTTTACACAATAGATAAGTGCGATTCCGGCAAGGTTAACAAACCCAAGGTGCACTCATTCTGCGTTCTGAACGACAAGTGTGAAGGTTTCAAAGTTTTGGACGCCGCGAATGGCAATGAGCGCTGAACCGTCTGGCGGCAAGGGCGATGGCTCGGTGACTGGGCCTTCCGGCGCGGTCTTCCACCTTCGCGGGGTGACAAAAATCTACCGGATGGGCGAAGTCGAAGTCCAAGCCCTGCGGGGGGTCGACTTGGATCTTTACGCGGGCGAATTCGTCGTCGTGCTGGGCCCGTCTGGCAGCGGTAAATCAACCCTGCTGAATATTCTGGGTGGGCTCGATGTGCCAAGTGGAGGCGAAGTACGTTATCTGGATCACAACCTGACGGCCGCGAGCGATGCAGGGCTGACGCGTTTCCGTCGTGAGCACGTGGGGTTCGTCTTTCAATTCTACAATCTGATTCCGAGCTTAACTTCGCTAGAAAACGTAGCGCTCGTGACGGAGATCGCCCGAAACCCAATAGAACCCGCTGAGGCGTTGAAAATGGTCGGCCTCAGTGATCGGTTAAATCATTTTCCGGCACAATTGTCGGGTGGTGAGCAACAACGCGTGGCGATAGCAAGGGCCATAGCCAAACGTCCCCAAGTCTTGTTGTGCGACGAGCCAACTGGCGCACTCGACTACGAAACTGGAAAGCTCGTTTTGGAAGCTCTCGAACGGGCCAATCGTGAGCTTGGAACGATCGTGGCAATCATCACACACAATGCCGCGATCGCCGGAATGGCCGATCGTATCGTCCGGGTCCGAAGCGGAACAATTGCAGACATCCTGAAGAATGCTAAGCGACTCTCACCGGCGGAGTTGACGTGGTGATGGTATGACGGCGTTGCATCGAAAACTCGTTCGAGACTTAAACCACATACGCGGGCAGGTGGTCGCGATCACCCTGGTTCTGGCCTGTGGGATCGCAACCTACGTGACGATGCGGTCAGCCTTTCTTTCGCTAGAAATCGCGCAATCCGACTATTATTCGAAATTCCGTTTCGCTGACGTATTCGCCCATGTGAAACGCGCACCGGAGTCAGTCATCACGCCAATCTCCAGGATCCCGGGAATAGCGGCTGTCCAGACGCGAGTGGTTATGGATGTCACACTCGATGTGCCAGGCCTCGAGCAACCGGCGACAGGGCGCTTGATCTCCATTCCGGAGCACGGCCCGCCTGTGCTCAACAATGTCTTCCTTCGGGCGGGCCGCTATGTCGAACCCGGCCGACGGGGCGAAGTTCTTGCCAGCGAGGCTTTCGCCACAGCCAACCACCTGGGTGTCGGCAGTGCGATCGCAGCTGTATTAAACGGGAAATGGGAGCAGTTGCGCATCGTCGGTATTGCCCTCTCGCCGGAATATGTCTATGAGATCCGACCTTCGGAGGTGTTTCCAGACAGTCGGCGCTTCGGAGTTCTATGGATGAGCCGCGAGGTGCTCGAAGGGGCATTCAACATGAAGGAAGCATTCAATGACGCCACAATTTCTCTCACGCGGGGGGCAGATGAGCGGGAGGTAATCTCGCGTCTGGATCAAATACTGGACAGGTATGGCTGTTTGGGCGCTTATGGCCGCTCCGACCAGGTATCGTTTCGCTTCCTTACGGATGAACTCGGCGAGCTTCGTGCATACGGGTTAATCCTCCCCAGCCTGTTTCTTCTAATAGTTGCCTTCCTTCTGCACGTTCTGTTAGCGCGCCTGGTAGGGACGCAGCGTGCCCAAGTTGCTGTTCTGAAGGCGTTCGGTTACTCCAACTTTGAGGTCGGCCTTCACTACTTCGAACTGGGCCTGGCAGCTATTACGGCAGGCACATTAGTAGGCGTGGGCCTAGGGCTGTGGCTCGCGTCGGGGATGATGAACATCTATGCCCGCTACTTCCATTTTCCTGAGTTGCGGCTTCAGGCGGATGCCCGTGTAATTCTGTTTGCGGTGGCAGTTGCCGCCGGCTCTGCATGCCTTGGGGCCTTATCCGCCGTTCATCGTTCGGTCATGCTTGCGCCTGCGGAGGCTATGCGCCCGGAGCCTCCAGCGACTTTCCGGCCAGGACTTCTGGAGCATCTTGGGCTCCGGAGGCTGCTGTCGCCCGCCTCACGGATGATCGTCCGCAATCTGGATCGGCGCCCCTGGCGAGCATTCTTCTCCGTGGTGGCCGTCGCCCTTTCCGTCGCGATCGTGGTTTCGGGCCGCTATTCCATTGATGCTGTCAATCGGCTCGTCCGCGTACAGTTTCACACGATTCAGCGTGAGGATGTCACTGTTGTCTTTCAAGAGCCTCGTCCCGGAGGCGTGCAGCATGAACTCGCCAATCTCGCCGGCGTTCTTCGAGTGGAACCATACCGCGAAGTACCTGTACGCCTCCGGCTAGGACACCGCTCGCGTCGGAATGCCGTGCTTGGATTAATGGCTGCTGGAGAGTTGCGACATCCCGTCGACGAGCGGTTGCAGCCTGTCGAGCTACCGCCCGATGGCCTTGTTTTGAACTCCAAGCTAGCGGAGATTCTTGAGGCTCATGTGGGTAGCATCGTGACCGTCGAAATTCTGGAAGGCGCCCGGGCCGTGCGAGAAGTTCCTGTGGCTGCAGTAGTCGACGAACCGGTGGGCCTTGGAGCCTATATGGACATCAGCGCATTGCACCGCCTGATGCGAGAGGGCAATACGATCTCGGGCGCTTATCTAAGTGTGGATAGCCTGATCGCTTCCAAACTGTACACAGTCTTGAAACGAACGCCGTCGATCAGTGGTGTAGCCGTTCGCGACGCGATGCTGGCCAGCTTCTGGAAGACATTTGGAGAATCGATCTGGATTTCCACGACATTTTTGGTAGGTTTCGCGTCGGTGATTGCATTTGGCGTCGTGTATAACGGCGCACGAATAGCACTTTCGGAGCGCGGAAACGAACTCGCCTGTTTACGCGTCCTGGGTTACACCCGAGTCGAGATCGGACGAATTTTGATTGGAGAACAGGGTCTCCTGACACTTGCGGCAGTCCCCGCCGGTTTTGCCATCGGTTTCGGTCTGTCTTTTCTGCTTTCCCGATTTTTCTCCCGTGAGTTGTTTCGGCTGCCTTTGGTTGTAAACGCTGGCAGTTATCTATTTTCGGCGATTGTCGTGCTGGTAGCGGCTCTCTTCTCTGGCCTCGTGGTTGCCGAACGTATACGACATATGAACTTGACAGAGGTATTGAAGACCAGGGAATGAGCACGCTTCCAAATCGACATATGAAGCGGGTTGTAATGACTGTTGGCGCAACGGTGATCGTGATCTTGGTTGCTCTCGCACTCAGGCCCAAACCGACGGAAGTTGAAACAGCGCTGGTTACCAGAGGGCCCCTGCAGGTTACGGTTGACGAGGACGGCGAAACCCGCGCACACGATCGGTTTACGCTCGCAGCACCCGTTGCAGGCCACCTCTCCCGGATTGTCTTCCACGAAGGAGACCAGGTGGGGCCAGAGACTACTCTTGCGACTATTAGCCCGCTGCCCCTAGATGCACGCGAGATTGCCGAGATTCGCGCTCGCATTGAGGCTGCTGAAGCACGGAAGCACGAAGCCAATCAACAGCTGGCACGATGGGAAAGTGACCATAGGCAGGCAACGCGTGAATTCAGCCGAGCGCGATTACTTTCGAGTGAGGGAATTATGCCGCAGCAGCAGTTCGAACAGGCCGAGAGCAAGCAAACCAGTACCGCCGAGGAGGTGAAAGCAGCAGAGTCACGCTTGCAGGCCGCTGCGGCAGAAGTTGAACGAGAAAGGGCGGGCTTGGTATCGTTGGAGGCACGACGGAGCCAACCAGGCAAGTTGGTAGCGATCCGTCCCCCAATACACTGCCGCATTCTCCGCATTCTGGAGAAAAGTGAACGCGTGGTTCCGTTGGGCACCCCGATCATTGTAGTGAGCAACCCCAAGAACCTCGAGATCGTAGTGGATCTGCTTTCCGCAGATGCTGTCAAAGTGCAATCAGGCGCCTCAGTGATGGTCGAGAACTGGGGTGGCCCCAGGCCGTTACACGCGAGGGTACGGACAGTCGAGCCTTATGGATTCACCAAGGTGTCTGCCCTTGGAATCGAAGAACAAAGAGTGAATGTTATCGCAGATTTTGTAGACCCCTCGGATGGCTTGGGAGACGGTTACCGGGTGGATGTGAGGATCGTGTTGTGGGATAACCCGAACGTTTTGAGGATCCCGGCAAGCTCATTGTTCCACATTGGCCAGCAGTGGAATGTATTTGCCATTGAAAATGGTCGAGTTCGCCGTCACCCGGTTGAAATCGGCCATCGGAATCCTTCCGAGGTGGAACTGACGAAGGGCCTGGACGAAGGGGCCCTTGTCATTTTGCATCCTGCGACCGATCTTCGCGACGGCGGCAGGGTCGAGGTCCAGCAGAACCAATGAGCCGCAACCGAAGTTCAGTGCGCGGCTAATTATCGAATGAAGAATTCGCGGTTGATCAACGGGTATCAGATCAACCGTCTGCCACATCGCGCAGGTAAGGAATGAGCCGGTAACTCTTCCAATCCGACTCCGTTTTGCTCTCGGCAAGAGTACTTTGGGGACCACAGGTTTGCTAGCGAGCCCCTGAGTTTCAAGTTCGGGCAAATTCTCGAAATACACAACGATCAGATACAGCGGCCAAGAGTTAACCGCCTGGTTTTCTACAGTTTCGTTGGGCGAGTTGACTGGATGCTCAAACGTCAGCCCGATCGCCAACGCCGTGGCTCGTACATGAGATTAGAAACACCTGCCGAATTGCCGGATAATGCGCCATTGCAGGTCGGTGGACCGGCTATGGATTCGAAACGGCACTGCGGAGTTACGAAGCAGCACGTTCCGCATTGAGGCGTACCCATCAAAAGCGAACTGGCCCTTCGTTTGCACTCAATTACGGGAAAGAGGGCAAGGCGAATGTCTGATGATGTGAAGCGAGTCACTAGAAAATTGTTCCTTCTGATCATACTGATTCTGCTGCTCGGATGCTTTAGCTATTTGGCGGTCACGCTTTCCAGGAGTTAGCGCTATGGTATCTGGGTGCTCCGGGCATTCGGGCCAGCAAAGGGAACCGGAACAAGGGTGTGGATCTCATCCTTCCGAATCAACGGTCGCCCAGTCGTCGTTCGGTCCGACCTCGGCCGAGAGCCAGGTCGGGGAAGGGTCGTTTATCGCCGGACGCTCGAGATGCGCCGAGAGATAAACAGATGAATCGGTCAGCGGAGGGGCTCACCTCAATGTTTCCCTTTTTCCTGTTTGCAACCGGTATCGAGAATAGTTGCCCCACAATCCGGCATGGGAGCACGCGGGTCGATGAGATGGCCAAATGCGGACACTACAAACACTGGCGCACTGATTTCGATTGCGTCGAGGAATTGGGGGTTTCCTACTTGCGTTACGGACCTCCGATCCATCGCACTTGGATTGGAGCAACTTCCTATGACTGGACCTTTGCCGATCAGACGTTTCAAGACCTGCGGAACCGGGATTTGGTGGTAATCGCGGATCTGTGCCATTTTGGGCTTCCGGATTGGATCGGCAATTTTCAAAATCCGGATTTGCCGCAGTTATTTGCCGAGTACGCCCGAGCGTTTGCTTCGCGCTATCCGTGGGTACAACTATATACGCCCGTTAATGAGATGTTTATTTGCGCGTTGTTCTCGGCTCTGTACGGCTGGTGGAATGAACAGCAAACCACCGACCGGGCCTTCGTTACTGCTTTGAAGCATATTGTAAAAGCAAACGTGCTGGCAATGCACGCAATCCTTAGTATGCGCCCGGACGCGATCTTCATTCAGAGTGAGTCATCCGAGTATTTTCATGCCGACAATCCGAAGGCCATAAAGCCTGCAGAGATAATGAACGCACGCCGATTCCTCTCTCTGGACCTCAACTACGGACGCCGCCTCGATTCAGAGATGTATGAGTATCTCATGGACCACGGCATGTCGCGCGAAGACTATCACTTCTTTTTGACACATGATCTGAAGCACAACTGCATCATGGGAAACGACTACTACATCACGAACGAGCATAGAGTGTCCGCCGAGGGCCGCACACGGCCAGCTGGAGAGGTGTTTGGCTATGACGGTATCACTTGGCAGTACTTTGATCGGTATCGACTCCCTGTGATGCACACTGAAACGAATATGGCCGAGGGGGTGTCCGGCAATGACGCAGTGGATTGGCTCTGGAAGCAGTGGGCGCAGGTGCTGCGAGTTAGGAACGACGGTATTCCTATTGTTGGTTTCACTTGGTACTCGCTCACTGACCAGATGGATTGGGATACGGCGCTGCGAGAAGAACGTGGGAACGTCAACCCTTTGGGGCTTTACGATTTGAATCGGAACATTCGGCCGGTCGGCCGCGCTTATCGGCAACTCATCCGAGACTGGGCAGAAGTGCTTCCCACTCAAAGCGTATGCTTACGTGTACCTATCACTGCACCGGCCGAGTACGCGGCATCACAGGTAAAAAGTGTGTTGTCAGCGATGGCGGGGTCACAAATTTCTTCACACCAGAGCTTGAAGTAGAGCTGGCGTCCAGCGTCAGGACGAACTTGCGGGCAGGGCGGAGACCTGGGAGTCGTCCGAAGAGCTTAGAATCTACATCTTCCAATGGGATGCGGTTGAGCATAGAAAGACACTTAGTTCTGCACGCCCACGCAGTTGGGTTGGATTAAGTTGGCACTAAATGCATAGCTGCTCGCTTAAGCTGCCAGGCCGAGCGGAGCATTATCAGCGAAAAAGGGCGACTACGGGTTTGCCGTGAGGCATGGAATCTAACGGTAACGAATAAACAAGGCCGCCGTTTGCGACGGACTCGACTGCGATTACGTTCAACAACTCCTCTCGGCTTGGCGATTCTGTTCCAATAGCTAGCCGGAGTCCACCACTGGACCTGTCGATTACACCCCACATCTCGGCCTCGTCTGCCATTAAAACTGTTTGTATCCTACCGTCGGAAGCCGCCGTGAGAATGGCGTCGGCGTTTGCTGATGACTGTTCTGTATTTTCCAGTTCAATGTAGGACGATCGGGCGCGGGCAATTTCCTTCTCTAATTCGGAGTCCAGGATGGCTTGCGCAGCACTATGAAGTGATTCGGGAGTAAGCCGGTCAGGACTTCCTGGGATCGGCTCCGGCAGGAGACGCGGGTACGTGTTGACTTGTTGATACCCGGCAAAGAGTTCTCTTACACATGCGAGGATCAGAGGTTCATCCGAATGCCCAATTAATCGATGGACGCCCGAATCGATTTGTCGACAGTACCGGACCCTGTTTTCGTGTGTGTCTTCGACTAATGCCGCATGTCCGTGGTGAGTGAGAACCTTCCTGTTCGAGGATTTGGAAGTATGGCCCTGTAGACTTGGTGAGAAATCGCGTGACTTTAGTGTGTTCTTCAGGCCGCTCGGCAGATCGTCGGAGTGCAACTGAACACATTCAGTTTCGCGGCATTGGAACAAACGTACTAGATTGTCGCTGACTGCAAGAACGTAGTACCGGCGCTTCCGCGTAAGAGAACGAAGGAGCGGTTTCAAGAAGAGGCGGTGTCCAACCACAACTCGCTGCTGTAGGGGCAAAGAGGCAGAAAACAATTGCAAGGAATCGACGGTCCGGAAGATAGCCATACTTTCCCGAGTCTGTTGCCAGAAGCCATCTTCATTGAGGGCCTGGAGTGGAGCAAGCAGGTCGTGAGCAATCGCCGATTCAAAGCCTCTGGCACGAAGCAGTTGTTCGGCCTGGGAAACTAAACCTTCCAGTAGGGTTCGTCTGTGTTCGTGATCCCCCCTCATCCTTGTGTCAGGAAGGAATATGGAGAGACAAACAGGTTCCTTGATCCTGGCGAGCGAACGGAAGTTGATTCCTGTGAATTCGGTCAAAGCAGTCTGATTCAGCATCACTAACTGTCTCCAGCACATGAAGGACCTAGTTCCAGTCGAGCACGAACTCGACAGCGAAGTTCGTGGGTAAAGAACTGGGCCGCAACGCCCAGTGCGTCTATCCCCGTGCCGGCAATTGCTGGGCGGATCACCCGTTCGGGCGCCTCATAGGCACTGTCGTACCCGTTGGCCGAAGAGGATGTGGCAGAACTACTCGGCCGGCCTGAAGTTAGTGGGGCCTGGAACGTATTTGACTGGCCAAAGGCTAGGGGCGCTTTCACCCGTGGCGGACCTGGGGGCCATCGAAAGGATGCGTGCGGTCCGCAGCGTACGATGCTGACAGCCAGGAACGCGTGGTGTCGCGAGGGGCACGCTGAGTGATTCGGCGCAGGCGTTCTAGCTCTTGGGTGGAATCGCTCATGGTGCCACACCGTCCCGCCACATCGCATGTTCGGGCCGAGCTTTGGAAGTGGATACGGAAGTGCTGAATAAGTGTCGAGGATGGCTCACTGAATTGTTTCAGGCTCGAATCCATGGACGGGGTGGCCAAGGCGTGGTCACGGCAGCTGAAATCCTGTCAATCGCAGCCTTTATTGAAGGGAAGTACGCGCAAGCGTTTCCCACGTTCGGTTCCGAACGTATGGGAGCACCAGTGACCGCTTATTGCCGGATTGACAACCATCCAATCCGGCTGCGCGAACCGGTAGTCACTCCCGACGCATTGATTATTCAGGACGCAACTCTCCTCCACCGAGTACCCGTGTTCCAGGGGCTAGCGGATTCCGGGTACGTACTGATCAACAGCGCTCAATCCATTCCAGACCTTGGCATAGGTGAGCTGGTCAAGCCGTTGCCACCCGAACACTGTTGTACGCTGCCGGCAACCGCGCTCGGTCTGGAGCATATAGGACGTCCAATTCCCAATTCGGCCCTTCTTGGCGGCTTTGCCGCAATGACACAGCTGCTTAAATTTGAGTCAGTCGCCGCAGCAATCGCCAGCAAATTCCCTGGGTCCCTGGGTGAGAAGAACGTGGCTGCAGCCTCGGCAGCTTACCGGTTGGGAATGGAGAGGACCATGACGCATGCTAAGGCAAGTTGAGACTTCACGGGCAATAGCCGAAACTGTGGCGCTGTGCCGGCCCGAGGTGGTCTGTGCTTATCCCATCACGCCCCAGACACATATCGTAGAATCGTTGGCCGAGATGGTCAAAGCGGGGCAGCTCCAACCCTGTGAGTTTATTAACGTCGAATCAGAATTCGCGGCGTTGTCCGTTGCGATCGGAGCGTCCGCGGCGGGTGCGCGGGCCTACACTGCTACTGCCAGCCAGGGGCTTCTGTTCATGGCGGAGGCTGTCTACAACGCCGCCGGCCTGGGTCTCCCGATTGTCATGACCATCGGAAACCGCGCAATCGGCGCACCTATTAATATCTGGAATGACCACTCGGACTCGATGTCGATGCGCGACGCCGGCTGGATTCAATTCTACGCCGAAACCGCGCAAGAGGCTGCCGATCTTCACGTCTTGGCCTTTCGCGTAGCAGAAGAGCTCTCCTGTCCGGTGATGGTGTGCGTGGACGGGTTCGTGCTGACCCATTCCTATGAACCCGTGGACATCCTCTCTCAAAATGAGGTGGATGCGTACTTGCCGAGCTTTGAGCCACGGCAGGTCCTCGATCCGGCAGAGCCGGTCTCCATCGGAGCTATGGTCGGACCAGAGGCATTCCTGGAAGTACGCTACTTAGCCCACCATAAGCAACTCCGGGCCCTCGAATATATTCCCGAAGTGAGCCGAAAGTTTCAGGAGCAATTCGGCCGAATCTCTGGAGGATTGCTGCGGACGTATCGCACCGAAGATGCGGACACGATTGTCGTTGCGCTCGGGTCAGTGAACGGCACTATTCAAGATGTAGTTGACGACATGCGGCAAGGAACCTCCGCTGTCGGCTGCGTGAGCATCTGCTCTTACCGACCATTCCCATTGGCAGCTCTTCGGGCAGCACTCGGGAGTGCGCGTCGGATCGTGGTGATTGAGAAGAGTCTTGCTCCCGGGATTGGAGGAATCCTCTCGACTGATGTGCGTACGGCCCTAAGCGGCACAGGAATCCAAATTTTCACAGCGATTGCCGGGCTGGGAGGAAGACCCATTACCAAGGCATCCCTTCGTACCCTCTTCGAAAGTGCGGAAGCTGGCAAGCTGGACGAGTTAGTTTTTCTGGATCTTCATTCTGAACTGATCCAGCGACATCTAGAGCGCGAGAGTAAGCAACGGCGGAGCGGTCCTGCAGCCGAAAATCTGCTTTCAGACATTCGCATTCTGGCTGCTCAGATCGGATAGCCCACCAACGGCAACAGGAGACAGCTATGCCTCAACCACTCGTTAAGTTTTATCAGACAGGGACCTTCACGGTCGGCAACCGGCTCTTGCAGAAGGAAGACGCGTCCGTCCAGTCCGATGAATTGCGGCCGAATGCTCTAACCTCCGGCCACCGCGCCTGTCAGGGATGCGGTGAAGCGCTGGGCGCACGATATGCATTAGATGCCGCAATGCGAGCGGCCAAAGATCAGATCATCGTCGCCAATGCAACCGGATGTCTGGAGGTCTTCTCCACGCCTTATCCCGAATCCTCATGGCGGGTGCCGTGGATGCATTCGCTATTTGCAAACGCAGCTTCCGTGGCCACGGGAATTGCGGCAGCCATGAGGGTAAAAGGTCGTCCGGAAGTGCGCATAGTCGCTCAGGGCGGCGACGGGGGCACAACCGATATTGGATTGGGCTGCCTGTCAGGGATGTTCGAGCGTAACGACGACGTGTTGTATGTTTGCTACGACAATGAAGCCTACATGAATACAGGTGTTCAGCGATCAAGTGCCACGCCTGCGGCCGCACGTACCGCCACCACTCCCGCGATCGGCTCGCAGCCCGGAAATGCATTTGGCCGTGGCAAGAGCGTCCCCCTGATTGCCATGGCGCACCGCATACCCTACGTGGCGACAGCCTCGGTCGCCGAACTCCGTGACCTGGAGTACAAGATTGAGAAGGCAACCCGTATGCAGGGCGCGCGCTATGTTCATATCCATGTGCCCTGTCCGTTAGGTTGGGGAGCGGAGCCGCGCGATACGATCCGCATAGCGCGCCTCGCGGTTGAAACTGGGCTGTATCCGCTATTCGAAGCGGAGTTCGGCACGATAACCGAGAGAAATCCCATTCGCCACCTTATGCCGGTCGAGGACTACTTGCGCCTCCAGAAGCGATTCGAGCACCTATTCCAGCCCGGCGCGGATCCGCAGTGGATCAGATCCATTCAGGAGATCGCCAACAAGAACATCCAGGAGTTTGGGTTGGTTACGGAGGCAACTCATGCATAAACCATTCGCCATCACGTTAGAGGTGGGGTCGAGTCTCGCCAACCATACTGGCTCATGGCGCACGGAGCGTCCTGTGTACCGCAATTTTCTCCCTCCCTGTAATCACTCCTGTCCGGCAGGCGAAGACATTCAGGGATGGCTCTATCACGCGGAAGGAGGGGAGTACCGGAAAGCCTGGCAAAAGCTGGTTGAGAATAACCCGCTGCCCGCGATCATGGGTCGGGCCTGTTATCATCCCTGCGAGTCTGCCTGTAATCGCGGTCAACTCGACGAGCCTGTCAGCATCCACGCAGTCGAGCGTTTTTTAGGCGATCTCGCAATCGAAAATGAGTGGCAGTTTGAGCCTGCCGCGAAATCGGGCAAGCATGTGTTGGTAGTAGGTTCGGGGCCTTCGGGCTTATCGGCGGCATATCAGTTGGCGCGGCTTGGCTACGGAGTGACAATTTATGAAGCCGAATCTAAGCCGGGCGGAATGATGCGGTACGGTATTCCTCAATACCGGCTGCCACGGGCTGTCTTGGACGCCGAGACTCAGCGCATTCAGAACATGGGGGTGAAGTTTGAGCTGGATAGAAAGGTCGACGATCTATCTTCTGTTATGGCCGA
The DNA here is from genome assembly GCA_035475295.1 of Bryobacteraceae bacterium. Lineage (GTDB taxonomy): Bacteria > Acidobacteriota > Terriglobia > Bryobacterales > Bryobacteraceae > Bog-105. Next base: position 26,935 of record DATIMM010000108.1, read on the forward strand.
AGGAGGTTTTGATGCCGTGTTCCTCGCAGTTGGCGCACATTTGGCGAAGCGTGCCTACATTCCAGCTGGAGACGCCCGCAAAATCCTCGATGCCCTCGACTTGCTTCGCCGTGTAGAGGTCGGTGAGCGGGCGCAACTCGGGCGGCGAGTGGTTGTTTACGGAGGGGGAAATACGGCGCTTGATGCCGCCCGCACGGCAAAGCGCTTGGGCGCTACAGAGGCCTTGGTGGTCTACCGCCGCACCCGCGAGAGGATGCCAGCTCACGAGTCCGAGCTACACGAAGCCGTCGAGGAAGGCATCAAGATGAAGTGGCTTTCGACTATCAAGGCGGAGGAGGAGAACCAAGTGCTGCTTGAGAAGATGGTGCTCGATGAAGATGGATTTCCGCAGCCTACTGGGGAGTTCGAAACCATTGAAGCGGATTGTCTGGTTTTAGCCCTCGGCCAGGACGTTGACCTGGCTTTTCTCAACCGGACCGGCGGAATTGAAACGGTCGGCGGAGCTGTGAAAGTCGATTCACAGATGATGACCGGATGCCCCGGTGTGTTCGCCGGAGGCGATATGGTTGGCGTTGACCGCACTATTACCAACGCAGTTGGTCACGGAAAGAAAGCGGCACGGTGCATAGATGCATTCCTTCGCGGCACGATGTACGTACCCGGCCCTAAGAATCCGCTTGCCGATTTCAACCGGCTTAACACGTGGTACTACAGCGATGCGCCGCAAACGGTCCAATCCACTCTGGAGTTAGCACGCCGTGAGTCCACTTTCACGGAAATAGCTAAGGGTCTCGACCAATCGAATGCGCTCTTTGAAGCTCGCCGGTGCCTTTCCTGTGGGAACTGCTTCGAGTGTGATAACTGCTATGGCGTTTGCCCGGACAATGCTGTGATCAAGCTCGGAGAGGGGCGCGGCTTTCAAATTAACTACGACTACTGCAAAGGATGCGGGCTATGTGCCGCCGAATGCCCATGCGGCGCGATTGACATGATTCCCGAAAGTGGCGCCATCACGATGCACAACTGAAGCTCCCGCTCTTTCCATGGGCACGCAATCCCGAGTTTGTCGATATTGCCGGACCCCTTACGGCGCTTCTTGGCCAACCCAACCCAGTTGCAATGAGTTCGGGGGTGAAACAAAATTGTTGTGAGCAAACTCTGCCATTTGGCATCCGTCTTGCATAACCAGTTTGCTGTTAGCCTCCAAACCATGAGAGAGGGTTTATGTCTGCAAAGCAACTTCTATTTCGATCGGATGCCCGTGAAGTCATTCTGCACGGCGCGAGTGCCCTAGCCGACGCTGTGCGCGTCACGCTCGGTCCAAAGTCCAAATGCGTGCTAATTGATAAGGCTTTCGGCCACCCTTTGGTCTGCAACGACGGCGTAACCATTGCGAAGGAGATGGAACTGAAGAATCCAGTTGAGAACCTCGGCGCCAAAATGATCCGGGAGGCGGCGGAGCGAACGAGTGAAGCCGTTGGCGACGGTACGACTACATCCACCATACTTGCGCACGCTATCTACGCGGACGGAGTCCGAAACGTGGCCGCAGGAGCCAGTGCTATTGACCTAAAGCGCGGTTTAGAACGTGGTCTCAAGCGTGCGGTCGAAGTACTTCAGACCTTATCCCGTCCTGTTCAGACGAAGCAGGAAAAGGTACACGTCGCTACCATCTCGGCACACAACGATAAGAAGATTGGGGAATGTGTGGCCGATGCCCTGGAAAAGATCGGCCCCGAGGGCGTGGTGACAGTAGAGGAAGCGAAAGGGACAGAGACGACCGTTGAGATCGTGGAGGGGATGCAGTTCGACCGCGGGTATCTTTCCTCGTACTTCGTCACTGATTCGGATAAGGGCGATGTGGTTCTTGACGATGTACTGATCCTTTTTCACGAGAAAAAGCTGAACGCCGTGAAGGATCTCTTACCGCTCCTGGAGCAGGTGATGCAGCGGCACCGGTCCCTGCTCATCGTGGCCGAAGATGTGGAAGCCGAGGCTCTTGCAACGTTGGTCCTGAATAAGTTGCGTGGCGTGATTTCCTGTGTGGCCGTGAAAGCGCCCGGTTTTGGAGACCGCCGGAAAGACATGCTCCAGGACATGGCTGTCCTTACGGGTGGGAAGTTGCTATCGGAGGAACTGGGCGTAACCCTTGAGAAGGTTGCGCTCGACGATTTGGGTCAAGCCAAACGAGTCGTTGTAAATAAGGACACCACTACGATTGTTGGAGGATTGGGTCCGAAAGAGGCGATTCAAGGGCGTCTGAAGCAGATCCGGCGTCAAATTGAAGAAGCTACTTCGGACTACGATCGTGAAAAGCTGCGTGAGCGGCTCGCCAAGTTGAGCGGCGGCGTGGCTGTGATCCATGTGGGAGCGCCGTCGGAAGCCGAAATGAAGAATCTTAAAGAGGCCTTTGATGATGCTATCAGCGCAGCCAAGGCCGCTATTACGGAAGGAATCGTGCCTGGAGGTGGTCTGGCTCTGCTTCGAGTAATGGATGCGATCGAGATCCAGGAACAATCCTGTAGGGATGACGAGCAGACGGGTTTTCGAATGCTCGTCCGCGCTCTCGAAGCGCCTACGCGTCAGATTGCGGAGAATTCCGGAGTCGATGCAGGCGTCGTGGTGGACCGAATGCGGCGTGGCACCGGGGCCACGGGCTTCGATGCTGCCACGGGAGAGTACGTCGATCTGGTAGAAGCCGGCATTATTGACGCTACGAAGGTGATCCGCATTGCGCTTGAAAATGCCGTCTCGGTCGCTAGCACCTTACTCCTGACTGAGGCAACGTTAACTGAAGAACGTGAGAAAAAAGCGGAGCGGACTCCGGTGCCAGAGTATGTGGAGTAGTAGTGATTCGCGTCTTGAACCGACGCAGTACTTGATTTGGATTTCCAACTCTCCGCCCGCGGCCGATTCCACGGTTTATGTAGAAACGGTTGTGCTCCACTAGACGTCGGTGTAACTAAAACGCGAGTAGGTCACGTAAACATAGCGACGGCCGGAATGCGACTCTCGGCTTTGGCGACTCGAAGCGTAGTCGCTACGACTGTGTCGGGATTCAGGGATATGGAATCTATTCCTTTCGATACAAGCCATTCAGCAAACTCGGGGAAGTCTGACGGCGCTTGCCCACATATTCCGATTGGCTTACCGGCACGCCGAGCAGCTTCAATTGCATGCTCGATCAACCAGCGGACTGCAGGATTATTCTCATCGAACAGGGGAGCAACAACTCCAGAGTCCCGGTCTAGTCCCAACGTAAGCTGTGTTAGGTCATTAGACCCAATCGAATAGCCATCAAAGATTCTAAGAAATTCTGTCGCAAGAACGACATTGGCAGGTAATTCGCACATCCCATATATTTCCAAGCTATCCTTGCCTTGCTCGAGACCATTCGCTTTCATTACATCAACTACGCGACGCGCCTCACTGAGGGTGCGGCAGAACGGAATCATCACTTTCAGGTTGGTGAGCCCCATTTCGCTACGCGCAGCCGAAATCGCCGCGCACTCCAGAGAAAAGCCTTCCTGGTAACTCGGATGATAATAACGCGATGCACCGCGGAACCCCAACATAGGATTCTCCTCTTTAGGCTCAAATTCCAGCCCCCCCACGAGGCGTGCGTATTCGTTTGTTTTGAAATCGCTCATTCGTACAATGACAGGTTTTGGATAGAACGCCGCTGCAATCCTCCCGACTCCCTCCGCCAATCGTCGAACAAAAAACTGGCGTGGATCTTCCTGACCCAGCCTTTTTCGTATTTCTTTTACAGCGTACTGATCCTTCAGGTCTGGAAAACGCACCAGAGCCATGGGGTGGATTCCAATGTGATTTGTAATGATAAATTCCATCCTGGCGAGGCCGACACCTCGGTTCGGAATTGCCGCAGCGTGAAAGGCCTGGGAAGGATCTCCGAGGATCAACATAATCTTGGTTTGAGTGTCCGGAACGGCCGACGCGTCTATTTGTTGCACCTCAAAGTCAATCCGCCCCGCATATACATGTCCTTCTGATCCCTCGGCGCAGCACACACTGATCTCTTCGCCGTCGCGTAATCGCTCTGTTCCATTGCCTGTTCCGACGATGCACGGGATGCCAAATTCACGAGAAACAATGGCGGCGTGTGCTGTCCGCCCGCCCGCGTCGGTTACGATAGCCGAGACTCGTCGCATCACCGGCTCCCAATCGGGATCGGTGTTCTGCGCAACCAGTATCTCGCCTGAATTAACCGTGGGAAGATCTGACAAGTTTCGGACCACGCGAGCCTTTCCGATACCGATCTTCTCTCCGACGGCTTGGCCTGACAAAAGAGGCGGTCCCGGCTTACATGTGAGCTTGTAAACCTCAGCAACGTTCGCATGTGGCTTCGCCGAATGGACGGTTTCGGGCCTGGCCTGAACGATGAATAGTTCGCCCGTGACTCCATCCTTCGCCCATTCAATGTCCATTGGTTGTGGGTGGCCAGCACGGCGTGAATAATGATCCTCAATGAGGCATGCCCACCGAGCTAACGTCAAGACCTCGTCGTCGCTTAGTGAGTAGTGGGACCGGTCTTGCTGGCTGGTAGCTTCGCTGCGGGTGGCTCGTGTTCCTTGGGCATATACCAGGCGGACCTCCTTTGATCCAAGCATCCTTCCTACGATGGGCCGATTCCCCCTGCGCAGGGTCGGTTTGAAGACCAGCCACTCATCCGGGGTAACGACACCTTGGACCACAAACTCACCAAGCCCGTAGGCACCGGTCACTGTCACAACGTCTCGAAACCCCGACTCGGTGTCCAGCGTGAAGATCACGCCTGAGCTGGCTAGGTCGGACCGGACCATAGGCATAATTCCGATCGAGAGTGCCACCTCTAGCTGCGAGTACCCCAGGCGAGCACGGTAACTAATTGCCCGGTCTGTGAATAAGGAAGCAAAACACTGGTGAACGGCCCGCAGCAAGCCTTCTTCGCCACGAACATTCAGAAATGTCTCGGCAGCCCCGGCGAAGGAAGCTTCCGGTAGATCTTCCGCCGTGGCCGAAGACCGCACAGCCAGCTCCGGTTCGCGACCTGACCTATCCGCCAGGCGTCGATAGCTGGCGAGGACCTCATTCGATACGTCGCCAGGTATAGGTGTTGCAAGAATCGCTGTGCGTGCCAAATGGCCTCGCTCGGCTAATTGCGGGAGGTTTTCCGGATCAAATGTCGAGAAAATGGCGTCAAGCTTCCTCCGGAGCCCTTTCTCGAGGAGCAGGCGCCGATATGCCTCCGCTGTGGTTGCAAACCCGTCCAATACGCCCACTCCTACCGGCTTGAGTGCGTTATATAACTCTCCGAGGGACGCGTTCTTGCCACCGACACGTGAAACATCACGCACGCTGATTTCGGAAAAATCGACTGTAAAGCTTTTCGGATTGTCCATGGAATCCTCGCAACCGCCAAATCGCTCAATGCACTTGAGTGACCAAGCCAGTTCCTGACAACATGACCTTCGATACTTCGCTCGGCAGTTCGGGTCCATCAAATTCATTTGGGCCGCGAATCCTCCGGGCCGTTGCTAGCCTTTTTTAGCGAGCAAGTCCTTCTCAGGCTTCGCAGGCTTGACTAAGGAAATGTTATTCGCCTGGTCAACATGGCTGATTTGCGTGCCGCTCTAAAACTTCCGGATTGGGTCTTGCCCTGTCAAAAAGGGGCAAGTTCCCTACGGGGCGCAGCGAAGTAAGAGGCGCTGTCCCCGCCACCAAATGTCGATAGGTCGGGGACGGACGTCCAGGTTCTTATTTGACGGTCATCTCCCGACAGGCATGCACTTGCGCACACTTGCTTGTGAATGGGCGTGAAACTGCATTGCTCCTCCTGTGTGCAGCCGAAGCCACCGCGAGGACCTCCACAGAAAACCCCGCCAGCAGGGCTGGGGCTTGCGCCGCTAACGCTGAAAAAATGACGAAGGAGAAAGGTGTGCGCGTCACCATCAATAGCAAGCCACTGGAATTTCCTGCTGGCATGACAGTGCTGGAGGCAATGGAAAATTCCGGTATTCGCGTTCCGTCTTTGTGTCACGATCCGCGTGTGAGGCCGTCCGGTAACTGCCGTCTCTGCCTTGTAGAGATCGACGGATGTGAACGCCCCGTAGCCTCTTGTCAAACCAGCCTTTCAGAAGGTATGCAGGTCTGCACCCATACGTCACGCCTGGAAGCGGGACGCAAGGCAATTCTGAGCCTCTTGGCGCAGCGATATCCCAACGAGGCCCTGTGCCGGTGGCCGGAAAAGCCTTTTCATCAGTGGCTTAGATTATATGGCTTGAAAGGGGGCGCTCCTGAAGGAGCAGGTGCAATCGACGACTCACATCCCTACATTCAAGTCGATATGACGCGTTGCATTTACTGCACCCGGTGCGTGCGAGTCTGCGCCGAACTGCAAGGCCAGTTTGTCTGGAGCATGCTAAACCGCAGTGAACAGACCACTATCGCGGCGGATGCCGGTGTGCCTCTTGGCGAGAGCAGTTGTGTGAGCTGCGGGGCTTGCGCAGATACTTGTCCTACCGGAGCTTTGGAGGACAAGCAACTCATCAATCATAAACCCGCGACATCATGGATTCGTACCGTCTGCCCGTACTGCGGCACAGGGTGCGAAATGTCTGTCGGCATCGCAGAGGAGCAGATAATTGCCATTAAGCCGATCCTGGATGCGCCTGTTAGTCGTGGACATCTTTGCGTGAAGGGCCGGTACGCTTTTGATTTCGTTCAGGCTCCCGACCGCGTAACCACGCCCCATATCCGCAAGGCGGGCGAGTGGGTGGCGGCTTCGTGGGATCAGGCACTTGGTATGGTCGCCGCGGAACTCCTTCGTATCCGCTCGCGTTATGGACCCGACTCTATTGGAGTCCTTGGTTCTGCGCGGGCCACTAATGAGGACAACTATCTGGTTCAGAAATTCGCGCGCGTCGTACTAGGAACCAATAATGTAGACTGCTGCGCACGCGTGTGCCATGCACCCACAGCGTCAGCAATGGGTAGCATGCTTGGTACCGGCGCTGCAACCAACTCCTATGACGATATTGAGTTAGCCAGAACCATATTTGTGTTTGGCGCAAATCCCACAGAGAATCACCCTATTGTCGGTGCCCGTATCAAGCAGGCGGTTCTCAAAGGTGCCAGGTTGATTGTTGCTGATCCGAGATACATCGAGTTGGCTGGTTACTCCGACATTCACCTGCCGGTGCGTCCCGGAAGCAATGTGGCTCTGCTCAACGCCATGGCCTGCGTAATCGTCCAAGAGAATCTTTTTGATGCGAAGTTCATCTCTGCACGAGTGTCGGAATGGGAGCAGTTCCGCACCTTCATTCGCGCTTGGACTCCGGAACGGGTCAGCGAGGACTGTGGGGTTAGTGGAGACTGTATACGCAAGGCTGCACGACTCTACGCGACCTCCAAGCCAGCGATGAGCATTCACGGACTCGGAGCAACCGAACAAGTGCAGGGCACTGAAGGTGTGATGTGTTTGGTTAACCTGGCGCTGCTCACCGGAAACTTGGGGAAGCCGGGCGCAGGTGTTAATCCACTGCGCGGCCAAAACAACGTCCAAGGCGCGGCACATATGGGGTGCGAACCGGCTCATCTCACGGGTTATGCAACCATTTCCATGAATCGCTCTCGATTTGAGCAGGCTTGGGGCGTGTCCCTACCATCGTCGCCGGGCAAGAACCTGATGGAAATGATGGACGCAGCCGAGCACGGTGAATTGCGCGCCCTCTGGGCTGTTGGGTACGACGTGTTGCTAACTAATCCCCACAGTCTGGCTACGCTTCAGGCCCTGTCAAAACTTGATCTGATCATTGTTCAGGATATGTTTTGGACCGAAACAGCCAAGCGGCATGGCACAGTGTTTCTGCCAGCGACTTCTTCGTTCGAAAAAGATGGAACGTTCATGAATGCCGAGCGGCGGATACAGCGCGTCCGAAAAGCAATCGAGCCGGTGGGCGCCTCGCGTCCCGATTGGGAAATCGTCTGTGCGCTTGCCCGGGCCATGGGACACGAACAAGGCTTCCTATTCCATAGCCCAGAAGACATATGGAACGAGATCCGGTCTGTTTGGGCTGCAGGGGCCGGTATCAGCTATGGTCGGCTCGAACAAAAAGGCCTGCAGTGGCCATGTCCTTCTGAGGACCACCCCGGGACCGCAATCATGCACGTAGACCAGTTTTCGACCGGGCCTCGCGTCGGGCTCCGCCAGATCTCGTGGGTTAAGACGACCGAAACTGTGTCACCGGAGTTTCCAATACTGCTGGTCACTGGCCGCAACCTTTACCAATTCAATGCCGGCACCATGACCATGAGAACGCCGAACATCTTTTGGAGGCCTGAGGACACCTTGGATCTATCCCTGGAGGATGTGCACCGCTTTAATTTAAAGGAGGCCGAGCGTGTAAGAATTGTCAGTCATTACGGCCGAACTGAATTACCGGTGCGTATCGCGAGAGAAGTACCCTGCGGTTACGGATTCGCGACATTTCACTCGGCTGAAAGGCTCGTGAACGCAGTCACCGGCGTGGGACGTGATGCTCAGACGCTCACCCCTGAGTATAAAATCACGGCCGTTAGAATCGAGAAACTGTCTCGCTGAACGGGCTCACCGCCACCTGTCTGGACTGTGCTACGCAAAGTCACGTTGCCATTTACCAATTCCGGCTGTTCCGAAACTTCTATCAAAGCTGATTTCGAGTGATCGTAGGAGGGGAATGGGCTTCTCGTCCACGGATCTGAGTTGCAGAGGAGACGGTACTCAGCGACTGGTCGGGGATCTTTCGGCGGCTCCCGGAACAGTTCGCTCCGTTTCTCCACGCCAGGCCAATTATGTTGTTCAAGTTTGGCGGCGTACCACCAGCGCTTTAAATGTGAGACGAGCGAAGTGACGCAGTATGTGCGGAATTTGGCGCACTGCGGCCGGCGCGAGCCTGGGCGTTCGATTTGTTTCAGCTTACGTGCCCATACTTTCGTCACTCACATATAGTCGACATGGACCGAATCTTGCTGAGGGTTTACGTGAGGTCACGGACCATGTTCAAGAACTGGTTTGCGAAAGAGATTTCCATCGGTCTTACTGCTGAGGGCTTTGTCTCAACGGTAAGGTATAAATTGGTTTACCTGAACGGCGTGGGCGTTTGTTTCAAAAGAATGCGGCACTTTACCACCTACCGCGAAAACGCCGATGTCCGCGCTGAGCAACTGACACCAGTTCGTCATATTTCTGAACTCCGAGCAGCCAGTTCTAGATCCGGTGTCCCGATGCCGAACCAATGAACTTCGGCGAGGAGTTCTTTAACCTCTATAATCACGACTTCGTCCGGGTCGCGGTAGGCGTTCCAGCCCTTCGCGTTGCCGATCCAGTCTTCAACGCGGAAGAGACGGTTGCGCTCATGGAGCGGGCAGCGTCCTCGAAATCAGTGCTGGTGCTCTTCCCCGAACTTGGATTATCTGCCTATTCGTGTGATGACCTATTCCATCAATCGGCACTGCTTTCTGAATGTGAGAATGGGTTGCAAAGGATACTAGGTGCCTCGAGAAGGCTCCCCGTTGTTTCCGTTGTCGGCGTCCCGCTTCGAATCGATCACCTTCTGTTCAACTGTGCTGTCGTGGTTGCGAATAACCACATTCTTGGCGTGATTCCAAAGACATATCTGCCCAATTATCGAGAGTTTTATGAAGTGCGGCAATTTGCTCCAGCGGACGCTGCCTCGCGAACTCATATAGAACTCTGTGGCCAACGTGACATCCCCTTCGGAGGTCGCCTGCTCTTTCGATTCGACGGGCAGCCTCTACTGACATTTCATGTGGAGATCTGTGAAGACCTATGGGTTCCGATTCCCCCCTCCAGTTATGCGGCACTTGCCGGTGCGACGGTGCTGGTGAACCTGTCGGCATCGAATGCCACGATCGCGAAGGCAGAGTATCGTAGGCAACTGGTTGCGAGCCAGTCCGCCCGCTGTCTCGCTGCCTACCTCTATGCGGCAGCTGGATTGGGAGAATCCACCACGGATCTAGCATGGGACGGGCAGGCCCTCATCTGCGAGAACGGTGTTCTCCTTACCGAAGCAGAGCGCTTCTCGTTTGAGCCACAATTGATTACATCTGATATTGATCTGGAGCGCCTCAGTCAAGAACGCATGCGCCAGACCAGTTTCGCGCAAGCGGCTCTGCGCGAGCAGGCCCAATTGCGAGAGTTTCGAACGATTTCCTGTCCGATTCCTGTGCCGCAGCAGGGAAGGCTGCTACTTCAACGCACAGTCGAGCGTTTCCCTTATGTGCCCGCAAATCCGGCCCGTCGGGATGAACGCTGCTCGGAGGTCTACCAGATTCAAGTTCAGGGCTTGGTGAAACGGTTAAAGGCCACTGGGATTCCCCGGGTGGTGATTGGCGTTTCTGGGGGCCTCGACTCGACGCACGCGCTGCTTGTGTGCGCTCGAGCAATGGATCTGCTCGGACATCCTAGAAAGCAGATTCTCGGCTGCACCATGCCGGGCTTTGCAACGACGGAGCGTACCTTAAATCAAGCGCGTCAGCTGATGCAAGCCGTGGGATGTGAAGCGCGCGAGATCGATATTCGTCCGAGCTGCCGACAGATGCTTCAGGACATTCAGCATCCCTACAGCGATGGTTCGGCACTCTACGACGTCACCTTCGAGAATGTGCAGGCAGGCGAACGCACAAGCCATCTCTTCCGGCTTGCGAATCTCTACGACGGCCTGGTGGTTGGCACGAGTGATCTGAGTGAACTGGCGCTAGGTTGGTGCACGTATGGGGTTGGCGATCACATGGCCCACTACAGCGTCAGCGCGAGTGTTCCAAAAACCCTTGTTCAATATGTGATTCGTTGGATTACGGAAAGCAATCAGCTGGGCCAGATCGCTAGCGCCGTATTGAGGGACATTCTCGCGACCGAGGTAAGCCCAGAGCTAGTTCCCGGCACTGAAGCCAGCTGCCGACCCCACCAACGAACCGAGGATGTGATCGGTCCTTACGACCTTCAGGATTTTCACCTCTATTACACTCTCCGCTTCGGATACGCTCCGCCGAAAGTTGCGTTCCTCGCCTATACTGCCTGGCACGACCGGACAGCAGGTGTTTGGCCGGACATACCCGTGTCAGAGCGGCACGAATACACCTTACAAGAAGTCAAAACCCACTTGTGCGTTTTCTTGACCCGCTTTTTCAAGGTTAGCCAGTTCAAACGCAGCTGTCTCCCCAATGGGCCGAAAGTCGGCTCGGGTGGTTCCTTATCGCCTCGCGGTGACTATCGTGCTCCCAGCGATAGCGAAGCCACGCCGTGGTTGGATCAACTTCAGCTAATCCCTGCGTGATCTGCAACAGCGAGATTGTTAACAGTCCCGCCTCCAAAGACACGAACTGCGGCTAAGCTAGTAAATTATCTTGCCCGTCCGACCAAAGAGTGGTAACTTCGGGTAACGCTCCTGCTGCGGAGGCGCCGTATGTGGAACAGTGACGCACTCACGATTCCTAAATTCTCCTTCCCTCAAGCAACCTATACATTGTCAGGCGATGTTGCAGGCATGAAGCTGGTTTGCACGGGAGATGGCGCTGCGCAACTTGGACCCGTCTTAAGACTGCCGAAGGGCGCATCGATCGAGGCGTTCGGCGCAGGATTCAATGAACGCACGTTCAAGGTTCGCTACCAAGGCTCGTTCTACTTTGTGTTTTCAGCGGATCTGGAGGCCAACTCACTCATTATGGCTGTGGGTAAAGGGAATTAGGTCCGAAGCGCATGCTTTGAGGTGATTTCAGCTCGTAGTCTGGCTAGATCTGCCTGCAGACCATCGCTGAAGAGAACAGGATACGGACTCTCTGCCTGATCCAGTTCCAGTAAGTGCCCGGGTAGCTTTCGCAGCCCCTCCTGCAAAACGTGACGTGATTGATTGAGAGTAGGGTTCCGGGATACTTCTCTGTGTTGGAAGACTGGTTCCAGCAGCGGTGTTCCCGGCAAGGATTCATCAAAGCGTGCAATAACGTCGCGCACCATGTAACCCTGTTCGACTTGCCGAAACACCTGCTTCCGGCCCGGATACAGCACCTTCTTCGTCGAAAGCTTCAGACGTCCTTTGCCGGCATACTCCACGAGTTTGTATGCCATGTCCAGTGCGGGCGCGTCTTCCGAGACGACCAGGTTTGTCCCCACGCCAAAGCCCTGAATCGGAGCTTCTGCGTCCACCAATTTCTGCACTTTATATTCGTCAAGGCCGCTCGAAGCAAAGATCTCCACGGCTTGGAGACCGGCTTTATCCAGCAGTTTCCGTGCCTCCCTGGCAAGGACACCAAAATCGCCAGAATCCAGCCGTATCGCCTTCACCCGAAAGCGCTTGCCTATCTTTTGGCTGAGTCGAATGAGATTTCGAACACCCATGAGCGTATCGTAGGTATCGACAAGCAGCGCAGTTTCGGGATACAGAGCCGCAAAGGCCTCGAATGCCTGATACTCGTCATCATGCGCTTGAATATAGCTGTGCGCCATCGTTCCAAACACGGGGATATCGAACATCTTTCCCGCTAGGACATTGGAAGTGCCATTTCCGCCGGCTAGGTAAGTAACCCGGGCCACCTTCAAAGCAGCATCGGTCCCGTGCGCGCGCCGCGACCCAAAATCAACAACGGAGCGGCCCCGCGCGGCTGTAACCACTCGCGATGCCTTAGCGGCCAACACACTCTGCAGGTGGACTTGGTTGAGCACAAATGTCTCGGCCAGTTGCGCCTCGATAATGGGAGCCACAATTTGAAGGATCGGTTCATTCGGAAAGACGACCGTGCCCTCGGGCATTGCGTAGACTTCACCGGTAAACTGCAACGATCGAAGCCGCTCGATATATCCGGTGGAGAACCCTCCGCGTCTGTGCAGATAGCTCAAATCTTCGGAACTAAAGTGGAAACTGCTCAAGTAGTCGAGAACATCCCGAAGTCCCCCGGCTACGATGTAGTTGCGGCGTGGTGGCATTTCCCGGAAGGCTAGTTCAAAAACAGCTATATCCTCCATGTGCTCAGCATCGTAGGCCTGAGCCATAGTCAGCTCATACAGATCTGTAAACAGGGCCGGGCTGAACTCCTGTCCCGATGCACAGTCTCTGAGTGCAGGCCTCGTTGAACTTTCGACGCATTTAGGTCTCATAAAAGATGCTCGGCTTTTTTTGAGAGGTAAACGGATCGCTGGGACGATGTAGATGAGCTGTCCGACTGCCTGGATCTATAGAGGTTTCTGGCTCAAGCCACGGAGACCTCGCCTCAAATCCGAGTACGGCAATCTGCGATCAAAAGTGATTGTTCTCCTGGAAAGGTCGGATTCTGGTGTCAGGTGGGCTCCCGCTTTGCTTTTAGCCGTCATTAACGGGGAAGCCATCCGTCTCGCCTCGTCGTCGAAACACTGCGTATGCCCGCTGGGGACCCGCCCCTCCAACTCCGTCAGTGGCTAGAGCCGGAACGGAGATTTTGCGCCGCATTCCTTTACTCTTATCATTCCAATTGGCGATATCGTCACTTCTTCTTGGTCGTCATACTGAGTGTTCTAATGAACGCACTAGGGCACAACTGTAAGGTGATCTACGACCTCCGAAACCCCGGGGGCCGCCCAAGCCGCCTCTTCTGCTTCCGCCCGCTCGAACCACGAGCGCACGTTGCCATACAAATGGACTGCGCCGTCCTGAGTGGATACCGTGATTCGCCGGGCATCTATTTCTGCACTGCGCCGTAATGCATCTTCGATCTTTGTTTGCACTTCTGTAGCAGATACCGAGGCTGCCTTAGGCTTTACTTCAATTAGGTTTGTGATTCCACGCACGCCTGCTACGTTTCGTACGCAACTCTCAGCCGCACTTCGCTGATACCGCCACTCGACATTTCCTTCCAGCGTGACGAATCCGTCACGCGCCGTGACCTTGATGTTCTCGTCAGGTACGGCGACATGAATTTTCATCGCATGAACGATGTCACGGGCGATTTCAGGGTCACTGTGATTAGCCCTGGGCTTCACCTCAATGTCGTTTGCGACTGCTCTGACGCCGTAGACTGATTTTGCTGCTTTTTCGGCCGCAAATTTCTCCGCATAGGTATGGACAAAGCCCGTCAGCGCTACCACTCCGTCTCCTACTGTGACACCAATATCATTGGACACAAGCTCCGGTACCCACCGGAGGTGCCGGAGAACAACGTCTCGCAGCGGCCTGCCAGTCTCTTTCATAGTCTGTGTCTGCACAAATACGCTCCTTCCGTTCTCGATCCCCGGCCATAGGAACAATACCCATCTTCGCTACAGGCGACCGAGCGCGAAATATCCTGAGCAACGGAAGTGCCAACCAATATAGTTCGAGGAACACTTCAGGGAGGACCGTGCTAGTTTGGGCACCCCGCTGCGCAAATTGCCAAACGTGCTCAATATCCTTCAACCATCCTGGATATTACTCCCAGGGGCTCTCCGTCACTCATACTGCCTGCCAAATTAACGGACTCCTTTGATCGTCTCGACAACGCATCGGGTCGACCGCAGATCTACGCTGCGCTGGGCCGCTTACTCATAAAGCCCCGAGTGGGTAGATCCCTTTGCTCTCGCCCTGTTCCGCGAGATAAGCCCCAAACCAATCGGCCGCTACTTGAGCGACTTCTTTAAGCGCACCCGGCTCTTCGAACAGATGGGACGCCCCACGAACGATCTTCAGTTCGCTTTTGCACGGTATCAATTCCTTTGCTTCGCGATTCATTTGGAGAACAGCGGTGTCCTTCCCTCCGACGATTAGCAGCGTCGGCGCACGAACGAGGGAAATTCCTCGACCCGCCAAATCGGGCCGGCCTCCGCGAGATACTACGGCCTTCACAAGATCCGGCCGCTCGGCAGCTGCGAGAAGTGCTGCGGCCGCCCCGGTACTGGCGCCGAACAAACCGAGTTCAAACCCATGTCCTTGAGTAGGGCTTTCGGGGCTTCCCAGCCAATCCATGATGCCCACCAGGCGCCGGGTCAGCAGACCGATATCGAAACGCCGCTGCGCGGTAAATTGGTCTTCTCGTTCCTCGTCCGCTGTTAGTAAGTCGGCCAGTAGCGTTCCTAACGAATGTTGGTTCAGGACGTCAGCCACATATCGGTTTCGTGGACTGTGGCGACTGCTGCCGCTACCGTGAGCGAATAGCACAACACCTTTTGGTGCCGGCGGTAGGGCCAAATCCCCTTGGAGTACGACGTTATCTGCAGGTATTGATACTGCAGTACGTTGACTCAGACCTTCGCCAGCGTTCATTTCGAGCCTTCTTTCTCGAATGGGAATGCAATCTGGCTGCCAGCGCAGGACGCGAGCGATCTGCCAGAGGTGTGATCTCGTATTGCGACCGTTGTTCCGCTCGCGATCAATGACAGAAGCTTGGCCGTTCTGCAGAGCTAAGTCCGACGTTCCATTATTCGGCAGCTTTCGTTCGGGACGGTCAAGGCTACCGACGTTACACTTGAATGGACCCCATTCAAAGCGGCCTGGCATCCCGATGCGAGGGCCGCTTGAAGCGAATCAAATTGGTCAAAGATCGGGAGGGATTTAAGGCGACCCGGTAGGACCGAGCTTGGGCCGGTGACGCGCCGCGCTCCCAACGAGAGATGAAACGCCGGTCTACGAAATCTTCAAGCAGTAGGACTCCGAATCCGCCCATTGGCGTCACGACCAGATCCACGACTGCCATCGTTGGAGGGTGTATTCCAACGTTTCCAATGGAAGCTTCACTGATTGGCCCAATTTCATACTGTGCGCTATAGGCCGCTATCCACGCCATAGCCTTCAGTCTGCTCCGCCAGTATTCTCCAGAAGAAGCCTCAAACTCCAGACAGCGCCCTCGCGGATCATTGACAATCTGAATGTAGCCGGCCACGGCGCCCATCATCGGATGTCCCACATAGTTGGTAAGAATGCCGTTGGAGTCATTCCACGTATGAATCGTCGAGACTGACTCGAAATAATCGCTGAAAAAGGGACCACCCAGTTCTCGACGGGTCTTGGGCTGTACCATTCGCGCGACATGTTGAAAAGACAGCATCAGACCTGATTCCATCAGGGCTGGCTTCCATTGGAACGCTTTGCCACCGCGATCACCACATACGTTTCTGCCGGACAAACTCTCACTGATCGACGGGTCCGCCGCACGTGCGGTCTGCATCTGCACAAAGCCGAAAACCACAAGGGCAATAAGGAAACGCGACCGGCCCATTCTGCCGCCTACCTCATTAGTGATCACGCGGATGTGGAGGTGCCATCTCCGACAGCATCGCTGTTTAACTATGTTCTTCGCAATCATCTTGAACCCCAAATTCTCGACCCTATCCTTAGTTCAACGTCGTGGCGACGGTCTCGCCGTCATTGCGAACCACAAGCTCTGTGGGCTTACCGCAAGCCAAATAGAGCAACGCGCTTACCAGGTTGTGGACGTACCTGGAGAAAGCCACCTTTCCGGAGCGGGATACTTGCGTGCGTGTTTCCACCCAGCTATTCGTTGGATGCCGCAGAGCGAAATGCCGGCGGCTAGATCAGGCGTGGTAGTCAAGAACTGACCCTTCCAGTAATGGCACAGTACATGCCTATACCGATGAGGCCGTAAGATTCGGATCTCGGAGATCAGAACTTACGACCAGAAGGAGATGACATCAATGCCAGAAACTACACCTGTCAAAAGCTCGACGCAGTCGGTCGCACGTCGCGGACCGACGTCCAGGCTCTTCGGTCCAATGATTCCGTTTGGGGATTTGTTCGGAGTAAATCCGATCTCGCTGATGCGAGAGTTCACCAAAGAAATGGATCGTGCATTCTCAGACTTTTCAGGCGGAGAGTTCCCGTCCAATACTTGGGCGCCCACCATAGAGGTGAAGGAGGTAGATAGCGGCATCGTCGTCACGGCAGAGTTGCCAGGCATTAAGCCCGAGGACGTCAAAATCGAGCTTACTGGCGAAAATCTGACCATCAAAGGTGAGCGTCAGCAGGAAAAAAAGGAGGAGAAAGAGGGATTCTACCGTTCGGAGCGCAGCTACGGCCGTTTTTACCGTTCGATCCTTTTACCGGAAGGTGCAAACACGGATCAGATTAATGCAGAAATGAACAACGGTATCCTCGAGATCAAAGTTCCTGTTGCAGAAACGAAACCGAAAAGCAAACAGATACCAGTAACCGCGAGTGCAGGAGCAAAGGAGAACGAGAAAAAAACGGCTGCTGCCTGACGGCACCAGAGGCGTTCTGAACGCACTTGGTGGGGCGGTATAAACGCCCCATTCCTCATAGGATAAAGCCAATATGACCCCATCCAGGCCCTTCACGCTCTGAAAAGAGACGACGTTCTGCCCCGTCGGTCAGATTTGTTTCCGGCTTGGCAGACGCCGACTGAGCGAACCGACGCACGCGTTCCCCCCTCGTGGGTGAAGTTGCGCAGGTTGGCGCACCTATCGTTCGCCGATGTTCAATTCGGCGACAGCGATGGCGTTCTCACGCGGGCAGCCGTCAGCAAGAACGTGTGCTTGAGAATGAGCGCTTGCCAGTAAAGAACCGGTCCTTTAATCTGTAAGCTGGAACTGTTCCGTGTCTCCAATAGGACTAGGTGGCCAGGACGCCAATGGGCAAAACCACCAAAGCGAGCGTTATGCCCTGTGCCCGGTGTTGCGATAGTCCGAACAAAAAGACCAGGGCCGGGACGAAAATGATGCCTCCCCCGATCCCAATTACCCCGCTGGCAACTTCAGCCACCACACATCGAAGGACAAGGAGCACCGATTGCGCGATCATACCTGCGCTACCACCCGCTCAGGGCTCCTTAGGCGCCCTTTCTGCGCCATTCTCCTTGGCTTCCAGGTGTTTTGGTGTTTTCGTGCGTCGAGACTCGACACTACGGGAATCGCTCATTCAAGTAGGAACCCCGAGGCGAGGCAACACCCATTTCATGACCGCGAAATAGCCTGCGAAAAAGAGGAGGATCAAAAGGAATTCAGGCATGATCATTCACCTATCGATTGGTACTAGCAACAGACGCCAACCGGGATTCGCCTCGCAATTGCTCGATGTCTCTGGAGAACACAGCTTCGGAAACAGCTCCCACATAGCTGTGCGCCACGCGACTCTGGCGATCCAGCAAGAGACTGGTCGGCAGGGATTCCACAGAGCCGGGTAAAGCGGAACCGGAAGGGGGCAGTAAAACTGGATACGGCACATGGAAGGCCCGGACGAATGCAGTTATGGCACTCTGATTCTCGTCCATCGATATCCCCACAACAACTATATCGTTGGACGGTAGGTGTTGCGACAAGTGCACCAATCCTGGAGTCTCTTCTCGACACGGCGGGCACCATGTGGCCCAGAAGTCTAGAAGAACAATGTCGCCGCGGTGATCACGCAGGCGCCAATGACCGCCATTCAGTTGCGGGAAATCAAAGTCCGGCAAAGGCTCACGACGGTTGCTCTCAATCGGAACGCCAGAAGCGGACAGCCAGCGATTGGAGTTGCTAGCCAAGAGCAAAATGACTACCATCCCAAGCAAGAGTAGCGGCAGCCAGCGCCTTCGCTTAGAAGCCACCCTGTTGCTGGGCGCACGGTAGCTGGCTTCCTAGTTGTCTGGTTGTGAGACCGCCTTGGCAGCTTTGACGATGAGGCGTGCTTGGGTGATGTCGTCGGGTCCTGCTCGGCCGCGTGGTTTGGCACTGACAAGCTTGCGCCTGGCTGGGAGTCGCTCTGCGACGATCTGATTCGGTGTTTTGCCGTCGAGTACGCGCTGTCGCCGGGCGTTGTAAGCGGCGTTGAAGCCGCGCAGGAGTTGCTCCAGATCCCGGTGCGCGTAAATGGTGATGCCTAGCACCTCACTGCCGACCCGGCCGTGAAAGCGTTCCACCATGCCATTGGTTTGTGGCGAGTAGGGTTTGGTGTGTCGGTACTGGGCACCGAGTTGGGCACAAGCCTGGGCAAAAGCGGGAGTAAAACAACTGCCATTGTCGGTCAGCACATGGGTGAGGCGAAACGGAAAAGCCGCAGCCGCCTCGCGGAGGAAAGCAATAGCGCTCTTCTCGGTCTCATCGTCTTTGACAGCCAGATGCACGGAACGGGAACATCGGTCGATAGCGACGTAGAGGTAGCGCTTGCGTCGTTCTCCGTTGCTGGTCTGCAGTTTGGGCAGGTGCTTGATATCGATGTGAATAAAACCAAGATCATATTCTTTGAAGGTTCCCTTTCCCTTTACCGGCCTGGGAGGCGTAGGCGTTGGTCGGCGGTTGAGTCCCTCGGCCTTTAAAATGCGCCAGGTGTTGTCCCGGTTGAGATGCGGCAGAAAATGCGTGATGACGAAAGTGAGGTCATCCAGGGCGAAGTTGGTGGACCGGCGCAAAGCGCAGACCACGGCACGCTCTTCTTCGGTAGCCTTCCAAGGCAGCTGGTGCGGGCGGGCGGAGTGATCGAGGCAGTCCTCCGCACCACGTTTACGCCACTTGCGAATGGTTTCGGTACTGACGCCAAAGCGCCTGGCCAGGACGCCGGTCGGTTCCTCCGAGCCAGCGATCTCGGCACGAACGGCCGGGGTGGTACGAGCATTGGGGTGAATTTGCGGCATGGTTTATCCCTCTCCCCAGACTGAGGCCGGAAGGCCCTCGAAGCAGTAGGAGTAGTCTACGATAGCTTGCCCGACCGGATCCCAACAATGTTCCGCAACCAGACAAGTAGGTTGCAAGACCGCCCAAAGTCTCATCCCAAACCTCGCAATGCAATTTGATTGTGTGGTCGTCTTATTTACGGCGATCTAACTAAATCCGCCAGAACCACGATTTCTTATACAGGAGGTATGCCCAGAGATACATCAGCAAAGTAAAGCTAAGCGCCCAAAGCAGCGAAGCGTTTTCGACTGATCCTAGAGGCGCGAAGAACCGGCTATAAATCAGATCGTGCAGCGACGTTCCCTCACGGCCTGCATGAATGTCATCCAGCAGCTCGGCAAATATTTCCGATGCCAGATACACCGCAATGCTGTTCATGCCGACAATCAACAGCGGTTTCACAATCTTCTTATATCCGCGTTCATCTACAAACCACAACGACACCGCCAGAATAATAAAATCCAGCCCTGCCATTAGGAGCGTGAACGAACCACTCCACAGCTTCTTGTTAATGGGCATCCATATATTCCAAATCTCTCCACCGCAAAATAGAACGGCGCCAATCAAAAGCAGCCAGCCGATTCGTTTCGTAAGAGGAGACTTGAGTCGCAGAACGTAGCCTGCCATGACCCCTAAAAGCGCCGTGGCAATTGCCGGAAGCGTACTCACAATACCTTCGGGGTCCCACGTTTTAGTTGATGCATAGTTGTGCGCGCCCAGCACCATATTGTCCACATAGTGCGCAAAGTTCCCCCCCACCGTCAGGTTCCCATGACCATAGCCTGGAACCGGGCCCCACAGCATCAATGAGGTGTAAAGCATCAGTAAACCCACGATTGTGGCAATCTGGACGCGAACTCCTGTGAACAGATAAAGAAGCGACGCCACTATATAGCAAATGGCAATTCTTTGCAGTACGCCCAGTATGCGCGTATGCGACAGGTCGAAATGTGGTGCCAAATAGAGCGCAAACCCAAGCAGATATAAGATAGCCGCACGCTTAACGATCTGGGGCACCAGGCTCGAAACGGCAATACCGGCCTGTAGCCGCTTGCTAAGCGATAGCGTGATGGCAACGCCCACAATCCACAGGAACGATGGAAACACCGTATCGGTGAGGGTCCAGCCGTTCCACCGCGAGTGCTCCAGTTGTCCATAAGAACGGGGACCGCCACCATCGTTTACCAACACCATCAGCAGCATGGTGGCGCCGCGAAAAGCATCAAGAGCGGTCAGGCGCGTGGATGCCGAAACTCCGGTAGTGGGCG
This sequence comes from Bryobacteraceae bacterium, assembly GCA_035475295.1. Taxonomy (GTDB): domain Bacteria; phylum Acidobacteriota; class Terriglobia; order Bryobacterales; family Bryobacteraceae; genus Bog-105. The sequence goes on from DATIMM010000108.1 coordinate 47,824, forward strand.
GCGCCGAGATTGAACTTAGGCTACTCATACAACCTCCGAATCGTGTTATTTCCAATCCTTCAATGTCTGACGTGCTTCCACCATCGATCACCGGCTTAGACGAAGTGATCGGTTCACCTGCCCGGGACAGTGTTATTGTAGACGGCCCTCTCCGAGCTAGATCGCCGGTACGAGCCAAGGGCTTAGATTCCGGTTTGCTCCTGGCCCTCGGCCATTCGGAAAATAACTGGACGCCTCCAGTAAGCCAGCTTGAGGGCCGAGCGGGCTCGAATGTTCGCGTCGAGAGCACCCACTCAGCTGTCGCATAGACCGGTATGGCCGCGCCGTGAATCACTTTGGCATCGTCGCTGGACAAAAAAGAATCACTCGCGCAATGTCTTCGGGTTTGGGCCATGATCTGAAATCGGCGGCTGGCATTGCCTTCCTATTTGCTTCGGTATCGATGATGCTCGGCAGAACGGAGTTCACCCGCACGCCGGTGCCCTTCAGGTCCTCTGCCGTGAAGCGATCATGGCCAGGCGGCCGCTTTCGAAGTCGCATACGCGGCAGCGCCTCCTGCGTGATCAACAGCAGCTTTCGATGCAACGTTCACGATTGATCCCCGTCTTCGTTTGAGCATCGCAGGGCCACGACGCGCGACAACAACAGACCGGATCGCAGATTCAGCGCCAGCATGTGGTCGAACACCTTCGTCTCCGCATCCCATAACTTTGCACCGCCTGCATATGCGCCGACGGCGTTGATCATGACATCAAGCTGGCCATACTCGGCAAGAACGCCGCCCATAAGTTGTTGCACTGCAGCTTCGTCCGTTACGTCAGCACGGTACCCTTTGAGCAATGACCCGTTCGGTCCAGCGGCGGTCCGCAATGCGACGAACTCTTCCTCATCGCGATAGGTCACCGCCACGCGGGCATGCTCCTGCAGGAATGCGAAACTCACCGCTCGCCCCAGTCCGCCCGTGCCGCCTGCCACCAGGACTATATTCCTTGTGAATCTTACGCTTACATAGTGTCTCACTCCTTAGCACCGGTTTGGCTCCTTTCTGGCATGCCGGACGCTAGGTCGACTGCATAGTTTAGCCCGGCCGATCGAGGATGCCTGAATCCGATCGTGAACGCGTGGCGCGTGATCCGGGCGTTGTGCCCTTTTGGCGTCGGGATACTTGATGCCTATGTTTCGCCAGTGCCTCGGCGCTGTCTTCGCTGCGATTTCGATGTCGCACGCCTCCGGCCCTTCCCTTTCTCGACTGGAAAGCTTGTCCATTGGAGGCGCGGGTTGTACGTATCCTCAGTCGACTGTTCGGGAACAAGTGAACGTATAAGAGACCTGGAAAGACCGCCGCAGACGAATCCCGCAGCTATCGAAGAGGCATACCATGGGCGACATCACGGGCGTGGTGATCACGCTCCGGGCAGGTGTCATACGGATGGATCTTGACTTGCCGTTACAGATGCTGGAGCGGCGCAGCGCTACTGGTGGCGAGAGCACAGGCCTACTCTCTATCCAGAGGCTGATGTCGCTTTCATTGACTAATGCGACCGCTTCATTTTCCCTCATCGCCGGACCTGCGGAAATATTGCTGGCCTGAAAACTAGTCCTGATGTGTCGACATCACGTCGACCAACTTCCGGTTTGGGCGTCGCTCGGTACAGCCGGCGAGAAGTCCACGTCTCTGACATCTCCGAGATGGCGATTGCGCGTCCAATCGACCTGCTTCCGGATCCGGAAAGCGTCGTATATGGGAGGTGTCGGTTACCCTCGGGGCGCTAGCGCAGCCAGCTATCAACGTTCTCGCGGATTAGCTTTTCGTCGCGAGCGACCAGCCGTGGATAGGCCTTCAAAACGCGATCGATCTCTTCACTCTGTCCGGGAGACAAGTCTTCCTTTGGATCCAGGCACCACCGGCCCGCCAGCAGCCCCTGCCTGCGCAACACTTCATGGATGCCTGCGATACAGCCGTGAAACTGATGCGCCGGGTCGAATATGGCTGCATTCATGTCGGTGACTTGTTGTGCCAAGGTCAAGATTGATCGCGGAAGTGTCTTCGAAGTCTTTACCTCGTTCAACAGCGACACGGCCCCGGCGGTCCAGACGGCCCAATGCCCCAGCAAGCCGCCTACGATCCGAACAGACTGTCCTCCAAAGTTAAATTCCGTCAGTAGATCGATTACGATACTGTCGTCATTGCCGGTATACAGCGCAATTTCACCCTGACGACCGCTATCGATCAAGGCCCGTATCACGTCGAGTGTGCGGTACCGATCAAACGGCGCCATCTTAATTCCCACTACATGGCGAATCTCCACGAACCGGCGCCAGAACTCATACGGCAAAACGCGTCCCCCTACCGCAGGCTGCAGATAGAAGCCCACCACGGGAGTGACTTCCGCTACCCGTTCCGAATGCGCAATTAGTCCCTCGTTTGAAGCGTCACCTAGAGCTGCCAGACCCAGCAGTACCGCATCATATCCGAGCTGACGTGCAAGCTCAGCTTCCTCGAGCGCCTGCTTGGTAGCTCCGCAAATACCCGCTATCTTTACAACATCCGCATTGCGGGTTTCTTCGATGGCCAGCTCCAGCACGGGTTTCAGTAAACCAACCTGGGGTGCGCGGATTCCGAACTGGGTGGTATGCACTGCCACAGCAATTCCACCCGCGCCGGCTGCTAGATAGTAGCGGGTCAATGCTCGCTGACGCCGCTCATCTAAACGTCTGTTGGGCGTCAGCGCCAGCGGGTGCGCGGGGATGACCAGCCCTTGGCGAAGGCGGTCACGAACGGTCATCAGAACTTACCGTCCCGCGTTTCGAAATGTGTCGGCTTGTTAAGCAGCGGCTTCTTGGCGGCTATCCACGCCGCTAACCAGTCGATTACTTCACCCGGTGTAACGCTCGGATACCCGAATAACTGGTGCGCTTTGGCAGCATTATTGAGCAATGCAGAGTCCGATTCTTCACTCGAGAACACGGGCTCGATTCCGAGTTTTTTCCCAAATCGTTCCGCGATGTACCGCACGGACAAAGTCTCCGGCCCGGTGACATTAAAGATGGCCGGAGGCGAGTCACAATATGCGAAGGAACGTAAACAAATCGCATTCGCATCACGTTGCCAGATCACATTCACCAGCCCCATGCGCAGATCCACCGGACGCCGCTCGTACACCGCCCGTCCGATATCCACCAGCACTCCATAGCGCAATTCCACTGCGTAGTTCAGACGCAGAATGGCAACCTGCGTTCCCCATCGTGCTGCTGCGTATTCGAACATGCGTTCCCGGCCAAGTGCGGATTGCGCATATTCGCCGACCGGTGAGACTGGCGTGTCTTCCGTTGCCCCACCTTGGCCGACCGGCTGCAGCGGATACACGTTGCCGGTCGAAAAAGCTACGATGCGCGATTCGCGAAACCGTTCCGCAACACGACCTGGCAGGTATGTGTTCATGGCCCATGTTTCATGCTCCGCCGAGGACGTGCCGAACTTCTTCGCCGCCATAAAGACGACATTTTGAACATCGGGTAGCCGATGCAGCGCATCGGGCTCCATCAGATCCATCGCAATCGTCTCCACGCCGGCTGCCTGCAACTTCGTCTGTAGGGTGTGATCGCTGAACCGAGCCACGCCGATAATCCGCTTTCGCGTTCCGCCGGCCTCGGCAGCGCGGCGGGCCAATTTCGCCAGGCTTGGCCCCATCTTCCCCCCAACGCCCAAGATGAGGATGTCGCCATCCAGCGCGCGCATTGCCTCAACGTCCGCCTGCATTGGATTGGAAAGAGCTTCTTCCAGCTTTTCAACAGTGGCAATTATCATTTCGGTGCCAGTCAGCCCAATTCAAATCCGGCAATCGCGTACACCGCGGCTTCTTCTGCCGGAAGACTCTCGCCCATTTGCATACGCGTCAGAGTTCGGCAGGGCGCAAACTCAAAGGACCGTGCCAAGTCCTGAGCCTCTCGATTAGCTGTTAGCAGATCCCAAAACCAACCACTCTCAGGGTTGTCGGACAATGCCTGTGCGAGCAACTCGCGCGCTGTTCGCCGATCTTTGGCTATGCACGGCCCCAGATACCCATTGAGCGAACCAGAGCGCGTCAATAGAAACCCGCCACTACGAAGATAAGTGCCGCCGTCTGGCCTCATCGCCTCGAGCCATGCCGTACGGTCGTAACCACAAGCGCTCCGATCCAACTCGGGGTTCAGTGACAACGTTGTGCCGCGCAGGTGAACCGAGGCACGCAATCCATTCCTGACCCAGCGTTCAACCGTCTGTTCTGCTCGAAAGCCCAGCTTCTCATATAGTGGTCGGCCCACATTCGTTGCATCCAACTTGACGCAGCGGGCGCCCAAATCGTGAGCGCAGTCAAGCGCATGGCGAACCAAACGCGTCGCAAACCCGTTTCCGCGATACCGGGCATCCGTCAACACCATTCCCACCCAAGCCAATTGTGTCCCATAGCAAACCAGGGTAGCGGTAGCGACTATGCGTCCTTCAACTTCAATCCCCCAGCACCCGGTAGGAGCGAGTTCGAGTACTCGCGACCAGTCAGCCGCGCTCTGATTCCATCCCGCATCTCTTGAGAGCCGCAAGAGATCCTGGATGTCGCCCGGATGCAGTTGTCGCATGAGCGCCTCGCGTTTCAGTTTACATTCCTGTCAGACGGGCAACCCAAGCCGCCCGCTAGGCGCATTTTGCAGCAACACAAGATTGCTCGGACAATCCCTCGATCAAACTCACCGTCTATTCCGTCAGTGTGCGGAGTCCCGCCACTCGCGTCCAAACCCATTTTTACCAATTGATCCGGAACTCGGCATAATCGTGTCGGGTTGTCACGCGCATCATGCCCAATTGCCGGGTAGCCCGTCACTTGTTCACGATCAGCTGAGGCTGGAGTGGAAGGTGGGCAGATTGCCGATACCGCTTCGGCCTGACCGAGCGGCAGCGTACCGCTTGGAAGGGACACATCCCGTCGCCAGTTCAGGACAGCGAACTACAGCGGTTTGCAACTGAACTGAGCTAGGGCAGACGATATAGAATGACGAAACTGGAGGTGCCGGGGTGGCCATCGGGAACCAGTTGCGACGAAGTATCGTGCAGGCGGTACAAACTCAGCAGGTTAGTCAAACACGCTTAGGACAGCTGCTGGGAGTGAGCGTGAGTTCCATCCAACGCATCTGGCAGCGTTGGCGCCAGACCGGCAGCAGTCAACTCCTGGCCCACGCCGGGGGACAACGCCCCAGGCTGACCGAGCAGCAACGGGAACAGGTACGTCAGTAGGTGCTGGCCGACACGGACGCCCCTTTACGGGAAGTGCAGCGCTGGCTGGCAGCAACGCATCACATTCGCCTGAGTCTTCCCGCCTTGTCGCGCTTACTCACTAAGCTGAACTTGCCACGTAAAAAAATCACTCCACGCGACGGAACGCGACACACCAGTTAACCAGCAAAAGCGTGCCGTATGGCGCGGGCAAGTAGACCAGATCGATCCGGCCCGCCTGGTGTTCATCGACGAAAGCGGCGTGACTCGCTCGATGACGCGCCGCTATGGACGTGCCCCGAAGGGAGAGCGTGTATTCGGCTCGGTGCCGCTGGGCCACTGGGAAGTGACGACGCTGATCGGCGCATTAGCCATCGACGGCCTGCGTGCGAGCTTCCGTGTCGATGCCGCCACGGACGCCGATGTTTTCCAAACCTTTGTTTGCCAAGTACTTCAGCCCGCCTTGCATCCCGGTGATGTGGTGATCTGGGATAACCTACCCGCCCATGCTTCTGCCTGGCCGCGCTGGACGCAGCCTTCCGCTTCGGTCAACCCGAAATCTGGAACTCCGATCAGGGCTCGCAATTCACCTCTGCCGAATTCCTGTCTCCGCTTCAAGAGCGCGGTATCTGGATCAGCATGGATGGCCGTGGCCGCGCCCTCGACAATGTTTTCATCGAACGGCTGTGGCGCTA
>DATIMM010000109.1:0-13210 GCA_035475295.1 Bryobacteraceae bacterium
CGAGCGGGGCGATGCGAGGATCCATTCTCGGCGAACCGTCGTCCTTGGTGTCGGTCAATTCTCGCAAAGGATTCATGTCCCCGCGCATTTCGGCGACAATGCGCGCTCCCGACAGAGTCGAGTTGAATCATCGCCCAAAAGCGGCAAGCTGCGGCCCTCGATCTCGCCTAAAATCTGTTCCGACCAACGGAATATCACGCTGAAACTGAGCGTATGACAGCCACCGCCCTGTGGCGAACCGCTTCAACCCACGTTGAATGTCGGCGAGAAATTAGTTTTGCAGTTGACACGCGGTTTAGGCTTGCCTACTGTCGCGCCCTGTAGAGCAAAAGCTAGTTCGTTCGGTGCCAGCCTTCATGAGGCTGACTCGCAGTCGGAACGTTTAGTCGTGCAACATATTCGGCGTAAACCGAAAATCGCGAGGACGCCCAAGGACGCCTTAAGGTCTTGGACAATCTTTCGATGTGCAGACGATGGACGGGAGCAACTGCGGTCTATCACGTGACCAAATGCTTGGCTACCGGCGGATTCAATTACAGCGTAGCAATTCCAAAGTTAGAAGCTCGATGAGGTGTTGGAAAAGCCAAAATGAGAAAGATCACATTGGTTGCAATCGTAATCCTATGCCTCGCGCCCTATGCGTCATGCCAGGAGACCCGCGCTACACTGACCGGGTTAGTAACGGACCCGACTGGCGCCGTTATCCCGAATGCAGCGATCACCGTAGTCAACACCGCGACCGGAGCAACGGTGCACGTGAAATCGAATGCCCGGGGCTCCTATACTGTGCCGTTTCTTCAGCCTGGCCCGTACAAAGTCAGCGTGCAAATGGAAGGCTTCAAAGCTTATCTGCACTCAGGCCTGGAGCTGCAGGTCGAGGCAACCGTAAAGGAAAACATAGAGCTGCAAGTGGGCAGCACCAGTGAGTCTGTAGTCGTCACGGCTGCCACGCCAATGATCGACACGGCCAACGCGGACACTGGCCAGTCTCTCACCCCGGAAGAAGTACGAGACTTGCCCAACAACGGCAACTCGCCGTTTGCTCTCGAGCGCGATGAGTACGGCGTCATTCCCATCGGCAAGCAGGCCACTGCCCAACTCACCCCTACGAGCAATAACACTGCGAGCCAGGTCGCGATCAGTGGCGGTCAATCGGCATCAGCGGAAGTACTTTTGAACGGCATTCCGGATATGGAGTCTTCGAGCCGGCAGATTTCCTTTATCCCGCAGCTCGATTCTGTCAGCACGGTCCACGTAGATCAGTTCTCCGCCAATGCCGCGCTGGGCGACACCATTGGGGGCACGGTCAACATGACCACGAAGAGCGGCACCAATGAATTTCATGGCACCCTCTCTGAGTATTACAACGGGGGGCGCCCTCTTTCAGCTCGCCCGTACTTTCAAAAGGCGGGCACGTTACCAGCTTCCAACCACTATAATCAGCCCGGCGCGACAATCGGCGGCCCGGTCTTTATACCTCACGTATTCAACGGCCATAACAAGCTGTTCTTCTTTTATGCGTGGGAGGGCTTTTACACCGATACCGGTTCACCCACGATTGCCAGCGTTCCGACGGCGGACGAAAGAAACGGAGACTTCCATGCTCTGCTCGCCGACGGGCCATCCTCTCAGCTCTACGATCCGTACAGCGGCTCCACCCAGACCATCTCAGGCAAGCAATATTGGATTCGGTCTGCGATTCCCAACAATTGCCTGACCGCCACCACCCCGTATTGTGCGTCGAACGCTCACAATACGGACCCCTTGCTCGTCATGAGCCCTATCGCTCAAAAGTATCTTGCATCGCTTCCGCTGCCGAACTTGCCGGGATTAGCGGGTGGGGAGAACAACTACATCTCCACAGCCCTCAATTCCACGAAATATAACTCGCACATGGTACGCCTGGACTGGAATATCAGCGATACGGACAAGATTTTCGGCGAACTCCATCTGAGCAACTACACGAACGCGACCGGAAACTATTATGGAAACCCGTTAATCAGCGGTTCCGTAGCGACATTCAAACAACCGGGCGGCCAGATCGACAACGTCAAAACGTTCAACCCGTCCACGAGTCTGGAGACTCGTCTCGGCTTCCAGCGCTACAACCAGGTCAATAGTCCCGCCAGCCTGGGCACGGACCCGACGACGTTTGGATTCCCCAGCTACATCACGTCCAACTCTGGCTCGGTGGCGACCCCTTACGTGACCTTCTCCGACGGCGTAACTATCGATTCCATCAGCGCGCAGACCAACGGATATGGAATCATCGACTACCTTTCCGGCTATGTCGTCCTGAACAAGACCATTGGACGTCATTCGTTGAAGGCCGGAATCGATGCGCGTGTCTGGAAGAAGTCAGGATTTTCGCCCATGGGAGCCAGCGGTAACTACTCCTTCTCGTCGTCTGCAACCGGCTTGCTGGCTCAATCGCCGAACTATGCGCCAGACGAAAACAAGCCGCAATTTGGCAGTGCTTTTGCCCTGTTCGACCTAGGTCTGCCTAGCTCCGGCTCGTATCAGATCACCCAAAAATTCCAATACGACAACTGGTACGAGGCCTACTTCCTGCAGGATGATTGGAAGGCCACCAAGGAGCTAACATTCAGCCTGGGTCTGCGGCTCGACCACGAGACGGCAGTTGTTGAAAGCAACAACCGCATGCTCCAGAACTTCTATCCTGATCAGCCGAACACCACGTCGAGTGCGGCCGCGGCTGCGTACGCAAGCCAGTATGCCGCGGACATTGCAACAAAAGGGGTCAACCCGGCTTTCCTGCCTGCTGCCGCCGCCCTCAACACGAATGGTGCGACCATCTATGAAACCCCGGGGAACCGCGCTCCCTATCACCCGGCACCGCTGTATGTCAGTCCGCGCCTTGGATTTGCGTTTGCCCCCGCCGCATTCAACAACAAACTCGTCATCCGAGGCGGGTTTGCGATCGTGAACCAGCCGTTTGGCACGTATACGGCTCAAGCCACGACAGGGTACTCGCAGACAACCAACATGGTGGAGACAAACACGAGCGTGAACTCTGGCTACACGCCGATTACGACTTGGGAAAACCCGTTTCCTACGGCTCCTGGGCCAGGTTTCAATCCGATCGCCCAGCCTGTAGGTAATGCATACGGCACCGATGCGGCTCTTGGCGGCGCCCCATTCTTCTTCCCGAACCACCCCAAGGTGCCCTACACGGAGAAGTCCAGCCTCGACATCCAGAAGCAATTTGCCCATAACTGGATGGTCGAAATCGGTGGTATGCACTCGTTATCACTGCACAACAGCGCTTACATCAACATAAACAACTATCCATATACGCAGTTTCTGGCTCACACGCCAGTCGCGAACAGCCCCGCGGCTGCGGCAGTAAGCAATGCGATGGCCGTCCAGGTGGCTAATCCGTTCTATGGCCTGTTCCCCACGTTTGCGACCGCCTCGGGCGGCCTGGTGCCGAACACCACCGCCCTTAACACCAACCCTAAGGTTGCGGTAAGCCAGCTGGCCCTAGCCTATCCGGAATACACCAGCATTTCGGAATTTTATATGCCTGCTACAACCATCAACTTCAATGCCCTGACGGCGCGCGTGGAAAAGCGTATCGGGAAGGGCTTTGAGATGAACGCTAATTTCGAGTGGTCGCGTCAGCTAGGCAACACAGTGCAACTCAATCCTGGCGAGTGGTGGTACGGAGAGACCTCATCGGATTTCCCCATTCACGTGGCCATCATCTCGATATACGACTTACCCTTTGGCCGTGGGCGGCAGTTCATGGCTAACGCGAACAGATTGGTTGATGCTGCGCTCGGCGGATGGAAGGTGAGCGGCGAGTACCAGTACTTGTCCGGCACACCGATGTCATGGGGCAATGTCAATTACCATGGCAATTTCCATGACTTCAACTTCCACCCGCACCAGACGGCGGGAAAATCCTTCAATACCTCGGTATTCGACACGGCTTCAGGCGCTAACGACCAGCCGGGATCGTGGAACTATCGTACGTTCCCGCAGTACGTTTTGCGCTCCGATCCAACCAACAACTTCAACTTCTCAGCGCTGAAGGACTTCCTCATATCGGAACGGTTCATCCTGTCGTTCCGAGTCGATGCATTCAACGCATTCAACCATGCGCAGATGTCTGCGCCTAACGTCACGCCGACTTCGTCGTCGTTTGGCCTCATCACTGGGACAGTCAATAGCCCGCGCTCACTAGCTGGCGGACTGCATTTGCGCTTCTAGCGCCCTCGGGATTATGAGCGTTCTCATGATGCATGCCCGCCGGACCTCGAATGTTCCGGAAGCTGCGCCACCGTCTGCCCCAAACACGCCGCCGCGACGCAGCGACCCCAACGAGTCGCAGACCGTGCTGCGCGCCTGCGAAGTGCTCAAAGCTTTCCGCGTCCGGGGAGAAGACCTCAGCCTAACGGACGTGATCGACCGGACGGGTCTGCCCAAGAGCACCGTCTTCCGCCTATTACGTACGCTGGTACACGGTGGCCTGCTGGAGCGCGTCAGCTCCAGCAGGTACCGCAACCGCTTCAGCCCGGTTTCAGCGCGAGCCTGTCGCATCAGCTTTGCCGCCCAGGGCGGCTCCGGCTTCTGCGATGCCGACGCACCGCCTCTCTGCTCGTCGCCGACCAATGGGTGCCTATGAGATCGTCTGCTTGTCTCCTCCTCCTGCTGCTGCTCGCTCTCGCTCCCGTTCCCGCGCAGGAAGCCGCCCCTAATCCGACGCTCTCCGATTTCCCGATCGATAACTTCGCTTCAACTACCTCGCCCGCGGACGTCCGCTTCCTCCTCGATGCGCCGGCCGGTAAACACGGCTTTATCGGCGTCTCCGGCGGACATCTCGCCACGCCTGACGGCAAGCGCATCCGCTTCTGGGGCGTCAATCTCGCGGGCTGGACCAAGGGCTCGGCGCTGCTGCCGCCGCACCACGACGCCGAGGTGTATGCCTCCACGTTGGCGCGCCTCGGCATCAACTGTGTCCGCTTCCAATTCCTCGATCTGCCCGACCGGCAGCCGTCCCGCCCGGCCAACGCACGCGCCACACGTCAATCGCGTGCCGTAGGTGGTGAATCCCAAAGGCCGCTCGGCCTGATCGACGGCTCCCGCGAGGACACGCGCTCCATGGATCCCGAGCAGCTCGACCGGCTGGACTATCTTGTCTATCAACTCAAGCTGAACGGCATCTACGTTGACTTCAATCTCAACGTGGGTCGCGTGTACAAAAGCGGTGACGGAGTCAAGGATTACTCACTCATTGGGGTCGCCAAGGCCATCACGTACTTCGATCCCCGCCTGGTGGAACTGCAAAAAGAGTATGCCCGTCAGCTCCTCACCCACCGCAATCCCTACACCAAGACCAGCTACAACGATGAGCCAGCCATCGCCATCGTCGAAATCGTGAACGAGAATTCCGTCCTCGAGTTCTGGCAGCGCGACTGGTTTCGCGGAAACCTCACTGCGGAGGAGCGGCCAAGGTATCAGCTCGACCTCACGCCGTATTACAAGAAGCTGCTGACGACGCAGTACAACGCCTGGCTGGCGAAGAGTTACGCTCCCGCAACCCTCGCCCGTATCCGCTCCGCCGCACACGTCGCGGCGGGCGAAGACGTGCCGATTCTGCAGCGCCAACAGTTCGACACTGTGCCGTCGGTCCGCTTCTACGCCGAAGGTGAGTTCTACATACACCTCGAAACCAGGTTCATGGAGGAGATGCGTGACTTCATCCGCAAAGACCTCCATGTGAAGTCACTCATCATTGGTACGGCTGACCACACTTACTTCATTGCCGGGATGCCGCTGGTGCGTACCACCTCGCGTTTAGATATCGTCGACGCGCACATTTACTGGTGGCCTCCGAGCCAGATGTCGCACCGTGGCCAGGAGCCCATGGTCAATAGTCCGCTGCGCTCCATCGAGGTTCGGCTGACGCGCTCCACCATGGCCGGGAAGCCCTTCACCGTCAGCGAGGTCAATGAGCCCTTCCCCAGCGACTACGGATCCGAGATGATACCTCTGCTCGCATCCTATGGCGCCTTCCAGGACTGGGACGGCATCTTCATTTACGCATTCGAGCCCAAGCTCTCCGGCCAGTGGCAGCCGGTGGTCGGCGACCACTTCGACATTAGCGAAGACCCCGTCAAAGTCGCGCAGATGCCCGTCGGTGCTTTGCTGTTTCTCCGCCACGACGTCGCTGCCGCACGTCAGACGATCGAGCGCACATACTCCACGGCACAGATCGACGAAAGCATGCGGCTACCTCCTTTGGCGGAGCCCTACTGGACACCTGGCTTTCCTCTCTCGCTCCCACTTGAACACGGCTCGCGCATCCGATGCCTGGACTGCGCCGCGACCGCCAAGTTCACCGATACACCCACAAACCCCATCGTCTCCGATACCCACCAGCTGTCCTGGCACCTCTCCAGCAAGACGGGCAATGGCGTCGTCACTGTCGATACGGACCGCTCCACCGCGCTGGTAGGTTTTGTGAAAGAGAACAATGCAGAGACCTCGCACCTGTCTGCGGATGTCGCGAATGCCTTTTGCGCCATCACCCTCTCCGCTCTGGATGATCAGCCGCTTTCGCGGTCCGGCACAATGCTGCTGACCGCAACTGGCCGCGCGGAGAACACTGGCATGGTCTGGGATGCGCGTCGCGCGAATGTAACCAACTGGGGCACGGCGCCAACGCGTATCGAGGTCGTTAAGGGATGGCTGCTGCTCAAGGACATCGAGGGCGCACTCGCCGTACAGTTGACACCGCTCGATGGCGCGGGCCGGCCGCTGCCCGTCGTGCAAGGGCGCCTGCTCGCCGAGGGCCCATGGGAGATCGAGATCGGCCAAGTCCCCGCGACCAGCTATCTGATCAAAGTCATCCGCTAAGCGTTTGCCGATCTGCATGCGCGCGCCTGGTATTCCAGAACACTGTTTCCGAAGCTATTCGTCTGGATCGAGATGGCCGCGGGCTGAAGCACAAGGAGGGACTTGATTCCCTGCCCATCAGCGCCGAGATCGCCCGTAGCCCTCGCTGCGACGGACGCTACTAGTTCATCGTAATCTTCAGTCCCGGGGTCCTGTAACATGTCCGGGGCCGCCGCTAGGTGGGGCGCACTCTTTTAGGTTCACGCGATGATGAGAGTTGATTGGAATGACTGAAGGCCCGGTTTGCTGACCGGGCCTTCAGTGTTTCTAGTGAGTAAGGCAGCAGGCTTCCAAATCTCGCGAGCTGTAGACCCAACGAGGAGTTGAAAGCAGATCCGTCTACTGGACGACGAGAATCAACGAAATCGCCTGAGTCACTCCTCCTGCGCTGGCGATTACGGTGACAGGATACGTTCCGGGCGCGCCATGGAAGCCATCAGCCTGTTGCGACGCGGCTGCGGGAATTTCGGACTGATTTCTGGCCGTCAAGGAAACCGTGACGGGGATCTGGTTTGCGCCAATGAGGGTGGACGAGCCGGCCGTCACGGTGCAAGCAGCACTGGGTCGGGCCCCTGCACAGCTGAAGGTAATGGGATCCGTTCCCCCGATCGCAATAGTGCCCGAGATCGGCGGCGAGACCACATTCTGCAGCACGGCTGTGACTGTAAAGGAATCGCCTGCAAGACGTGGAACGTTCACTGGTGACCACTCGGCGGTAACGGAGCCTGGCGCGGGCACGACCTCGTAACTGCTGCCGGAAAGGATTCCGCCGGCTACAAGCTGTGCGTTGGTGAGCTGCGTCTGACCCGCAATTGGCGATGCACTTTTTCCTGTGCTGGCCAGATTGAACCCGCCGCCGAAGGAATCAACGATCAGGTCCCCAGCCGTTCCGGCTGCCAGGGTGAGCGGCTGCGCTAGATTGTTGCCGCTGTATGCCGTACCCGCCGTTTCCGGAGCGCTCTGGGCCAACCCAAAGAAGGAGGTGCAGCTGGATTCAATGCCGCCGGTGGGTGCAGAAGGCAAAGTGACATCGACGATGACGTTGCCAGCCGTTGTCCCCAGGGCCGTGTCGTTGACGAAAAACATCTCCGACTCAATCTTGCTCGTCTTGGATTGCGTGGTGGATGGCGAATGCGAGGCCGGAATGGCCGTCATGGGCAATCCGTCAAAGCCAACGACCGCCGGAATGGCCCGGAGGTGCAGCCAGCGATTCGTTTCAGTAGCGGCCTTTAGCCGATCGACTCCAGGACCGCCCTGCTTAGTTTGATTGGCAAAGGAAAGTTGATCAGGCTACAAACTACGCCGGAACACATTCTTTCCGAACTTTTCCTTGACACGTAAACGATCTCGTGAATATAGTTCGTTGCGCGAAAGAAAGCCGCCCCGATGTCAGGCCCCCCCTTTGGCATATGTGGCGCCTTTTCATTCTGTTTGTTCACCAGCCCTGTTCCGGGTGCGCCAGCGAGACACGCGGACACCAGGAACACGATGAATCGTCAGCTTCACTGCTTGTTCGGGCCCTCGTCCGCCAACGCCCAAGGCTTCACAAAAGAATTCCGGCCTTGACCCATCCCAGCCAACCGAAGAAGAGGAGAAGCACCATGCGTCGGTTTCTAAGGAATTTGCGTGTCACCCGGATATGTTTTGGGCTAGCGGCGGCGTTGCTTCTTTCCGCCAATTCGCCAGCCCAAGGGCAACAACCCCCGCTGGACTATACCGTTGAAAATACGGGAGCCAACTTCCCGCCTCCAATCCTCCCCGATCTCGCCCATTCCCCGATCGTTCGCCAATTGCCCGATCCGTTTGTGTTCTTCAATGGAACCCGGGACACCAGTTGGAGCGCGTACGAGCAGCACCGCAACGAATGGATGAATGCGATTGAGCAAAACGAGATTGGCGTAAAACCTGACTGCCACGACTGCACGATCACTGCGGCATACGTGCCGACGAACTCCACTCACGGAACACTGACGATCAATGTGACGAGGAATGGGAACACTCTGACGTTTACCTCAGCGATTGTCCTTCCGACACCATCAGCAACGTGTGTGCAACCGGCAAATGGGTGGGCGTACGTCATTGGTATGGGATCGGCTACCGGGAGTTGGCCAGCCTCCGCGTTCAATGGATCCCTTACCCCGCCGGCTGGAGTCACCGTGCCCGCAGCGGGCTGTGCCGCGACCGTCGTATACAGCCTGAATAGCATTACGAAATACACAGGTGGAGGAAACGCAGGCAAAGCTTCAGGGGATCATACGGCCGATCCGTTCTATAAGCTTTATCCCGAGTACTGCGCCGGAACATGTACGGCGGCCAATGGTCACCCCAATGGAAGTAACCATGGGCAATACGCGGCCTGGATCTGGGGAGTGAGCCGTCTAATTGACGCGATCCAAATCGCTTCACAACAGACCACCAACCCGCTCCCGCTGGATACCACACACTCAGCGGTAACGGGATGCTCCTATGCCGGAAAGATGGCGATGTGGTCGGGAGCTTTCGACGAACGGATTGCGCTTACGATCGCTCAGGAAAATGGAGGCGGCGGCGCCCCGTCCTGGCGTGTTTCCCACGAAATCGAAACCCAGGGCAGCGTAGAGAACATCAACGACACGAGCTATGAGTGGTTCGGGTCACAGATGCACCAGTTTGATGGCGCGAACGTGTACAAAATGCCGACGGATCACCATGAATTGATGGCCATGGTCGCGCCGAGAGCTATGCTGCAAACGGGCGATGGCCTTTATTACTGGCTCGGAGATCGCTCCGCCACGTTCGATTCGTTGGCCACGGAGAAGGTGTACGCCAACTATGGGATCGGGGACCGGTTCGGGTACTACATTGATACGAGCCATTTTCATTGCGTCGTGCCGGCCTACCAACAGAACGCCACCGAGCCGTTTATCAACCGGTTCATGTTCGGCCAGGATGTTCCTACAAATCTGCATGTTTCCTGGCAGCTAGCCGACGCTCTCCAGCCGGGTGCACAGCCCACGATCGATCCCAATATGTGGACCGCATGGTGGGGAACGGCCACTCCAAAGTTCCCGGACCACGAGATCTGGAACAACGGCGGCGACCTGATGTTGCCGGTGAACCAGAATTTGGCCCTTAACACCGGAGACACCGTTACAACACAGTATGGTGTGTCGATGCCCGGCAGCCATCCAGCCGCAACCGTGAAGTATCCGTATGGGTTTTCGGAGGCAGATGTCTCCTGTCCCGATAACACGTCGTATACGCTTACCATTCCTGCTGTCAGCCAATCCTTCTCGATCCCAGCCAATGACAACTCGGTGCAATCATCAGCTCCGGGTTCGACCAAGAACCCTGGCTGCACTAGCGGAGGGCAGGGTCAAACGACGGCCGGCTACTTCTTTGCTCTGGGAATACAAAACCCCGGGGCCGGTAACCCCGGATTGTCTGGCTTCACCACGACCGATGGCACGCCTGCGACTGCTCAGACCGATCCGCTCGATGTGACGGCTAACATAGCCGACAACACGACCGGCCAGGGTGGCGCATGGACCCCGGCAATCACCCTGAACTGGGAGAACCCGTACTCCTGCACGCCGCCGGGGTGCCCATTGACGCCGACCCTCACGTGGCAGGCGCCAACCACCCTGATTTATGGCACGCAGCTGAACTCCTCGCAATTAAATGCGATGGCAACCGCGACACAGATCTCAGGGCTCATGGCTCCAGGCAATACCGGCCTACTGACAACGAACCCCGTTCCGGGCACGTTTGCGTACTCGCCGGCGCTGGGAACGGTGCTTCCCTCCGGGATGCAGACGCTGAATGTGACCTTCACGCCGACCAATCTCGGCACGAAGAGCACAAACTTCACGATCGCGACTGCGTCGGTGCCGATCCTCGTCGGTACAGTCACTATCACGACCACCGGAGCATTGAGCAAGGTCGCCGGCGGATACCAGATGGTTGTCACGATCAAGAACAGCGGCAACGTTACGGCACCGAACGTTCAACTGACGCAAGCAACGTTGGGTGGCGCTACCGGCGGTACGATACCGGCATCGATCGGCGATATTGCGAGTGGCGGTTCGGCATCGGTCACTCTCACCTTCCCGTCCTCAGCCGGAGCAGATGGAGCAACGGTCGCCCAGAGGTTGTCCGGCACTTACAACGGCGGAACGTTTGGCGGCTCGTTCCGTGCAACCCTGCCCTAACTAGCAGCTAGTAGCCAAGGCCCACAAAAAACAGTACGGAGGGAATGATGAAACTCAAGATGACACTAGCTGTAGCGGCGCTGCTGACGATAGGTTTATCGTCGGCAGCGGCCTACGCCGATACCGTAAGCCTTACCCTGAGCAATCCGATTGGGTATCTTCCGAACACTGGAGGCAGCCTGACGTACGAGGCTACCGTATCCGCTGCGGCGGGCAACAGCGGCGCGGTGTTTTTGAACGGAGACAGCTTCAACATCACCGCTCCCGTCACCCTGAACGACAGCGACTTCTTCGGTAATTTTCCGCTGTCTCTCGCACCGGGGGCGAGCTTTACCGGCGACCTGTTTGTGCTGACGTTGCCTCCCGGCACGCCTTTCGGGACGTATTTCGGCACGTTCACGCTGTTGGGCGGATCCGACTCCAACGCCGCGCTCACGTTGAGCACGGTTAGCTTCAGCGTTGCCCCTACTCCCGAGCCGTCAAGCATTTTGCTGCTGCTCACCGGCATGGGCGCACTTGCCTGCGTAGGATTCAAACGAAACGTGCGCAGCTGGGCACGTTAGCCGCTCGGAACAACGGCGCTGTGGTCGATGGAGAAGCGCGGCGGGCCGCCGCGCTTCTCTATCACCATCCGGCGCATACACGGGCCAAATGCCAGCGCAGACTCTCCCAACGTGCCCCGGGGCGTGGATTCGGAAGCAACTCTGAGGCTGCACGCGCATAAACATTTTCGGCTTTTCTCACGCGTAGGAAAGGGCCTAGCCTCGGCTTTCCACTTTCTTAATGAGCGTTAGTTTGTTGGCGCGACATACCGTGGGAAAAGGGGATATCTACATGAAACATCGCATTAGGCTCTCCGCGGCTGTGCTCTCGATCGTAGCTGTGACTGCTTGTTTCAGCGTTTACTCAAAGGACTGTGCGGAGGCGGCAACCCGGCCACAGGAGTCACGGAAATCTGCCGCGCCATCTCCGCCGCCCGAGACCAACATGAGCGCGCTGCCAGGCTCGGATCAGGTCGACAGCCTGTATGGTCCCAGCTTCGCTTACCTCGCCTGGAATCTTTTCCTGCAAGTCATGACGCCTACGAACGGTGCGCCGATGTTTGAGAGCTGGACAGAGCAATGCGAACTGAATCCGCATGCGATTGGATGTCCTGCCTCGGCGCGTGTGGCGGCCGAGCAAACGGGACGCAACGGCAAGATGCGCATACTGCACGGAAGAGCCGGGGCCAAGAGAATAGCTGGCAGCGACTGCAGCGGAATGACAACGACATCGATCGGGGGATATCCGGCTCCTTCCAATTTGGCACGTAACGCAAAGTACTGCGAAGAGGTTTTCGTCAGCCCCGCGGAAGCGTTCTTCGTAAAGAGGAGTCTCACCACGCTGGTCGGCCAGCAAACTTACGGCAACCCGCGCAACGGTGCAATCAACTTCCCAGGAACCGAAACAAACGATACTCGCCTTTCCCTTGACTCCGTGGAAGTGAAGGTGGACTGGGTACCAGTGACTTCCTACCGGAAGCCCTCCTTTGCCTGCCCCGATCCAACCAACCGTTTGTATACCGAGACGATCAACGGCACCTGTTATGCGCTGGCCGCCATCCACATCAGTTCCAAAGTGATGCCCAACTGGCTGTGGGCGACCTTCGAGCCAAATAGTAAGGTCACCAATCCCAATCGCTGCGATCCGAAGCTCTACGGCGCTTGTTTAGATACATGGGGAACCACGTCGCGCGAGCCTTATGGAAAGGGGCAGACGGCGCAGCAGAGTCCGGAGTTGCATCAGGCCATGGCTGAGGCGCACCTGAATCGGGCCTTTAACAATTACTTCCTGACAGGAGTGCAGACCCAATTCGTTGACAACTACGGGAAACCGATTCAGTTGGGCAATTCTTTTGTCGAGTTCAATCAAGGAGTGCCGCCCGGCAAATCGTCGTGCATCACCTGCCATCAATACGCATCTTTCGATGGCAAACAGCCTACGCGATCCGCGCCGGAAGACAATTTCGGAAGACCGCCGCGGGGTTGGCCGAGCATTGGATACGCCTGCAACCAGAATCAAAACGGAAATTGCATACCAGAGGCGCCAAACGCCAC
>DATIMM010000110.1:0-4938 GCA_035475295.1 Bryobacteraceae bacterium
TGAAAGCGAGCAGTCCTTGCGCGATGTCATCGAAGCCGCAGAGGCCGGAAACCCGGCCGCGATTGCAGTCCTGCGCGAAGCGGGTGAGTGGCTAGGCATCGCGGTCGCCTCGATGGCGAACATGCTATTTCCAGATCACATTGCAATCGCCGGGGGACTCTCGGCTGCCGGCGAATTTACGCTGGAGCCGGCCGAGCAGGCCTTCCGGGAGTCAGCCTGCACGCTCGCGCGATCCAACGCGACATTCACTCGTGCGAAGCTCGGTTCCATGGCGACGCTCATCGGAGCAGCATGGCCGTTTTGGGAAAGAAGGCAACTGTAGAAATGGCCCCGGTACCTCAACCCGCGTCGACTTGGTCCACTGCGCGTCGTGCTTCGTGAATCGACATCCGGTGATCCATAATGCCCGACAGATCCGAGTTCGCAAAGGCCACGCGCCCGTAATGGTTCTGCCGCAGTACATCTCCTGGTCCGGGTTTTCCGCTAGTCCCAAAGAAGAACCCAGGCTGCGGGCTTAAATAGGCATGGCCCCATCGGTTCAGCACGATGCCTGCGATATCGCGGTCCGGCTCGAATCCAGCCTTTCCGAACATGGCCGCAAATTGATCGCGAATCAGGCGTTCATATGTCCGGAACGGTGTCGTCAACAGCTCCATGCGTCCTCGGACGGTCTGTTCTTCCAGCGGCAGACCCGGTTTTGAGAACAGAATCTTCAGCGTCAACACCGTGGGCATATCCGGGTTGATCACCGCGGGGTCCGTCCCGAAGGTCGCCACCTTTCGCACCGTCATTGAGTTGCCGATGCCTTCAAACCACTGACACTCGGTCAGGCCCAGTCGGTCGAGAAAGCGCCAGTTGCGGACCGCGACGTTCGCCATCAGGCACGGAGCCCGATGGAACTGGGCATAGGCTCCGCTGCAAGCTTCCGGCAGGTCTCGCACGATATGCTTTGTAGTCCAGCTTCCACCGGCGAGGATCACGGCTCGAGCGCGGACGCGATACAGCTTCTTGCCAACCTCGTAGACCACCTCCACTGACTCGGCATGCTTCGGATCTCCCGCATGCTTCACAGAGATCACTGTCGCGCTCAGCCGAACCCGCGTGGCGCTTCCCGCCTGATCCAGCGCAAGGAACTGGACCGCACCGCGGCAAACCTCACCCATGGACGTTCCGCCAGTTAGCGCATTCGGGATCAATTGCTTCAAGATCTGCCGCGCCATGCCCGCATTGCCGCCCGGAAACATTTGGGCCCCTTGCTTGTAGTCCCACGGCAGCAACACGTCGGCCGCATACTCGCAGTACGCCGACAAAGCATCCGCGCCCAGGCCGGAGCCTCCGCCGGAGATCGGCGAGAGATACGTCCGCACCGTCTCCTGGCTCAAGCCATAGGTGCTCATCAGGTGCTGCTCTAATGTCACGCTATCCAGATGCCGTGACGCCGCATCGCCATGCTCCTTCGGTTGAAATCGGTGCGCCGAAAACGGCTTGCGGTCCATCTCCCGCATTCCCAGTAACTCGCGCTTCGCCTGCTCCGAAATAGGAGCCCCGACGAGTCGCGTTCCCCATGGATCGCGAATCCACACTCCGTCTGGTCGCCCGAACTTCGCACCGAAGTAGAAGCCCGAGGTAGGTCCACCCACGCCGTAGGGCGCCGTTTGCAGCGCTACAGGTTTCTCCGGCCCCGTCCATTGCTGATATCGGAACTGCTTCCAATCAACCCCGATGGAATCATAGAAGCCAGCCAGGAAATCCGACGGCAGTGGAGGAAAGCAGGCAGCCGAGCCCTGATGCACCATCAGCCGCTTCCCATCTACTTCAAACTCGTTGCGTTTGGCTTCTCCGCCGAAGATCGGATGGTTGTCCAGAACCAGGCAGCTCCTCCTCGGCTTGCGCCTCGCAAAGAAAAGCGCTGCCGAGAGTCCGCTAATTCCGCCGCCCACCACCACACAATCGAAGACCTCACCCGTATCCGTAATCGCCGGGTGCTTGCCCTCAAACTTGCCGTCGCGAATGGCGTGCCCGGCTGTCATTACTTCATACGTGTTGCCGTTCGACACTGCATAATCGCCAACGCCGCCGAAGCCGGTCCAGTCGGGTTCGGCCAGCAGATTTAGCGGCGTAACTCCACCCAAAAGAATGCTGCCGCTTGCCAGCAGAGTGGAGTTCAAAAAGTCGCGCCTGTCCATAGAAGCAAACTACACTACGGCGTCTGTTTGCCGATTACCTCGACGATATCGCTGTCCGGTCCGCTCCAGGCCGCCGCTCCTTCATGGGTCAACTTGCCCGCTGCATCGTCCCAGTGAAGCTGGGTTTTCCTCCCGCCGCCCTGTTCATAGCTGTAAGTGACTCCGTCATCGTCATACAGCGTGAAGTCGCTATTCGCGCCTCCGTAAACCCGAACCTTCGCGATCGTCATCTTTTCCGCGGTGCTGTTCATGGGAGCCGCCGTAGGAATAATCGACCCGGCGCGCACGAACAGAGGAATCTGATCAATCGGCGCGTTCACCTCCAGCATCTGTCCTCCCTTCACGCGCTCGTTCGTCCAGTAGTTGAACCAATCCGTGCCCGCTGGCAAATAAACCATGCGGCTGGTCGCGCCCTGTTCCGTCACCGGAGCCACCAGGAACGCCGGACCGAACATATATTCGTCGCCGAGATCAGCCACATGCGGATCGTCCGGAAAGTCCATAAACAATCCCCGCATGGAAGGCGCGCCTGTCAGATAGGTCTGGTAGGCAAGCGAGTAGATGTAAGGAAGCAACTGATACCGGAGACGCAGAAACTTCTCCAGAATCGGTTCGGCCTGTTTGCCGTAAGACCAGACCTCGTTGTAACGCCGGCTGCCATGTGTGCGGAAGATCGGCTGGAACACGCCGTACTCGTACCAGCGGGTATAAAGCTCCGGATAATCGTCATAGCCGCCCACATTGTCACGGGCGTCCGAAGGATCAATTAAGGGCGCATGTGCCGGATGATGTTCAGAGGGCAGATACTGCCAACCGCCAATGTCGTTGCTCCAGTTGGCAAACCCGGAAGCCGTGAAGTTCAGGCCTGTGGGAACCTGGCGGCGCAGGGTGTCCCAATTCGGTGCAATGTCGGATGACCAGAAGATCGTGCCGTTCCGTTGCGCGCCCAGATAAGCGTCACGCGAAAGAATTACGCCCCGGTGCTTCACATCCTTCCGGAAGCCATCGTAAAGCGCACCGGTGTGAAACAGCGGATACACATTGAAGTAGCGCGTCCCGGGTCCAATCTGAAAATAGCTCCCGTTGGGCGGCAGATCGGGTTCCGTCTCATCGGCCCAAATCGCATCGAAGCCCTTCCGTATGAAGTTATCGCGCGTAATCTCCCAGAACCACTGCGCCGCCGCCGGATTCGTGGAGTCGATGTCTGAACCGGCGCGATCGTAGGGAAGCCCGTTAGTAGGCGTGCCGTCCGCCAGATGCATCAGCCAGCCCTTCTTCACCAGAAACTGATAGAACTGCGATCCCGGGGCGAAGCGCGGCCAGACGCTGATCATCGTCTGAATGCCCATCTCATGAAGCTGCTTGTTCATCGCCACCGGATCGGGCCACTTCGCTGGAATCATGTCCATCTGGCCCATCTTGGAGTAGTAAAACCAATCCACCACCAGCATGTCCAGCGGCAGGTGTCGTTCCCGGTAACCTTTCGCTACCGCCAGCACCTCGTCCTGCGTCGTGTACCGCTGCTTGCACTGAATAAAGCCGTAGGATGCCTTGCTGAGCAGCGGCGTCACTCCCGTGATGCGTCGGTAGCCCGAGTAGATCTCGTCATAGGTCTTACCGGCAATCACAAAGAACGAGACTCGATTCCCCACCTGCGACTGCCAGCGCGTCTGCCCGTTAAAGCCAAACGCAACCGTCGTCTTCGAGGGATTGTCCCAAACCAGGCCATATCCCTTATTGGTGACGATGAAAGGCACGCCAATGCTGGGGCCGGCTGCGGCATTGTAATCATGCCAGGCCTCGACCGAATGCCCACGCCGGTCCAGGTAGCCTTCCTGGTTCTGGCCAAGGCCGTAATAGTGCTCGTCGTCTGGAGACGTGAAATATGCGCCCACTTGAAAAAACGGCTTGTCGGAAGGACGTCGATCGTAAAGAACCTGCGCGTTTCCATCTTTATAGTTGGGAACGGCCATTGCCCAGCCCGTCATATCGACCAGCGTCTCTCCTTCTGCCGTGCTGATCTTGATGTGTGCCGGAGGCGCGGAGCCGTTGAAGAACTTACTGATATCGACCTGCGTGGCGAGCGGTTGTCTCCTGGGGCCCGTGCGTCCCTGCGCAGTCCCGCCGGCCACCTCCACCTTCAAGCGCGGCGAAGAGTACGTGTCTCCGTTATCGCCCGTCCCGCGTGTCCAGCCCTCAGCGGATGCCGAGCCCGGCAGAAAGCCGTAGCCCGGAGCCGCGACCGCCTCTGCCTTATCCTTACTCAGGCTCACGCGAATGATGTTTGGCGCATAAGCTTCAAGCACGATCGTCTCGCCAGGCCGATCCAGAACAATCTGCGAAGCGTCGGCTGCCTTCACGGAGCCAGTGTTCGATAACGCCAGAGCCAAGCTGGCGAAGAACAACGAACAAAGTTGAGCGGATGAACAGTGAAATGGCAAGAAGGAATTCCCAGAAGCAGATTCGCGGAACGCAAATGCTTTCCTACGGCTTTTTAGCTGCCTAAAATGCTACCACCAGGCAAAGGGGATCCCCCTGACGAAAAGGCGCGACGCTTTCCTGTCCTGCGATACTCTGACGAGACAGGAGAACCACGTATGGAATACTCGCGACGCGATCTTAGCTTGTTACTTCCCGCATTACTCGCTGCCGCCTCTCACGCAGCCGCGGAAGAAGGCCCTCTGCCATCGAAGGCTTACGAATTCACTTCTCTGCCCGTAAAAACGAACCCGAAAAACCACAACCAGAGCCG
>DATIMM010000111.1:0-5073 GCA_035475295.1 Bryobacteraceae bacterium
CGATTCTCCAAGAGCTGCGAGGAGAGACTTGAATAAGTAAAGCGGTGCGAATAGTACCGGTAGAGGCCGACGCCGATGGCCAGAATCAGGGCAATATAGGGAAAAGCGATAAAGAAGAAGTTCTGCATGAGAGATCCTCAAGTTCCGTCTCACCGCCGCGTCGAGGGCTGAGGTACAGCAACAACGCGTTTAGGACGGCTTCATAGGGCGTCTTTTTCCCATCAATTGCCCGGAGCACTTTGTGAAGCGCCGGAACGATGCAATCGCCAATCAATTCGTCCCGTTCCTGACCGGGCTGCTCCACCTCCAGGAAGCGCAGCATGACGCTCAAATGGTCCGGCAGTTCCTCGCCGGTTGAAAGACCGAACTCCTGGTACCTCTCCTTGAGGTGTGCCATAAAAGTGCCGCGGCGCCAGTCCTCGCCAAAGAGTTGGTGTCCGATGTAGAGTGCGTTTTCGGCGTGCAGTTCAAATGTTTGGATATAGGCTTCCTCCAGCCCGCCTTGCCCGAGGTCTTTGACGGTGTCCCGGAAGCGTTCGAGCAGACCGGCCGCTTCGGGGGCGTCCGGCGTAAGCGCGAGGATGCAATCATCCAGCGTGGCCAACAGGTCACGGCCGGGATAGCTCAACAGAGCAGCAAGAAAATGATACATGGCTCAGAGACCTCTGCGCGGCTCGCGCAAGAAACCCATCCCGCCGCCTTCCTGGCGAACCTGCGAAATCTGCACCAGGTCGATGGCCACCTCACGGGAAGAGGGCGGAATGACGAATCGCTCATCGAAGCCCGCAAGCGACGTCATTTGATAGATCTCTTCCAGTTCCGCGGGAGTCGTGCAGGCTTCCGCGAGCACTTGTGCAACCCTCTCCTGTGAGACATCGCCGACGGTTTCAGAGCGCTTGTATAGTCGCCCCGCGATCAGCTTCTTATACACGGCGATGATCTGGTCCTCGTCGCCCGCGGAAAACAGGCTTGCCATGTAGCGCATCGGCAGACGTGCGTTTTCGAGCGAGCTGAAGAAATCGGGCGAACTCTCGTACAGACCGTCGTCGTTCATCGATCCCGTTACCGGAAGCAACGGCGGAACATAGAAAAGCATGGGAAGCGTACGAAACTCGGGGTGCAGCGGCAGCGCAATCTTCCACTTCTTCACATATTTGAATACCGGCGAGTTGCGCGCGGATTCAATAACGGCGTCGCCAATCCCGTTTGTCTTCGCATGGTGAACGACCTCCGGATCGAACGGATCCAGGATCATCTCCCGCTGGGCATCCACGAGTTCGTGGTCCGGCCGCATGGCGGTAGCGTGGATACGGTCCGCATCGTACAGCAATACTCCGAGGTAGCGGATGCGCCCCACGCAGGAGTGCATACACGCCGGCGCCTGCCCGGTCTCGAGACGCGGATAGCACAGAATGCACTTCTCGGACTTGCCGGTTTCCCAATTGTAGTAGACCTTCTTATAAGGACACCCGGAGACACACATTCGCCAACCCATGCACTTCTCCTGGCTAACCAGCACAATGCCATCCTCGCCGCGTTTGTAGATGGCGCCCGCCGGACATGCCGCCACGCAGCTCGGATTCGCGCAGTGATTGCAGATGCGCGGCAGGTAGAAGAATACGATCCGCTCCACGTCCAACAACTGCCCCCTCTGTTCGTCGCTTAATGACTTGAGATTCGGATCGTTGGCCGCATAGATGCCCGAGCCTCCCAGGTCATCGTCCCAATTTGGACCGGCCTCAATCTCCATCTCCTTTCCGGTTACCTGCGAAATAGGAGTGAAGACGGGTTGATCCTCCTGCGGCGGAGCATCGATCACGTCTCCGTAAGTATAGGTCCATGGTTCGTAGTAGTCGTCCAGGGCAGGCAGATGGGGATTGTGGGCGATATTGAGGAGTTCTCCGGCCCGGGTGTTGAGCCTCAGGCGCAGTTCGCCGTCTCTGACTTCCCAACCGCCGCGATACTCCTCCTGGTCCTCGTAGAGTGTCGGATAACCGGTGCCAGGCTTAGTCTCCACATTGTTCCACCACATGTATTCGGCGCCGGGGCGACTGGTCCATAGGTTTTTGCACGCAAGACTACAGGTGTGGCAGCCGATACACTTATCCAGGTGGAACACCATGGAAACCTGCGAACGCACGTTCATGTTTCACTCCCTTTGCGGATCACCATTTCGGTTTTCCCGGCAGTTTGCGCACGATTGCATACGTGTCCCGGTCGGAGGCGGGGGGGCCGTAATCGTTGAAGTGATAGCAATGTTGGGCATAACCGCCAACCATCAATACGGGCTTCA
Source organism: Bryobacteraceae bacterium (assembly GCA_035475295.1). Lineage (GTDB taxonomy): Bacteria > Acidobacteriota > Terriglobia > Bryobacterales > Bryobacteraceae > Bog-105. The sequence goes on from DATIMM010000111.1 coordinate 2,294, forward strand.
AACGCAGACGCGTCACGCTGTTGGTGCCCCCGCCGCGCCGATTCCTGCGCATGGGGGACTTTGGAAAAGCGATGGTCCGTTCGGGCGCATGGTAGAACAGCCCGATGCCACTGGGAATGCGCGCACTCACCACCGCTCGGGTCACAATGACGCCATTGTCGTTATAAGCTTCGACCCAATCGTTGTCCCGAACGCCGATCTCGGCCGCATCTTTGTCGTTAAGCCAGAAGGGCTCGATGCCGCGCGAGAGCGTGAGCATTCGCAGGTCATCGGAGTAGGTGCTGTGGATGTGCCACTTTCCATGCGGGGTGAGGCAGTTCAACACGATGGTTTTGCCTTCGCGGCTGCTGTTCACCAGGTTTAAGGAAGCCTCCATCGTGATCCGCGGTTTGAAAGTGGGTAAGTTCTCGCCGAACGCGATATACCCTTCGTGATCCAGGTACAGATGTTGCCTGCCCGTGAGCGTGCGCCAGGGAATCAACCGCTCGATATTCTGGCAATACGCGCTATAGGGCCGGCCGGCGTTTGTGATGCCCGACCAACACGGGCTGGTCAGGATTCTCCGCGGCTGAGCCTTTAGCGCCTCGAAATCGTATCGAACCCCTCGATTGTCTTCCGCGAGATCGACCAGTTCGAGGCCGGTTTCCCGCTCGCGAGATTCAAAGGCGCGGTAAGCGACTTCGCCGTTCGTCTCTGGCGCGAAATAAAGAACCATTTCCGCGGCATTCAGGCTGTCCACCAGCGATGGATACGACTGGCCGCCCCATTCATACTGAGGGGCCGCGGCGGCGAACTGCTCGTACAGGTCGGCGATCGGGATGTGGATGCCACGGTCTTCGACGCCCTCTTTCTTCAGACGCGGGCCCAGAGAGCAAAACTTGTGGTGCAGGTTTGCGTAATCCCTCTCGACCACCGTGATGTGTGGCATGGTCTTGCCGGGGATCGGTTCACACTCCCCCATGTACCAGTTCTTAACTTGGGGTTGCGCGAGGTCATCCGGAGTGTCGTGCAGCAGCGGGGTAGTCACGATATCGCGAAAAGGAGCCGGGAAATGGGGCGCGCTGAATGCGCTGACTTTCTCGGCCAGCCCCTTGAAGATGTCCCAATCGGTCTTCGATTCCCAGCAAGGCGGTACAGCCGCGCCCAGCGGGTGAATATAAGAATGCAGATCGGTCGTGTTCAGGTCGTCCTTCTCATACCACGTGGCGGAAGGGAGAACGATATCGGAATACAGCGCCGAAGTATCCATCCGAAAATTCAAGTCCACCAACAGGTCCATCTTTCCGGTCCGCGTCGGCTCGCGCCAGACCACGTCTTCGACGGATCCCTTGGCGACCTCGTCCGCGATAGCGTTGTCATGAACGCCAAGGTAGTGCTTCAGAAAGTACTCATGTCCTTTGGCGCTCGACAGGATGGCATTGGCCCGCCAGATAATCCAGACACGCGGCCAGTTTTCAGAGTTGTCAGGATCTTCCACTGCAAACCGCAACCTTCTGTGCTTCAGTTGCGTGACCACCCACTCGGTGATTTGCTCGTCTGTAGTCGCTCCCTCTTGAGCCGCTCGCTGTACAAGTTCGATCGGGCTCGCGTCGAACTGGGGGTAGAACGGGAGCCATCCCATGCGCACCGCGTCAGCCTGCAGGTCCATTACGTGCCGCGCGAATGGTCCCCCCGCGGGTTGTGTCTCCACCGGTCCCTTTTCATATCTCCATTGATCGCTGTGAACGTAGTGGAACGACGGCCCGTTCTGAAGCCTGGGCGGCGCCGACCAGTCGAGCGCCATAGCCAGCGTGGACCACGACGCCGCCGGCACCAGCTTTTCCTGCCCAGTGTAATGATTTAAACCGCCGCCATTGACTCCGATACAGCCACAGAGCATCAAAGCCGCGATAGAAGCGCGGTAGTGCAGGTTGCTGTGATACCAGTGGTTCACGCCGGACCCGACAATCACCGTGCACTTGCCTCCCGTTTTCTCTGCAGTCGAAGCAAACTCACGCGCAAATTGGATCACCGTGTTCCGGCTGATCCCCGTGAATTTCTCTTGCCATGCCGGCGTGTACGGCGCATTCGGATCGCTGAAGTCGTGAGGGTATTCGCCTTTCAGGCCACGCGCGACGCCATATTGCGCCATCAAAAGGTCATAGACCGTAGTTACCGCGATCCGCCCGCTGGCGGTCTCGACATACTTCACCGGAACGGTGCGCTGGAAAGTCAGATTGTTGGCGGAATCCGAAAATGTCACGGGCAGTTCGGTATCGCGGCTTTCCAGGAGGCTCAGTACCGGGTCTATGTCCGTACCGTCCAGATCGTCTTTGAGCTCCAGGTTCCATCGACCCTTTTGTGTCTGCCAACGGCTACCGATTGCGCCACGAGGCATCCGCGGCTCGCCGGTCTTCCCATCGAAGACGAGAAACTTCCATTCGCCGTGCTCCTCGCCCGCATATCGCGACAGGTGTCCGGCGCGGAGGAAGCGTCCCGCTGTGTGGCCCTTTTCCGATTCGTCCAGCACAACCAGAAACGGACTGTCGGAAAAACGTTTTAGATAGTTCACAAAATACGGAACCTGCCGCTCTACGTGGAATTCCTGCAGAATTACGTGGTCCACGGCCATCCAGAAGGCCGCATCCATTCCGGAATGCACGGGAATCCACCAATCGGCATAACGCGCGACCTCGCTGAAATCGGGTGACAGTACGACCAGCTTCGATCCGTTATTGCGTGCCTCGGCCACGAAGTGCACATCGGGCGTGCGCGTCATGTTGAGGTTGCTGCCAGTGGTC
>DATIMM010000112.1:0-6629 GCA_035475295.1 Bryobacteraceae bacterium
CGGGCTGAGTAAGATGGCGGCGGTAAAGCCGCCATCCATTCCGGACTTGCATCGGTGCTCGGGTCGCGTCCCCGCGGAGCCCTGTCCCCCTAGCAAGCATTTCGAGTGTACGGCAATATGCGATTGGCGGTAAAGCGCAAAGCATCCATTCTGGCAACAACAGCGTTAAATCCCGGGTGCTTGAGGGCAGAGCCCTCATCATAAGAACGGTCTTTTCCTTTTTAATCTGTGTGGGAACAGGTCGGCCGGCGTTTGATACCCCAACGCTTGATGAGGGCGCTGATGGTTGTAAAAATGGAAGTAGCTTTCCAAGGCCGGGAACAGATCGAGGCCGCTGGCGAAGTCGCCGGGATAGATCAGTTCGTACTTGAGCGAGCGCCACAGCCGTTCGATGAAAACATTGTCGAGGGCGCGGCCACGGCCATCCATGCTGATCAAGATACCGCGCTCTTGAAGCGGAGACAGGAATTCGGCAGAGGTGAATTGCGAGCCCTGATCGGAGTTCCAGATTTCGGGTTGACCGAAGCGGAAGGCTGCGTCCAGCGCGGCCAGGCAGAAGCTGGTTTCCATGGTGTTGGAGAGTTCCCAGCTGAGCACGAAGCGGCTGAACCAATCCATCACGGCCACCAGGTAGAGAAAGCCGCCACGCATCGGAATGCAAGTAATATCGGTGCTCCAGACGTGATTGGGCCGGAGGATCTTCACGCCACCCAGCCGGTAGGGATAGATTTGGTGACCAGGTGCCGGGCGGCTTAGATTCGGTTTTCGATAGTGGGCTTCGATGCCCAGGATACGCATGAGACGCTGGATACGCTTGCGGTTCACTTCCAGTTCGACGGCCATTTTGCGGCTGCCGAAGAACGGGCGTTTTAGATACAGCTGGTCCAGCCGGCGGAGCAGACGCAGATTTTCCGCACTCTCCGGCCGCGGCTGATAATAGTAACTCGAACGCGGAACGCCCAGCAATTCGCATTGCTGCTGAATGGTCAGGCTGGGATGCGCAGGATCGATCCATGGACGTTTGTCAATCGAGCAGGCCAGCTCTTTTTTTGAGAAAGTCCAACTCCACTTTCAGTTGGCCAATCTGTTTGTAGAGTTCGTCTTTTTCCGTGTCGGACCGCTGGCGGATCTGCTCGCGGCCGTTGCCGAAGACATCGGGCAGACCGGCCAGGGCCTGCTTCTTCCAACTCCCCACTTGCGTTGGATGGACACCGAACATGTGCGCAATCTGCGCAGCTGTCTTCTGCGACTTGATGGCCTCCACGGCCACCTTCGCCTTCAGGCTAGGCGAGTGATTCTTGCGAGTTTGAGGCATTGACTTTCCTTATTGTTCAATGCCGCCCCTCTATTTAAGAACAGCCCCTTTTCGTGTCCAGAAAATGGGGTCCACCACAGAGAGCGATATGACCCTTGAACGTTGCCTCGTTCAATGGCGTAGCTCCCGTTTTGCTTTCGCGGGCGTTAATGTCTGCTCCTCCATCCAAAAGCAGCGCCGCCCTATTGACATAGCCTCTCCAAACGGCATCATCCAAGGGAGAGGCTCCATCATCGTCGCGAGCGTTGGGATCAACTCCTTTAGCCAGAAGAAGACGAATCAAACGCTCCTTGGGACCGTAAGCCGAAGCGGCGACATGCAGCGGGGTACGACCATCAGAATCGCGTGAATTGACGTCAACGCCAGCGTTGATAAGGGCTTCAGCTCTAGAAGGATTGGGATGCGCGAGTGCCTCTTGGAGGCTGGGGATCAAGGGCGGAGTTACACCAGCTTGTGTCAGTAAGAGCAGGACAAGTAGCATATGTTCTTTGGCGGGGATAGGTTATCAGATTCTGCATTGTCGGCAATCCGGAAAGTGAGACCACGAACGGCTCTCGGTGATTTTGCAGGCCAGTCCGAGACTTGACCCACCTGTGCCAATTGCGCCAGGCAAGTCCAGCCTTTTCAAGAATAAATCGAACCGGAATATCGTGAAGCTCGTTAGCAGATACGTGGCAAACTCAACTGGGTTTTGAGCGTAGACAACCAGACCTTATCCACTAGCGTGCCGCCCTGGGCTAAGGCGTAATGTTGCCTCAGCAGTTTCGCAAGCGTGGTTGCTTGCTCGCGTTTGAATTGGCTTAACGGGCAGCGCGTAACCTCTTGATCGCCTGGATGAATAATCATTACAACTGATTCTTCATCGCCTGGATCTACGAACAGCATCGGCTTGTGTCGTTTATCCAAGGAAAATTCAAGGCGCTCATATTCATTCCCCGGCTCACAGCATCTCTGTTGAATGACAGAGATCGAGGAAGCGAGGGAAATAATCGCGTGCCGCTCGTGTTCCTTTTCAATTGACTGCATGAACAGTTCAGCGATCTCAACCGCATGTTTGGCTTGTGTGGCACTAGGAATGATGTACTTGTGCTCCATATCATTCCGAGGATCTATCACCAAATCACGAACCACATCAAGTACTGGGATGGCGATCTCTTTCAGCATTTCGATTTTCACCGGGTAATTGCTACCCAGGAAAGCAGCCAAGTGATTACACATCATGAACGCGTCTATTTGTCGGCATACCGCTCGCTTTGCATAGCACACCGCCGCATCTCGGGCGAGCGGCGTATTTTCGGCCAAAAGCTTTCGAGCAAACAATAAATACTCAGCACTGGACGTCAACCCAACTGTAGGGTCGATTTCGAACCAGCTCGTTGTCACAGGCAGAGTTTTCGCGGCGTCGAGAATGGCGTTCGGATCGACGACTACGCATCGCCAGTTCCAATTGGTCATTAATCTGCATTATCTCGGGAGGAAGACCCAGCGTGCCCGCCGTCCGTTTCGCTCGCTGCCCGGATAAGCGCGCTGTTGTTACCTGGCTTGACGGAAGCGGAGTATGCGGCGAGTCCACCGAAACCAGTAGCGGGGTCGGGAGGGTGATTAAGTCGGACGACCCTTGTCTCGTTCCAAATGGCGGAACCAAGGTCTTTCGGAACACGACTGACCGTGCCATTCCAATGACAATCGTCGAAGTCCTGCACAGGATGAACCATTGACTGTTCCCAAGGGAGTATATCGGCGGTCCCTCCTGCCTCACAGCCAGAAAGATCGATCTGTTTTATTCCCTCCGCATCTGACCTACAATGAACTTCAAAGGATTTCGGAAACAGTTCGACGGAAAGCCGGCATCGAGCAAATCGCGGCTTTGATGTCGCAGCGAACGATCGCTATCTGCGGAACCAACGAACAGGTGACAAGCGGAGGCGGTCGTAGATGGATTGCGTCAGAGGCCGTAGGATATAAGGATCTGTGCGGCGCGGCAGGATGATGAGATCAGGACATCTGGGACGAGACGTCTTCCGTTCTGGCGTGAACGAAAAGCATTGATTCCGAGTCGTTTCCGAAACGGTCGGCAAACCGTCCATTGGACCCTAGCGTGGTCAAGTGTTACCGCCGTTGACGCTCCCAATTTGCCGGGTTGCCCGTCATTGGTCCGGAGGCCGTAGGCCACTTTCTGTAGCGCCGTTTTGCGGGCGTGATCGGTCATACGTTACGCGACTCCTTTGCCGCAGCCCTCAGGGCGACGTCTCCGGGCTAAATTGGAACGTAATGCGAGATCTGCGATCCGGATTCCTGTGTTTCTGTACAACGCTCAGTCCGATTCTTCGAGCATACCGACTTTCCAGCTCCGAGGCGCCACTCCGGTGGCCAGGCATTTCCGCACCGCAGCCGCCCGCTGTGTGCGTATCCGAAACACGCATAATACAAAGGTGAGGGCGACCCAAGAATGCAAACAACTTTGAGTGCCGGTAATCGATCACGAGCAAGCGTCGGCGCTCTGCTGCTGGCGCTCTTGCTGTCACACGCAGCGAGCGCGCAGACTGGCCCGCCGGTGCTGGAGCGAGATGGCCGAGTCATTTCGCTCCAGCCGTATGCTCCGAATATCTTGCGCGTCAGCATGAGCGTTGACAGGGATGCTGCGACGGGCGCTCCGGGCTACGGGTTTGTGGCGAAGGCCTCTATGGAGGGATGGACACATGAGCGCGATGCGGAAGGCGATGATGTCTTCCGATCCGCGCGGATGGTGGTGCGTTTGGCGCCGGGCAATCTACCTAAAGACAAGCTGCCGCAGCAGATGCCGCTGGATGCTCTCAATCGTCAACTGCGCGACTTGTACTTCGGAGCCGGAGGGAATCCTGCCCTGCATAATGATGCGCTGCTCGTGACCACGCCATCCGGCAAGAAGCTGCTGCGCATGCGCACTTGGACGATGGCGCCGGAAAGCCCGGAGATCGCGCAAGCGGACGCAGGCGTGAAAGGTTATCGCGTCGCGGCGGTGTTCGACTCGCCCGCAGGAGAACATTACTACGGACTTGGACAGCAGCAGAAGGGATGGATGGACCTGCGTGACCACCAGATCAGATGCTGGCACGACTACTCGGCCATTGGCGGCGAGGACGTTTGCGTGCCATTCCTGGTGTCGAGTAACGGCTACGGCTTGATCTGGGACAACCCGTCGAAGACGACCATCGACCTGGGCTTCAACGGCCAGAATGTGTGGTCGTCAGAGGTCGGCCAACGCGTGTCGTATTTCGTGATCGCGGGGGAGACCAGCGACGAGATTTACCAAGGGTACCGGCTGCTGACGGGCCTCACGCACATGCTGCCCAGGGCCGTTTACGGCTACATCCAGAGCAAGGCGATTTACGCGACCCAGGAACAGATCTTGAATGTAGCGAAGGAGTATCGCGAGAGAAAGTTGCCGCTCGATGTGCTGGTGGTGGACTTCCTGAACATGACGAGGCAGGGCGAACTGGACCTCGACCCGAAGCGCTGGCCCGATCCGGCGGCAATGAATCGTGAGCTACATGCAATGGATATCAGAACCCTGTTGAGCGTCTGGCCGCACTTTGCGCAGGGGACCCAGTTCTATGATCTGTTGCTGAGCAAAGGGTGGCTGGTGCATACGCGCGACGGCAAGCCGGACCCGGGGTACTTCAGCGACAAGATCGGGCCGAATATCGACACCACCAATCCGGAAGCCGCGAAATGGTTCTGGGAGAAGATTCGCGACCGGTATGTAAAGCCGTACGGGTTCGATTACATATGGCTCGATGAAACGGAGCCGGATATCGACCCGGCTAAGGACGTGTTCTATATCGGTTCGGGAACGCGCTTCTACAATGTATATCCGCTGTTTCACACGGCTTCGGTGTACGAAGGCTTTCGCCGGGATTTTGGCGATAGCCGTCGGGTGATGATCCTGGCGCGCGCCGCGTACCTGGGCGCGCAGCGGAACGGAACGGTGTTCTGGTCGAGCGATATCGTTTCGACGTGGGACATGCTGAAGCGTTCGATTCCCGCCGGTCTGAACTTTACAGCTTCCGGAATGCCGTACTGGGACACGGATATTGCCGGCTTTTTCTCGCCGGCGATTCCGGCTGATTATCACGCCGCCCACAAACCGCTGATCGACGGATCGGATGTACGTGGCACGATTGGAAACTACGAGGATTATCCTGAGCTGTTTGTGCGCTGGTTCGAATGGGGTTCCTTTCAGCCGGTCATGCGTGCGCACGGCGAGAGAACTCACAACGAGGTTTGGTCATACGGCAAGCAGGCTGAGCCGATTCTGGCGAAGTATCTGAAGCTGCGCTACCAGCTTCTGCCGTACACTTACTCGGTTGCCCATCGCAGCTATCAAACGGGCGCTCCCTACATGCGGGCGCTGTTCATGGATTTTCCGAATGACGCGAAGGCTGCGGACATTCCGGATGAATATATGTACGGGCCGGCTTTCCTCGTAGCTCCGGTGACGGAACAGGGCGCCACACACCGCACCGTGTATCTGCCGGCAGGTTATGACTGGTACAACTATTGGACCAATGAGCGCCTACATGGCGGAGAGACGATTCTGGCGGATGCCCCCATCGACAGGCTGCCGCTGTTTGTGAAGGCGGGAAGCATTGTGCCTCTTGGCTCAAGCGTGCAGAGCGCACAGCAGCGGCAGACAATCGCGTCCCTACGGGTGTATCCCGGAGCGAATGGCGCGTTTACGCTTTTTCAGGACGATGGCAGCACCTACGCATATGAAACGAGTGACGGCTCCATGACGACACTGACGTGGGATGATGCAGCACATCAGTTGAAACACGAAGGTGCTGCTGCGTGGCTCGCACCGGATCAGTCGATTGTTACCGTTGTGGGGAAGTAGACGCGATCAGTCCACTTTCTGTCTGGCTTCCGAGGTCACGCCAATGAAAGTGTCAGGTGGGGTTTCGTTGACGCTCCAGCGGATAGGTTGACCATCCTGTTCGCCTGATGAACCATGCGGTGCCGCGGGGACCGGAGAAGCGTATAAGTCTGGCTCTTGTGTCCGGATCGCCCGTCAGCTAGGAGGAATCCGGAAAAAGATGGATTCACGTCTACGGAACGGCGACAAACGGCAAAGTGAGTGCTAGATCGCCGAGAACTCCAGTGCTATTGCGCCTGCCGAACACGATCCAGCGGAACTTAGAGCAAAATTCAAGTTGGTGTCCGGGTGAGATAGGCTGACGGAAGGAGACGGAAGTGGTATGCAGTATTCCGACGATCTACGGCAGAAACTAGTCGAGGCATGGAAAGCCGGTTACGGGACCCAAGCCGAGTTGGC
>DATIMM010000113.1:0-10259 GCA_035475295.1 Bryobacteraceae bacterium
GCAAATTCAATTCCTGCTCGGACATGTTTCTGTGCAAACCACCGAGCGTTATCTCGGCTGCAAACAGCGCATTCGCGGAGCCGTCAATGATCGTATTGGTATCGAACCATAGGGCATGCTGCCACGGGAACGCGTTGCCGACTGTACGGGCAAGTGAATTCCATAACTAAGCCATTCGGGCGTTCGGGAAGAGCGAGTTGAGAGTACGGGTATTTCGAACGGTCCTATACCGAAAACAGCGCGTTCGAATCCGTTCAGTGCTGTCCGTTGCCGGACAGTGCTGACGCTTTGAAAGTCGTTCATCAACGAGTTACCGGGGATCCAGAGGGTCTCAAACGTGCGACACTTCTGGGTGGTAAAAGCTGGGCACGACATGACGAATCTCTTCAAGGATGTTCATTTCGCACTTCGACAGTTGGGCCGCCGCCGCGCGTTCACCTCAATCGCAATTGTTGTTCTTGCTTTGGGGCTCGGTTCAACAGCCGCCATTTTTAGCGTAGTCAATGCCGTGCTCCTGAAACCATTGCCCTATCCGCATCCGGAGTCGCTGGTCAGCCTCTTCGAAAGTGATGTCATCGGCACTAGCCCAGACGACGCTTTCAACGTAGTCAGTCCAGGCCTATTCAATGAATGGCAGCAGCACGCACGTTCTATATCCGTGATGTCGGCAGTGCACGAGACATCGTTTAACATTTCGAGCAAAAGCGCTTCATTCAGCCCTGAGCGCATCACCGGCCTTGCATGCTCCTCGACATTTCCTATCGTCCTGGGCGTTCGGCCGGTGCTTGGGCGTTTTTTCAACGAAAGTGAAGATCGATACGATGCGCCACATGTCGCCGTTCTGTCATACGGTTTCTGGCAGCAGCATTTCGGCGGTCGCCATGACATCCTCGGCCAGCAGATTCGCCTCGATGGAGAGGACTACAGCATTGTTGGCGTGCTTCCGAAGAGCTTCGTCTATCCGGGCGAGCCCGCGAGAGTGCTGGTACCCTTCAAACGCACCCTTGACAAGGACAATCGCACTACTTTCTCGAACCACTTCTTCTACGTGATCGGCCGCTTGGCAACCGGGTACACCGTACAGTCCGCACAGGAAGAACTTGCAAGCATTGTCAAGAATATTCGACGTACTCATCCCACCGAAATCATGGGGACGTTTGCGACGGTAACGCTGTTCAATAGTCACCTCGTAGCAGACGTACAAACCGCGCTGCTTGTCCTGCTGGGAGCCGTTGGTTGTCTGCTGCTGATAGCTTGCGTCAACATCGCGAACTTGCTACTCACGAGAACCCTCGGTCGCCAGCGAGAGTTGGCCATCCGCCTCGCACTGGGTGCAAGCCAGGGGCAGATCATCCGGCAAGTGCTGGTGGAAAGCACGCTCATCTCGTTTTTCGGAGCGGCGGCAGGTCTAATCGTCGCGAATTGGATGTCGTCGTTTTTGGCGGCACATGCGCCGGGGGCGGATAATCTGCCCCAAGTTGCGAATATCCACATCGACTCGGTTGTCCTTGCTTTTACCTTTTCCTTGGCACTCTTCAGCGGCATTGCGGCCGGCCTGTTCCCGGCTTTAGCCGCATCCAGAAACGATGTGATCAACGGCATGCGGCAGAGCGGCCGGTCGGCAACGCAGACGCGCTCTCACGCCCTTCTTCGGCAGGTGTTTGTGGGCGCTGAGGTTGCGCTCTCGCTGGTGCTACTCATCGGGGCGGGCTTGCTGCTGCGCAGCTTTTTGAATCTCGAAAACGTCCGGCCCGGATTTCACGCCCAAAATGCGGTGTCGTTTGAGATCTCGCTTCCCGATGCTCACTACAAAACTCGCCAGTCCGTCAGCAACTTCGTTCGGCGTTTAGTGGATGATCTTCGCAGTACGCCTGGCGTCACGTCGGCAGGATTGGTGAGCTATCCGCCCCTTGCAGGTCATTGGTCTGATTCCGTGTTCCACATCAAAGGTCATCCGTTGGCGCCCGGCAAGATGATGGATCTGCTGTATCGCGAAGCCGATCCTGGATATTTTCGAGCAGTGGGGATCCCGCTCGTTCGCGGCCGCGTGTTCACTGATTCGGACGGCGTCGGTTTCGACGAGAAGCACCCAAAACTCGGCAAAGCGATCATTTCGAAAGCAACGGCGGACAAATTTTTTAAAAACCTAGACCCTATCGGCCAGGTACTCGAATTTGGCACGGATGCGGGACTGCCGCCGAACGCTTCCGGCAATCCGATGCCAATGTTTCAAATTGTCGGGATTGTCGGAGACGTCCCCACTGATGCGGCAACAGGCATAGAGCCCACCATTTACCTGCCTCTATTCGATGGTGACGACAATTACTTCTTCGCCGTCGTGCGTACGACAGGCGCTCCACTTGCCCTCAGCGCAACCCTCACGCGGCAGTTGCATCAACTCGACCCTGACCTGCCCGTCCACAACCTACGGACGTTTGAGCAGATCAACGCGCAGGCCACTTCCGACCGCCGCTTCAGCGTTACGCTGCTCGCGCTGTTTGCAGCCACTGCGGTCCTGCTCGCTGCCATCGGACTCTACGGCGTGGTGTCCTACAATGTCAGTCAAAGAACGGCCGAAATCGGCATTCGAATGGCGCTGGGTGCGACACATACGCAGATCGGAGGTTCGGTTTTACTCGACGGGATGACGCCCGCTATGATCGGGCTCTTGATCGGTTTTGCCGCTTCTTTTGCCTTCACACAGGTGCTGAAGAGCATGCTGTTCCACGTCTCAACTTTCGATGCCATCACGTTCGCCCTCGTGCCGGCCATTTTGATCGCCACCGCGGCTCTGGCTTGTCTCGCTCCCGCCTTGCGAGCCGCCTCAGTCGATCCCACAGCTGCCCTGCGAGCCGAATGAATAGCGGCTCTTGCTGTTTGTTGATTGCCCGGTTGTGCTCGCATTTACCGCGTTCAACGAGAGACGGGCGGCCAACCTGATGCAAAATGCGCTAGCGTTCAATCTCCGCGAGCCGACTTTACGTCAATTGGATTGGCTTTCGGCCTGTCGCCGATACGTACAGCGATGGGGCGTTCGATGGAAACCGTGTGGCTTCAACCCCATGAAACGTTAAGATCGGGAAGTGCCTTGGGGCTCGTCAAGATGTATTCATGACGGTCGAGCTTCGTACCGTCGAGGGGACGTGTCGCCGCTTGCTGGGCAATGCCCAGCTTCTGGAATCCCAGTTTCTCCACGATACGCCGGCTCGGCTCGTTTCCGTCAAAGTACCCGATGCTGACTGCGTTCGCGCCAAGATGGCCAAACGGGTAGCGAATAGCTGCATTTGTCGCTTCCGTCGCCATCCCCTGCCCGGCGTATTTAGATGCCACCCAGTATCCGGTCTCATAGACGCCAGGCTCATCGGTAAGATCCAATGCGGTTCGGACCACGAAATCGCCGTTAATCCTATGGAATCCGGCCAATGCGATTCCCGCCTGACTCTGGTAATCCATTACTCTTCGAATAGAGTCCTCCATTGCTTGCCGCGACCGTTGGTTGTCGAAGGCCCAGACCATCCAGCGCTGTAAATCGGCCCACGCATCTTCCTTGGCGGCCTGGATCGCGTCCAAATCGTCAAGAGTTGGTGGACGCAAGACGATGCGCGGCGTAACGATGGGCATCAAGTGACGCATAGAGCGGCTACGCTGTAATTGTAAGGGCCTGATAAGGTCTGAAACGGTCGCCGGCAGTACACAACTGCGAGTGTTGACCGTGACGCATCATCTGGAAGTGCGCTCAACTTGCCGCAAGACGCAGATCTCGGACTTCAGAGGATCGAGGGGGACTTATCAGGACTAATGACGGTTTTCTCTCGCGATATCCATTACTGCATGAATAGCGATGGAATCTTGAGCCCATTGTGGATAGCCTCCACCATGGGCATGATGGCGAGGTAGCAAATGCGCCATCCCGTAAGCCGCCTGGCTTAAAAGCTGACGTTATGGAATTTGGAAGTGAACGCTTTCTTGCTGGTCCGAATAGAATCCAGCTCACTCATCTGGGTCAGATCTTGTTCCAGCAACATGTATTCAAAGCGAGGGAGCCTGTTTGCGGCATCGATGATGGACTGAATTGGCAGAATTCCCGTTCCAATCTCCGTGAAGCAAAGCGGGTGCTTGTTCTTCATGAAAAGCTCAAGGTCGATATTCTTGTTTCTGTCGATGACGCCTTCATAGAGATTCATCGCTTGAGGGCATGTCGCGGGGAAATCCTTTTGGTGCAACAGCACAACTCTTTCTTTCAACCGTTTCATCCAATCCAGTGGATTCTGCCCTCCCCGATACATCCAATACGTGTCCATCTCAAAGAAGACCAGCGATGGGTCTGTCTTCTCGGCAATGATTTCGTATACGAACTTGTCCCCGAACTTTTGGAACTCTTGAAAGTGGTTGTGATAGTAGAACCGCATGCCACGCTGTTTTGCCAGGTCGCCAATCTTATTGAACAGCTCACATCTCTGCAGGACGTAATCCCTATCCCCATACGGATAAAACTCGATGTCATTTCCAATCTGCTTATTCCCAAGTGCCACTTGATAGTCGAGAGCACGCGGGATGATGGCGATATCGAGTGGATTGATGTGACATCCAACGATGGAAAGCCCTAAGTCGCTTAGCCGTGCTTTAAGTTCCGGAGCTTTCACGCCGAAGCCAACCCCAGGGTCAGCCCGAGCTTGATGGTTCGCGGCTTCGACATAATGGTAGCCAGCCCGAGCGACTTCGTTTAGCGTCCCCAAAGGATCTTTAGCCAGCGAGTTCCGCACAGAATAAAGCTGCAATCCAATTCGAGTCGTCCTGGGTGTTTGCCGGAATGTACGTCCGCCCGCACCTAACAGCATTGCACCGCTGAACGACCCGGTCGATTTCAAAAAGTCTCGACGCCTCAGATGACTCCTCCTGGATATGAACAGGTACCGTAGTACGAGCCGACCGATCTTTGTATTGTTGATCAGCTAGGTTAGCATGCCTCGCCCTTTCATGAAGTCGCTGAGACGTGACTGTCGTTGAATCGCATATGGGAGCCGAATCCGCTGAAAGGATGCGAGAAATAGCTGATAATGCTCCATCCTAGGCGGACGGATGCGGAATTGCGGAGTCGCCAACGAACAAACACGACTCGCTTGTTGATTCGCGCGGGCTGTACTGAGAAACGAAGAACTACGCCTTCATTGATACCGACAAACGCCGTTCACTTGTGGCATCATCCGCACCGCGACCGTATCAGGCGATGTTCTCGATGCAACCTCTTGTTGTCCGCCGCGGGGGTCACATCAGCGAACCACGTGCTCTTCACCCGCGAAGGGCATGTCGTGCCATAGGGCGGTCGCTTGGGTTCGCAGTTCGCCGCTGCCGGGCGCGGCTCGCGTGTAGTAGAAGGAGGCGTGGGAAGACAGGCAACCATCGTGCTTGACATGCTCGGGTTGGTAGCCGTCATAGTCGCCGTTGACGTGCTGTTTTTCAGGAATCGGTTCTGGCCGCGGCTGATGGTGAACGTTGGAATCCTCCTGGTGTTCGCGGCGTTCTACTTCCGACTCCTGGCGCGTCCCTGAGCGGAGCCGACGCAAATATTGGTCACCAGCTCAACTCGTCTGAGCCGTTAACGATCGCATTGGCTTGGAACCAACCAAGTTTGACGCTCTCAGCAGTCTCGGGTAAGCGCCGTGTGCTGAGCTGTGGGCGTTCGCGGGGCCGATCGTAGACGCAGCCCTGAAATCTGCTTCTCGCTCATCGGGGTACGCTAAAGCGGCTTACCGATCTCCCAACGATGCCCGAACGGGTCCACGACTGAGCCGTCACGCTATCCGTAGTCGTGGTTCTGCATGGGGGACCGAACCACTGCGCCGGCAGCTACGGCCCGATCAAACACGGCGTCCGGGTCGTCTACGATGAGCATCAGCCGCACCGCTGTCCCGCCAGGTTGCGGCGCTGGATTGCCGATCTCCTCGCCGGCGGGATGCACCCAGAACTCGGCGCCTTTTACCAAAAGCTGCGCCACCATGTCCTCGCCCGCAGGCGTGCTCCAGCCCGTCGTAGCGCCAAATGCTCGCTCATAGAAAGCAATAGCGTCGCGGACATCGCCGGGAATATGCAGCATGGCAGAAAAACGGTAGCTCACGTTGCCAAAGATCGTACACCATTCGAGTCGGCTTCACAGAGGCCCCCACGACGGGACTTATTAGTAAGTAAATCTTGTCCCGTGCCAACACCCGCTGGCACAGGCGTGACACTGTTTGGACCCTCTCGATGCGAAGCCGAGCGGTCCGCTTGCATGTAACACTGTAAAGGCATGAAGGTTCAGTGCTATGAGTTGGGGGGTTTGCGGGTCGCGGAATTCCCCAGCGCAGGACCCCAGCTGGAACACGATAGTCAAGCTATTGAGATCATCTCTGACGCATCAGCATGCGACCCCGAACTGATCGTCATTCCAGTGGGGCGCTTAAGCGTTGACTTTTTTCATCTCAAAACTCGAGTCGCCGGAGAGATCCTTCAGAAGTTCGTGACCTATCGCAAAAGGGTGGCGATCTTGGGTGATATCTCGGCCCACTTGAAGGAGAGTTCTTCTCTTAGGGACTTTGTTCACGAATGCAACACCGGAAGCTCCATTTGGTTCGTAACGACGCTTGACGAACTGAATACAAAGATAAAAATGCAAACGGCGCAATTTGATTGAGTCGAGCTGCTCAAGCACCTTGTGTCGGTGAGGGGCGGACGTATGGGGACTTCCCGTTCCTAATCGGCGCAGGCCAAAGCATCAGGCCGTGACCAGATACGTTGTCGAGTTGTCGTCTTTGACCAGTACGGAATTCATCGCGACCTCGCGAAAGTGGATGCCGCATTCCTTAGGTGCTTGCAACTGCGGACTGACCTTAACGGATAGAGGCCTCGCGGGGCCTGCTGAGGAGTTTCTGTTGGTGCCGGACTTGATCGTCACGTTCACGGTTGCCCGGTTCCGCGCCCGTATTCCGCCGAATAAGATTTGGTTTGCACCTTGAATTCCTGAATTGCGGATCGCGTCTATTGACGGCGCGACCATGCCGGCCATGCGCCCCGCGTCGGCCAAGTCGTAACTGTTATTGTCGACGGCATCGAGCAGAAAGTTGTTCGCCGAGACGCGCTGCCCACCGGAACTGAAACCTTGAGCCCGGCTGCCCGCGATAGGCTCGACCGTGCCTCCCGAGAGCAATCCCAGGGTTCACGTAATTGCGCCCTTTAAGCGGCATTTGAACCACCTGCGTGTTCGTAATCACCTGTCCGACGCTGGCCTCCGTGCTGTCCACCAACGGAGCCCCGGCTTGGACGCTGATCGTCTGCGTCAACTGCCCGACCTCCATTGTGAAGTCGAGCGCCGCATGCTGGTCCACTTGCAGGACAATACCGGTCCGCTCGAGGGTCCGAAATCCACTCTTCTCCGCGGCGATCACGTAATTGCCTGGTGTGAGCAGCCCGACCGTGTAGTAACCAAGATCATTCGTTGTGGTATCTCGCGCAACATCGGTAGCCGTGTTAGTCACGGCCATTTTTACACCCGGGACGACAGCGCAGGAGTGTCTGCCACCCGTCCGGTAATTTGCGCTTCCTGGGCGAAAGCGATGCAGGTCGCCATAAGAGCTAGGACAACCAACTTCGTGAATGAAAACTCAGGTATGTGTGTCTCATTACAGAACTCCGTGATCAACTCAAAATGGTACTGCCCATACCTCAATATTCGTAAGAAAACTTACGAGGCTAACGGCTCGCGGGCTTGTATACACCTTCTAGGTGCCCGAATGCCAGCCTTTCAGGCATGGTTTGTCTATCGCGGTATTTTTCCGATGGGAACGGAAGACGAGCTCATCAACGTGATTCTGGCCAGACCTGTTCGCGCTAGCTCTCTTTCTGAAGACCGCTAGCTGGGGCGGAAAATGAGCTTGATCGTATGGGTGTTAGTCCATTTACTACCACCGCCGGCGACGACCTGGAGTTTGCCATCTTTTCCTT
Organism: Bryobacteraceae bacterium; assembly: GCA_035475295.1. Classification (GTDB taxonomy): domain Bacteria; phylum Acidobacteriota; class Terriglobia; order Bryobacterales; family Bryobacteraceae; genus Bog-105. The sequence goes on from DATIMM010000113.1 coordinate 7,978, forward strand.
CTTCGACATCGATGGAAACGGCGGCTTCCGAGGCGTTGAAACTGCGCGCAACCGTCCGCTCAAGCTGTTTCACGGCGGAAGCGATTTCGAAGATCGCATCCGCCAAGTCCTCGCTTTCGTCTCTTTTGCCCATGCTGATCTTTTCTTTCGGTGTGAGCGACAGGATGAGTGCGTGAGCGCGCGACCATTCCTGCTGCGCTGAAAGGTCGATCGATACTCCGAATTCGAGCTTTCCTCCGGCCTTGATGTTCTTCTTGGTGGCAGCCTTGAGATGTAACTCCGCCTTCTGCAGGGTCAGGCCGAGCGTATCCTTGCTCCGGCCCACCACCATTGCCAGAGCCACCTCGATTTTGCTGACGAGGTCTACCAGTGCACTCGCTTCATCCATATGGTCCTCCGTGGTTGCCTTTTTTGGGTTCGCTGGGCTTAAGCGCCCGCGACAGGTCAAGGCGCAAAGCCGACGTGCTTGCTGTTGTCGTCGGCATCTTGTGACGCCTCAAAGGCATTCGGCCGGTGTTGGAGAATGCCGCCGCCCCCGAACGCATCCCGCAAACCCTCCCATGCGTTCTGCAGCATGGCGACAACCGCTTGACGGGAGGCACCTTTGACGAACTGTATGACAGCATTGTTGACGACATCGCGAAAGAACTCATGATTGGCCGCCTCGAATGCGAATTCTTTGCTATAGCCGATATACTCGCCGTGCGGAAAAGCGGCGGCGTAAGCCTGGCCCAATTGGACCAAAGAATGACAGCAGCCCGCGAATACGCGCCGTCCGCCCAGCAGCGACGCGTTGGCCGAATTAACCAGCGGTGTGGTCGACCCGGAGGATCCGACCGGCAGTGCGGTCCACTCATCTGTCAGACCATGACCGTAAAAGACTACATATTGCACACAATTTATGGCATCGGCGAACGAGCTGCCTGCGCGGCAGAGATCGGCCGCGTCCAACGGGATGCAGGTATGGTCCATCCTGGCGAGTTCCTCCTGAAGTGCGCGGGCCCATTGATAGGTATAGTGGGAGCCCGCATCATATCGCGTGGCCACGACCAGGACGCCGGCTTTCCTCACCTTCGGTTCGCTCCGACAGCGCGGTAGATCATATCGACTGGTCTTTCGCCTGCCCGTTCGGCCTGCTCCTCGAGGAAGCGAAAGAGCTTCGTCCGGAACTGTTCGTTCTCCCTCACCTCGTTCCAATACTGGACTGGCGTAAAACTTCGGCCCATGATGATAAGAAACGGGCGATCCTTATGGGGGTGGCTGAAAACCCATTCTTCAAGGGCGCGCATCACAACGCCCTCATCGTCGGAACTCATGGGATCTACTCCTGCTTCGGCGGTGCCTTTTTCAGCTTGAGCGGTTTGAACACGACGATGCGATCAAGCAACACATAGCTCTTTGCCTGGCGGATCTCGCCGCCGCCGGGCGCCTTCTCGAAGCCCAGGGAATGGCGGCCAATCCGCTCCATGTCTTGGGCGTTCGGGCGATCGATGCAGACAGAGACTTTCGTTTCTTCGACACGCAGGTTAGACGTGCCGCGCACGGTGCCGCCACCAAGACTGGCGCTGATGTCCGGGCCCGGTATGCGCGTGCCTTTTTGCGCCCACTCGAGTTCGATTTCGCGCTCGCCGGGCACAAAGTTGGCAGCCGTGAAGATTGCTGTCGCGTCTGAGGCGTGGAACAGACGCGAGAGAAGACGGCGTAAGTCGCTCTTGCCTTGGGCGTGAAGGTTGCGGACCAGGTCGATATAAAGAGCATCCTCCGTAAAGAAACCGAGCACCCCTTCGAGGTCGCGGCGGGACCAGCATGCCGACCAGCGGACCGCATCGAAGAACCCATTGCCCGGCTCCAACGGCAACCATCGTGTTGCCATGCCGGCCTCATCCCGCTGCTGCTGTCGTTCATGAAGACGCGCGGTGAGCGCGGCGGCATGCAACCTGACGCGTTCCCAATCGAGATCCGCGGTCAGCACCTTGCTGAAAGCCTGCCTCATAGCGAAACGAAACTCAGGACGGTCAGATTCCGAGCCCAAGTCGAGCGGATTGCACGGGTGCGAAGCTTGTTCAATGGCCCGCAGATCTGATTCCGCAATAAGTACCTCGGTGGCACAGAATTCAAGCATTCGCAAGAACACGGCTGTGATGTCAGCCGCCGGGGACATGCGCTGATTATAGTTCAGCCGAACCAGCCCGTGCGGGATCGCACTCGCGCGTTCCGGTTAAGACGTCAACTTCTCGACGGATTGCTCAACCAGCTTGACCCACCGCTCATGAATACCGAGC
>DATIMM010000114.1:0-20185 GCA_035475295.1 Bryobacteraceae bacterium
CCGGCGGGATGAGCAAAGTGCAGGTGATTGATGTGCTTTCCGGCTTCATCGAAGATGCTCAAGGGTTCATTTTCCACGCGCAGATGGTAGTAATCGATGATCATCTGAATCTCGGGTCGGTTCACTTGCTTCACCATCTTCAACGTTTCGGCGCCCGTGTTCAGGATGTTACTTTCCTTGTGGTTGAGCGGTTCCAGCGAGATGGAGACGTGATGGCGGCCCGCGATGGGAGCAATGGCTTGCAAGAATACGGCGATCTGGTCCCAGGCGCGCTCCCGTGAGAAATCGGGAGGCACATTGCGGGAACCGGCGCTGCCCCAGACCACAACGCTGGCGCCGAGGGCCCGGCACCGTTCGAGCGTGCTATCGACGTACTCCTTCACGGCGGGAAGATTGACGGAGGGCCCGACCACGACCAAGTCCTTGCGGCGAATGAAGCTGTTGAATGCCTGGCAGCGAATGGGCGAGGCAAAGACCCGGTCCTTCGCCCGGGCAAACTCATCGGCGGTCATGCCGGCCAGGTCGGCTGCGGCGGGCTCAATGTACTCGAAGCCGGCATCCACCACCTGTTGAAGCTTGGCGAGCGAAGCACAGCAGCCAATCTGGATCGGAGAGGCAGCGGCAGGAATGGCCTTTAGTAAACTGCCGGAGAAGCACAACCCAGCACCAGCTTTGAGAAAAGTACGGCGATCAGGAACTCTCATCATTACGCTTTCAGTATGCCTGGAGGGTCCGGGCGGATCTCGCCGCCGACGACAGGAAGTTGAATTTATAATCGCGATAGCCAGTGTTTGCTTTATTGCACGGGGCACACGAGGAAAGATACGGCGGCGTCAGCCGTAGGGCCATGGACCTGATCACTTTCGATACATTCCCGCCGCGCAAAGAGGAGGAAGAGAAGGCGTCGTCCATTCTCGAAAGCATCAGCGACGGTTTCGTAACGCTGGATAGAGAATGGCGCTACATCTACGTTAATGCCGAAGCGGAGCGCCTGAACGGGCTGAGCCGGGCAGCGCACCTGGGCAACGTGATCTGGGAGCTGTTTCCGGGCCTGGCAGGAACAGTGCTGGAGGAGAAGCTGCGGCGTGCCGTCGCGGAGGGAAAACCGGTGGAGTTCGAAGGCTACTACGGACCCTGGGACCGGTGGTTTCGGCTGAAAGCCTACCCGCTGCGTGAAGGCGGCCTGTCGATCTACTTCCGCGAGATCACCTCCGAGCGCAAAGCCGAAGCGGTACGCAAACGGGCGGAAGAGGCGCTGCGCGAGAGCGAAGCGCGGCTCAACGCCATTATCGGCCAAGCGACCGCTGGCATCGCGGAGGGTGACATGACGGGACAGTTCACGCTGGTGAATGACCGCTACTGCGCCATGGTGGGCCGGACGCGCGAGGAGATGCTGCGTTTGAACGTTCGTGAGATCACGCATCCCGAAGACCTTGCGCTAACGCAGGAGATGCTTCAGCATGCGATTGCACACGAGAAGCCTTACACGATTGAGAAGCGATACCTGCGGCCGGACGGCTCCGTAATCTGGACGAACAATAGCGTGAGCTTGATTCTCGCAGCCGATGGCAAGCCGTCCCGTCTGGTTGCCGTGAGCGTGGATATCACGGAGCGGAAACAGGCGGAGCTACGCCATTCCTTTCTGATGCAGCTGGACGACGCCACACGGCCGTTGACCAGTTCGGCGGAGGTGACGGAGATTGCGGCTCGTCTGCTCGGCGAGCACTTGGGCGTGAACCGGTGCGCGTACGCCGACGTGGAGAACGACGAGAATACCGCCGTTGTGAGGGGAAGTTACAACCGCGACGTTCCGAGCATCACGGGCCGCTATAAACTCTCCGAGTTCGGCAGAGAGTTCGCGCGCTGCATGCAGGAAGGGCGGCCGTACATAGTCGAAGACGCGGAACTGGACCCACGTGTATCCAGAGTGCGCGAGGCGTATCGATCCGCCCAGATCCGCTCCGCCGTCGCGGTTTCGCTCCTCAAAGACGGGAAGGTGGCCGCCGGCCTGGCGCTGCACCAGAAGACACCACGACATTGGAGCCGCGAGGAGATCGAACTGGTGCGAGTGGTGGCAAACCGCTGCTGGGAGTCCATCGAGCGCGCCCGCGCGGAGCGGGAGTTGCAGACGAGCGAGGAGCGGTTTCGTACGATGACCGAGGCTCTTCCGCAACTGGTGTGGACGTGCAATCCGGACGGCCATTGCGATTACCTCAGCCGACAGTGGATAGCCTATACAGGACTTTCGGTAGACAAGACTCTCGGCTACCGCTGGATTGACGCCGTGCTCCATCCGGAGGACCGTGCACGCACCCGGGAGGCATGGATGCGGGCGGTGGAGGGGAAGGCCGATTACGATATCGAGTACCGGATGCGGCGGCGAGACGGAGTTTACCGTTGGTTCAAGGCGCGGGCCACGCCATTCCGCAATGGCCGCGGTGAAATCATAAAGTGGTTCGGCACTTCCACCGACATCGACCGGCAGATTCGTACGGAGCGGGAACTTCGCCGCGCCAATCAGGATCTGGAGCAGTTCGCGTTTTCGGCGAGCCATGATCTGCAGGAGCCGCTGCGGATGGTAAGCATTTTCAGCCAGATGCTGAAGAAGAAGTACGCCGGGCAGCTGGACGGGCAGGCCGACGAGTTCATCCAGTACATCACGCGCGGCGCAAGCCAGATGGAGATGCTGCTGAAAGACCTGCTCACCTACTCGCAGGCGGCCAGTTCCATTTCCGACGAGCGGGGGGAGTTTACCAGTGGAGACGCCGTGATGGTCAAGGTGCGGCACTCACTCGCGGCCGCGATCGAAGAAAGTGGCGCGGTACTTCAGGTGGACGAACTGCCGGCGGTGAAGATGAAGGAGGTTTATCTTCTTCAGCTTCTGCAAAATCTGATCGGTAATGCAATCAAGTACCGCAGCACCGAAACGCCCACGATTCACGTTACCGCGGTGCGCGAGGACCGGCAATGGCGGTTCTCCGTCCGAGATAACGGGATCGGCATCGACCCGCAACATCACCACCTTGTTTTCGGAATTTTCAAGCGATTACACGGGCAGAAGTATGAGGGCACCGGTATTGGGCTGGCGATCTGCGAGCGCATTGCCGAGCGATACGGCGGGCGCATCTGGGTGGAGTCGGAGCTCGGACAAGGGGCCACGTTTCACGTTACGCTTCCGGCTGCGGAGCGGGATTCGTAAGGAGAGAAAGCCGCGGCCAGGAGCCGAATACAAGCGGCGGGTTGGGGGTACGGCACGCCGGGCCAGCGGGAGGGCGCTCACCTGCAACCTAGCTGTGTCAATCTCAATACGTGACGTCCACAAACGCGATTGAAGAAAAGTTGAAAGAGTTAGGAATCCGGCTCCCTGAAGCCCCGGCTCCCATGGCGAACTATGTACCGGGCGTACGAAGCGGCAATCTGCTGTTTCTTTCGGGCCAGGGCCCCAGAACTGGAAACAATGAATTAAAGACCGGAAAAGTAGGGCGCGACGTAACCGTGGAGCAGGCCTACCAAGACGCGAGGCTGGTGGGGATTCAGCTGTTGGCAGCCGCTAAACAAGCTTTGGATGGGGACCTGTCGCGCGTGCGCCGCGTGGTGAAGCTGCTTGGATTTGTAAACAGCGCTCCCGAGTTCGGAAATCAGCCGCAGGTGATCAATGGGTGCTCCGATCTGCTGGTGGAAGTATTTGGAGAAAGCGGAAGGCACGCCCGTTCGGCGATTGGAGCGATCCTGCCGCAAAACATCACGGTAGAAGTCGAAGCGATACTCGAAGTCTCGTAAGGGCGTGGACTTGCCGGGCGCACTCACGGGAAAACAAAGCCGGGCGCCCGGCGGTTCAGTTGGCCAAGCTTACCTGGCTCGGGGTACGGCAGCCCGTTCCTCGTTGTGATGGCGTACGTCGATCCCTTTGATCAGGAAGAGCACGTCTTCGGCGATGTTGGTCGCGTGGTCCGCGATGCGCTCCAGGTTTCGGACCACAGAGAGAAGATAAAGAGCCTGGGGAATGTGCTCCGGATTCTTCTCCATGAAGCTGATCAGCTCGTGATAGCTGGCGGTCCGCATGTTGTCGACGGCGTCGTCGGAAGCAAGGACGCTGCGCGCGAGCTCGGAATCGCGGTTCACAAAAGCGTCCAGTGCTTTGCGAACCATGGATTGCGCCAGCCCAGCGATATGCGGGATGTCGATTAAGGGACGGATCACCGGCTCGCGCATCAGGGCGAGGGCGCTTTGGGCGATGCTTACCGAGAGGTCTCCCATGCGCTCCAGGTCGTTGTTGATCTTGATGGCGGCCGTGACTAACCGAAGGTCCTGGGCCATGGGAGCTTGCAGGGCCAATATGCCGATGGCTAAATTATCGACTTCGATTTCGAGTTGATTGATGCGCGCTTCGTTCCGCAGGACCTGCTGGGCCAACTCTTCGTTTTTCTCGACAACTCCCTGAACGCTTCGATACACGGCACTCTCGACCAGAGCGCTCATCTCCAGAAGCTTTGCTTTCAGGAGGTCTAATTCCTGTTCAAAATGGCGCACATTTACCTCGTTCGCTCAGCCCGGCTGTCGTCAACCAAACCGGCCCGTCACGTAATCTTCGGTTTCCTTTTTGCCGGGGTTTTGGAAGATCGTTTTGGTTTTGTTGAACTCAATCAGTTTGCCCAGCAAGAAGAAGCCGGTGAAATCCGCCAGGCGCGCGGCCTGCTGCATGTTATGCGTGACGATGACGATGGTGGTCAGGTTCCGGATCTGAAAGAGCAGTTCCTCAATTTTGAGCGTGGCGATGGGGTCCAGCGCGGAGCAGGGCTCGTCGAGTAGCAAGACCTCCGGTTCGACAGCCAAGGCGCGCGCGATACAGAGACGCTGCTGCTGACCGCCGGAGAGGGCGGTAGCGGGCTTGTTCAGTTTGTCTTTGACCTCATTCCAGAGAGCGGCATGGGTAAGGCTTCGCTCTACCGCCTCATCCACCACCGATTTGCGGCGCACACCGTTGACACGCAGTCCGTAGGCAACATTGTCATAGATGCTTTTTGGGAAAGGATTGGATTTCTGAAACACCATTCCGATCCGGCGGCGCACGTAGGTTACATCCATGGACAGGAGATTGCTGCCATCGAGGATGAGTTCGCCTTCGACGCGCGTACCGCGAACGATTTCATACATCCGGTTCATGGTGCGGAGAAAGGTGGACTTGCCGCAACCGGACGGGCCGATGAACGCGGTGATTTTGTTCGGTGCAATGTCCAGGCTGATCCCATGGAGGGCTTGAAACGATCCGTAAAAAAAGTCGAGGTGCTTCGCGCTTAATTTCGGCATCGCGCCGGTTTTTGGCACATCGATTTGGTCAGCAATATCGATTGGTGATTCCTTCAAAGCAGGTTGCTGGGGTGTAGCCACAAGTTATCTCCGAGAAGATGCTGGTCCGCGGGCAACGATTAATCGGGCAGTCACGTTGATGACTAAGACCAGTGTAAGCAATACAAATCCCGCTGCCCAGGCCTGCTGATGCAGGTCCGGTTCAGGAGAAATGGCGTAATTGTAGATCATGACGGGCAGGGTCGCGGTGGGATGATCCCATCCCCGGCTCCAGTACATGCTGCCCAAAGCGGTGAATAAGAGCGGCGCGGTCTCTCCGGCCACACGGGCCAGATTCAGCATCATGCCGGAGGTTAATCCGGAGATCGCCGCTGGAATGATCACCGTGAAAATGGTAGTGGCTTTGGTGGCCCCGAGCGCCATTGCTCCCTCGCGTAACGAGTTGGGGACGGCTCGCAGAAATTCTTCAGAGGTACGGACCGCGATCGGAATCATCATGATGCCCAGCGCGACGCCTCCGGCGAGAGTGGAGTAGTGCCCCATCGCCCGGACGACGAGCGCGTAGCCGACAATTCCGATGACGATGGACGGAACGCCATTCAGCAGGTCGACAACGTAGCGGACGACGGAAGCAAAGCTCCGGCTGCTGTATTCGGCGAGATAAACGCCCGCGAGAAAGCCGATGGGAACGCCGATCAATGTGGCGAGCAACAGAACCTTTCCACTTCCAATAATGGCGTTCGCCATTCCGCCATCCCCGGTGGAACCAAAGGGCGACGGAAGCTTTGTGAAGAAGTTCAGGCTTAGCGATTTGCCGCCATGCACCAGGAGGTAACCGAGGATGTAGAAGAGCACCGCGACGGCCAGGAGCGTGCAAAGTCCAGAGACCGTGAGCATCACGGCATTCACCACTTTCCGCGATTTGGAAATTTTCATCTCCATGGCTACGCTCTCCTCTGGGTTGTGGCCATGATGAGAATGCGCGCGAGGCCATTGATGACGATGGTGAGTCCGAACAACACCAGGCCCAGAAAGATCAGGGAAGAGATGTACAGGTCGCCGGTGGCTTCAGAAAATTCATTGGCGATCACGGCCGCGATGGAGTAGCCGGGCGAAAACAGCGACGCGGAAATGTTGGGCGTATTGCCGACGACCATGGTGACAGCCATGGTTTCGCCGAGGGCGCGGGCAAGAGCGAGAAAGACCGATCCAATAATGCCTGTGCTTGCGTTCGGCAGGACGACTTGCCAGGTGGTCTCCCACTTTGTGGCGCCGAGGGCGAGTGCAGCCTCGCGCTGATCCACGGGAACGGCGAGCAGAACTTCGCGCGAAACGGAGATGATGAATGGCACGACCATTACGGCGAGCACCAATCCCGCCGAAAGAAAGCTGACGCCGTAAAACGGACCGGAAAATACAGGCAGGTAGCCGAAGGCGCTGGACAGAATGGGCGCGAGGTATTCGCGAATGAGCGGCACGAGAACGAAAATCCCCATCAGACCGTAGATGACGCTGGGAACCGCGGCCAGCAGTTCGATGAGAAAAGTAAGTACGGTGGAAATGCCGGGAGGCGCCATTTCGGCCAGGAAAATTGCGGCAAAGACGCCGATAGGAATAGATACGACCAGGGCTAAAGCCGACGTGACGCAGGTTCCGTAGATGAACGGAAGGGCGCCAAACTGGCCTGAGTTCGGATTCCATTCGGAGCTTACCAGGAAGCCGAAGCCAAACTTCTTAATGGTCGGCTGGGAGTGCATCCAGAGCTCGCCAACAATGAGGACGACGATGGCGAGAATGGCTATCGCACAAATCAGAGTAACGAGATAGGTAATCGTGTCACCCCCACGCAACCGTTCCAGCAGGGAGCGTGCGTGGGGGCGGGGAATGTCTGGTGCCGTTACTGTGGGACTTGCCATGAAACAAAAGAACTGGCGCTTTTAGAGCGGACCCGCCCCTCTACTTTATCTTGCCGATGGCGCTTTCTTCCTTGGAGACTACCGTGGAAGGCAGTTTGGCGTAGTCGAGAGACTCCACTTCGTCCTGTCCTTTGGTGATGGCCCATTTCAGGAAACCAACCATTGCCTTACGCTTTGCGGGGTCCTTGATTTCGGAGGGGACCAGCAGCCACGTGAAAGACGATACGGGATAGGCGTTTGCACCGGAGGCGTCCGTAATGGAAACGCGGAAGTCAGCAGGCATGTCGACGCCCGCGGCGGCTGCCGTTACTGAGCTTAGGCTTGCTTTAACGAAGTTGCCGGATGCGTTCTTGACCATTCCGTAATCCAGATGACTCTTGATAGCGTAAATCAGCTCGACGTACCCGATAGAGCCCTTCTGTCCTTTGATGATCCCGGCCACCCCATCGTTTCCCTTTCCACCAAGACCGACCGGCCAACGCACGGAGGTATTGCGGCCGACCTTCGATTTCCATTCGGGGCTGACTTTGGAGAGGTAATCTGTCCAGATATAAGTAGTTCCGCTACCGTCGGAGCGATGGACAACCACGATGTCCAAGTTGGGCAGATGGGCACCGGGATTCAGCTGTGCGAGCTTTGAATCGTTCCATTTTTTTATCTGGCCCAAATAGATTCCAGCGAGCACTTCCGGAGTAAACTTCAGGCTCCCGGTCACACCCGGGATGTTGTAGGTGGGTACCGCGGCGCCAAGAACGGTCGGGAAGTGCAGGATGCCAAAGCCGTGCGATTTTTTATATGCGGCCATCTGCTCGTCGGTCATGGGGCCATCGCTGGCGCCAAAGTCCACCACACCTTGTGTGACGTTCCCGATACCGGCGCCTGACCCAATCGCCTGGTAATTGATCTGGACGTTTGAGTCGACCGATTGATAATCGTTGAACCACTTCTGGTAGATGGGAGCGGGGAAAGTAGCGCCCACTCCGGTGAGAGTCACCTGCGCCTGCAGTGGAAACACGGCGGCAAGCGCGAACAGTACCGTCGCGCCCGCAAGCTTAGCTTTTTTACCCCTGGTGAAAGCTGACAATTTCATCCTCGTATTCCTTGATTTTGCCGAACCGGCGCGGAAGCCAACGCTTCTCACGCGCCGCCGTAACGTATATGCCCTTTCAGTATTGATAGACCGACATAAACCAGGCGTGACAACGGTGTTACATTTTCGTTAATTAGGCCGGATCCCGGGAGGAGAAGTACTGGCCCCAACGTTTGACGGGATGCGCGCTGGTCCAGCAGATCAGGCGGCTCGCAGGTCGATAATGAATCGCGTACCGCTCCCCAGTTGGCTTTCCACGGTTACGTTGCCGCCCATGCGCTCCACTACTTCTTTGACGATTGGAAGCCCCAGTCCCGTTCCGCCAGCGGACCGGGTACGTGCTTTGTCCACGCGGTAAAAGCGTTCAAAGATGCGCTTCAGATCTTCGCTCGGGATACCGATGCCGGTATCGCTGACAGTGATGCGCACACGCCCGTCTTCAGCATGACAACACTGGACGGAGACTTCGCCGTCCGGGCGGTTAAACTTCACGGCGTTGTCGAGCAGATTGACGAGGACTTGCTCCAGACGGAAACGGTACCCGATCACAGCGCAATCCTCGCACTGGCCTCGAATGAGCCGCACGTTGCGCAGCGCGGCTCCGTTTTCCACGGTGTGCATCGCTGAATCGACGACGTCCAGCACCGGCACCCGATCCGGAGGGATTGCCGGCGCGTTAGAATCCAGCTCCGACAAGACAAGCAGGTCGGAGGCGATATTGTTTAAGCGAATGGCGTGGTTCAGAATGATCTCGACAAACTTGCGGTTGTTTTCCGTATCGTCGAGGCCGCCATCGAGAAGGGTTTCAGCGTAGCCGCGTATGGATGCTAAGGGCGTCCGCAGTTCATGCGAGACATCGGCGACAAAATCCTTACGAAGCTGTTCCTGATGCTGGATATCGGTAATGTCGTGGAGAACCGCAATCGCGCCGCGATGCGCGCCTTCGCCCAGGGGAAGTACATGAGCTTCGAACCAGCGTCCGGCACTGGAGCTGCGGAAGCGGCTCTTGTCGGCCTCCCCGCTGTGCACGGCAAAGTCGAGGATTTCCTGTAAGGCAGGCTCGCGCACAACCTCATAGAGCGGTCTGCCCTCGGAGGCGGGCTTACGCGTATGAAAAGCATTCGTCAACGCGTCGTTACAAAAGATGACACGAAGGTCCTGGTCGACCGCGAGAACACCTTCCGCCATGCCGGCCAGAATCGTCTCGCGGCGCGAAGACTCAATGCTTGCTCTTTCTACCACGCTCCGGACACGCTCGGCCGTGGCTCGCATGGCGCGAGACAGATCCCGCAGTTCCGGAGGCCCGCCTTCGGGAAGCGGCTCACCATTCGGCGAGGGGAGGGCTTCGATAAAAAGTTCCAGCCGTTTCATACGGCGCGACCAGCGGCGCGAGAGCAGATACGTGAATGCAAAGCCAAATGCTCCCACAAACGAGAGCAGCGCGGTCAGCTTGGCGGCGGCCACCCCGGTTTGCCCGGGGAGAAAGTCAGACCATAGCCAAGCCATTCCGAACGCGACAGACACACCGCTGAACAGCAGCCAGGCGGCAATCAGCTTTAACAGGGAAGTTTCTCTCATCGCGTGGTTATTGAGCGGCCTTGTGGGTTAAGGCGTTCGAGAACAACCCGTCGACGCGCACTTGAGGTTTCAACTATACACACCGAATGTGTATTCCGGATGAAAAGTTACCAGCATCACAGTGGGAAAATTTCAATCGCCGTGGCGCTTGAGAAACCACGCCTGACTGTCGAACAACTTCTTCCCGTTTCCGCCCGTGACCCGGGTGTATGTTCCATCAGGTTGCATAATGTGAGCGCCAGCTTCATCTTCTAAGTATTTCGCAAGAATACGGTCCCGGAGGCGGCGTATCATGCGGCGATCCTCGATGGGAAACAACACTTCCACGCGGCGGTTCAAATTGCGGGGCATCATGTCGGCGCTACCGGCATAGACACGCTCGTTGCCGCCATTGTAAAAGTAAAAGATCCGGCTGTGCTCTAGGAAACGGCCCATGATGCTGCGCACGCGAATGGTTTCGCTCACGCCAGGAACCCCCGGGCGTAAAGAACAAACGCCACGCACGATCAGATCAATTTTTACTCCTGCCTGCGATGCTTCATAGAGAATGCGAATCATACCTGCGTCCTCCAGAGCATTCATCTTCAGGATGATGTAGCCATCCCGATAGTGCTTGTGACGCTCGATTTCGCTCCGAATCAGTCGTTCCAGTCCTGAGCGCAGGCTGTGAGGCGCAACCAGCAGCTTGCGGTAGGACTTCTTGGCAGAGTAACCGGTGAGGTGATTGAACAGATCGCTGATGTCCGCTCCGATCTCTTCATCACACGTAAAAAGACCCAGATCCGTATATGTGCGCGCGGTGGCAGGATTGAAGTTGCCGGTTCCCAGGTGAACGTAGCGCCGGATTGCGTCGCCTTCGCGCCGGACGGCCATTGCGAGCTTTGCATGCACCTTTAAGCCCAGCAAACCATAGACAACGTGAACGCCCTCGCGCTCCAGCTTCTGTGCCCATTCAATATTGCTTTCCTCATCGAAGCGCGCCTTCAACTCCACCAGAACCGCTACCTGCTTTCCGTTCTGGCTGGCATCGAGCAGGGCTTCGACGATAGGAGAGTTGCGCCCTACGCGGTAGAGCGTCATTTTAATCGCCAACACTTCGGGATCCTGCGCGGCTAAGCGAAGGAAGTCCACAAAGGGTTGAAAGGATTCGTAAGGGAAATGCAGCAGAATGTCGGAAAGCTGGATGGAAGTAAACATCTCCGATCCGGCCGCAAACGACAGCCCGTGGGGCGTATACGGAGTAAAGGGCTTGTCCTTCAACGCCGGACGATCGATGTTTAACAGAGCTTTCGTCCGGCTAAGATCGACGGGCCCATCCACGCGGTAAACATCATTCTGGTCGAGTTCCAGGTTGGCCGTCAGCAGGTCCACGATCTTCTGCGGCATGATGGTATTGACCTGAAGACGCACAGCATCGCGGAAACGCCGCGCCCAGACGGCTTCCTGTACGCTTTCGAGGATGTCGTCGGTTTCCAACTCCTGGATCGCAAGTTCGGCATCGCGGGTGACGTGGAATACATAAGCCTCCACGATCTCCATCTCGGGAAACAGCATGCCCAGGTTGGCAATAATGGCTTGCTCCAGCCAGACGAAGGAGAGTTCGCCGGCTTCGGAGGGGACCGGCACCAGTTGCGGCAGCAGATCGGGCACCTTCACGCGGGCAAAACGCTCGATCCCGTCTCCGTTGTTTATGACGGCGGCGATATTCAGGCTCAAGTTCGAGATGTGCGGAAAGGGGCGCCCCTGATCGAAGGCCAAGGGCGTCAGGACCGGGTAGACGATGCGGCTGAAGTAGTCGTCGAGAGCGGTCTTCTGCTGTGCGTTCAGTTCGTGCAGATCCAGGATGCAAATGCCGGCATTCTTCAACTCCGGCATCAGTTTTTCGCGCCAAAGGTCATAAAGCTGCCCGGTCAGGCCGGTGACTTCCTGGCGGATGAGCTCCAACTGCTCTCCCGGCGGCCTGCCGTCCATGCTGATTTCGGTGGTGCGCGTTTCGATCTGCTGCCACAGTCCGGCCACGCGAACCATGAAGAATTCGTCAATGTTCGAACCGAGGATCGACACAAACTTCACACGCTCGAGCAGGGGATTGGCTTCGTCCTGTGCTTCTTCCAACACCCGGCGCTGAAAGGCGAGCAAGCTGAGATGGGGGTTGATGTAAAGCTCTGGAGAGTCAAGCCGGGGTGCAGCGGCTCCGGCTTTGGCACGGTGGTTGATTGGTTTCGTGGCTCTGCGCGCGGTGGACATAAAGAGGGGCAGATGTTCGGTCCTCTTTTACTGTAAAACTACCCATGGTGTTGACCTCGCGGCGCAAGATTGTTACGATGCAAATGCGGGGTGGAGCAGTCAGGTAGCTCGTTGGGCTCATAACCCAAAGGTCGCAAGTTCAAATCTTGCCCCCGCAACCAAGCGTTGCAAGTAGTTACAAGCTTCCTGAGTCCAACTCAAAACTCCCAGTGACAAGGTCAGACGTTCGGCTTCTGTTGGTAGGATAGGATTTCTGCAAAGCAGCGCTTTGCCTAGCCTTTCGAAGAACGTAACGAAAAACCGGGTAGAGCGATCATCACGCGTGCCGAATCTTACCCTTGAATCCGTCGTCCCACGAGACGGCATAAGGCACAGCCTACAGCCCTACCAAGGGCTACACTTGTTCGCGCTTTGCTCACGTATGCTCAATAGTATTGCCGAACATTATCTTTTAGCTGCTACGCGCACTAGCACTGCGATGGCTGGAGCATCGGAACGCTTGATCATGGCTCAAACTGGGCGTCGCTCGGTTCAGATGGTACGTCGATACATCAACGATGGCAGTTTGTTTAGAGAGAATAGCGCTGGCAGGCTGGGGCTGTAGGTTTGTCAGGGAGCTGCATGTATACGCAACCGGGTTACGGTGCTTGCCTGGGAGCGATGGGACTCGTATGGGATTCCCTGTCGCCAGCCGCGTCTTCTTGCCTTCGGGTTGGCTTGTCCATGCGCTCGCGGGCAGCTTCCACTTCGCCTTCGTCTATCTCGGCTCCGTAGTACGCTGTTCCGGGCGGGTTCTCTGTTTCGACGGCATGGGTCAGGCGCTCTTTTACATCTTTTAGGTTCATGGCTCTGACTGTGACCTCTGTACTATTAGACTCGTCACCGGCAAGAACGGTACAAGGCAGCTTCAGTCGGGACTAAGCTGGCCTGAACCGCTCTCGACGGCAAGGTAAGGTGCTCGGCGCCCTCACGTGTTGCGGTGGACGTTCAGAAGACGAGAGAGCTGCAGGCAAAGGAATGGGATTGCGCGGCGTCTCAGATAAAACAGGCTGGCCATTGTCAAGCATCATGAGGACGCTACACGCGAAGGCGATCTGAACGGATAAACGCAAAAGCGAGCAGAAATGACCATCGTCCTTCTGCCCAATGAGAACGTTACGGGCGGGTTTGTTGCGGGATGCGGTATTATTCCGCGATTTCAGGAGACTCTCTGATCAGCTTTCACCGCCTGAGAGCCATGAAAGACACGGCCCTGTAAATATTGCGATTCCTTCTTCATTGGCAGGTATAAATGGCGAATCTGCTAGCTTCACCCCTGTGTACAACTCGCCCGTTCCGAGATATTTAGCGCCATGGACTGGATTGGTTCATGATTTGCGCTAGTGCTCGGGAGAGGAGACCTCCATGAGAAAGATCGCGTTGCTGACCTTTCTGACCGCGTCGCCATTGTTCCTTGGCATCGCTCAGCCTCAAAGTACAACGGCGAATGACTCGCGGCACTACGAAAAGAAGCAGACCAAAAAGAAATCGGCGGAGCGCATCGGTGGTGGAGCGGCCGCTGGTGCAGCGATAGGCGCCATTGCAGGCCATGGTAAGGGAGCAGCTATCGGTGCCGGTGCGGGCGCTGGCGCAGGTGCTTTATACGACCATCACGAAAAGAATAAGGCCAAGCAGAAAGACGAATACCGCTCCGGGTCTTCAAAGGAATCCAGAAACTAGCCAATACGCTTACTCTTCAACGGGAGAATTCAGCAGGACCGTGTGCTTATATTGAGCCGTGCGGAATAGAGCACATTTAGGACTGGCGGCGTCTTAAAGGGACGGAACTCGTTAGGAAGACCAGGACCCGACTCTGGACCGCCATAAACGTTCATAGCGGTTTAAATGGTGGCGTGCTGCGTCAACTCTTTCTGAACAGTCATGCGTGCTCGAGTATCGTCCAACCATGCCCCGTTGGTGGGACCGTCACCCGCCACGGCTCCTCAGGGTGGCCCGGCAATCTTCCCCAAGACGTGGACAGCCCGCATCAATCTTTACGAACAAGTAGGTGGTAACCATTTCGCTCAGCGATTTCCCGAAAATGTGAGTAAATGTATCGGGCGACGGGTGACTCCGACATATCCTGTCCGCGCAGGAAGATGTTGGTAATTCCGGGATTGGAAATGACACAGCTGGTATGGTTGTGTGCAAGATCCCTGACGACGACCTGTTGCTGACTCGCATTTAAGAAACCCGGCCAGTCGTTCATCATCATCATGGTGGGAGTATCCTTGCCAGTCCAAAAGTGAAAGCTGAACATTCCGGGCATGGAGAAGAATGAGGCACAGTGGCGATCTAATTCGTCAGTGACCCACCGGTATGTATCGGCTTCACGTGGCGTCACGTGAATGTTCGCGGCTCCGGGGAGCCGGAGCGGAACTAAGGCCGCATAATTCGCTTGCGCCCCGTGCAGAGCCTTAGCGTAGACCCCGGCGAGAAGGAGCATAGCGGTGGCTGAGAGAGCTCGTCGCGTGTTCCTCCGATTTAGTCCAGCAACGACCGCAGCCAGCGCAACAAATGCGTCGTGCCAGAAGACCGCAATCACGACAATAAGCGGCACGAGAGCGAATAGCAGTTGCGCAGAGGCTACCGGGAAAGGATACAGGGCCACAAAGACGCCGAGAAAGCAGAGAAATACGCGAGCAAAAAAACGGCTGTCCTTTCCCTGGCTGGAGGGGATGACCACAACGAGCCAATTAAACGGCGTGACCAACTTGAGCAACCGAACTCCGTACGTGTGCTCGGGATACATAGTGAGGAGATAGATAGTACCGAACACGGCGATTGCTCCTTTGAGCGCTTGGAGTCCGGCTTCAAACGTTTTGCTTTGGGAGGGGGCTAGGCGGCGATAGGACCAGAGCGCGGCCAGGGCCAGCGAGAGGACCGCCCAAAGGGTTGACTTTGGAGTGAATGGCGCGGAAACAAACCATTCACGGGCGAAATTTTTGTGCTGGAGCACGGAGATGTAAAGAAGCGCCGACATGGTGGTTCCGTGGACTAGAAATGGCACAACAACGGCCAGCCCCGTAGTAACGAACGCGACGGTGAGAAGATACCAGGCTCTTGCGCCGATAATAGTTTCCGGGCGGTTTCTGGAGACTGCCGTCAAGGACGCCAGGATGGAAAACACGATCAGCAGCAAATAGTTGTTTACCCAGCCGGACCCGAGCAGCGGCAGCATGATGATGGCGGTACAACCGATGCTGCCGAGCCCTACGAGAAAGAATAGGAGTCTCTTGATCTGCGAGGCCGGATGAGTGCTCAGATACGTCAGCAGTACCGCCCAAATGGCATACAGTCCGATATTGATTTTGGTGAGCGACAGTGCAGCGAGGAGAAAGCCGGAGAAGATCGCATTCCAACCGCTAAGCCTGCTGTTTACCATCGTGGCGAGGGCGAGCAAGAGGCAGACGCATACGATACAAAGCTCTTCCGGATGTCCAGGCTCGCCGCTAAAGAAGACGAGGACCTTGCTTACCGCAAATAACGTCAATCCAGCTAATAGGAAGGACCGGGTGAGGCGAAGGACAGACCAGGCGGCGAGACCGGCAGACGCCAACCAGAAAAACAGGCCGACGAAACGCACGAAATCATGGGTGACAGGCAACCCGGTGAGGACGTACAGAGCTCCCTCGAAGAAATAGTAGAAGGGCCCGTAAAGCGTGTAGATTTGATCGTAAAGAAGATGGCCCTGCAACATGGCGCGGACCGTGGCCATCAGATAACCTTCGTCGTCCCAAAAGCCGAAACGGGAAAACATCAGGAAGTAGGCGTAGGCTCCGCAGGCACAAAGGGCGACGGCCAATGCAATCCACTTTACTGAAAGGCTCGTCCCGAGTCTTTTAGTTTGGGCGAGGTCGGGAATCGGGGACTCGAAGTTCGTGGGCATCACCCGTCGATGATAAAGGAATTTGGCCGCGACTTAAAGAACTTTAACTGCGGACATGCAGCGGTTGCTATAGCCTGGCACCGGAAAGTGAGTGACTGGATCGCTAGAGGACTATTCGCGAACCTGCCCGGCTTAAAGTCCCATAGACTCCTGTTAACTCTCCCCACAACTACTTCCAAGACTTACTTCGAGCGCCACTCGTGCCGTAGCTTTTGATAGTTGCCAGCCTGCCCAAGCTCACCACCCACCGGGTGCGTCAGCCTCCTCCGGTACGCTGAGACGGGATCGAGTTGGCCCAAGCCACACTTGGCGATGACGAAATCTGGAGCAGAGCAAAAAGCAGCGAGGAGGTCCTAACGGTGAGAGGATTGCCGCGCGAGGCTGACTAGCCAATGACAGGTGTTTGCATTGCAATTCCCAAAGAGACTGATCTTTCCGACACTTCTTTTTGTTTGTAATCTTGGATCGGCGATCGCTTGTTTTGCCTCCGGCGACTGGAAGCGAGGCGTATACTGGATCGCCTCCTCAGTGTGCATCGTAAGTGTCTCGGCCTGAGCCTCCCGCCAGCTGCCATCTAAAATTGACCAGCATTGAGGCGGTGGAGTTCTCCGCCTTCGTCGCAGTACGTACTGGCCGGAGGCCACCCGCACGTCTCAGGATGAGCGTCCAAAGATGTCGCAGACACGTTCGCTGCCGATGCCGCTGATGACCAGGCGCTCTTTGGAGTCGCTGAGTAGCGTCTGGAGCCAGTCCACCGATCCGCCATCGGCCACTTCCACACGTTCCCCTGAGTCGCTTTCTACGTAGATCTTGCAGCACAAGTCGCGATAGTAGCCTCGGCCACTAGCCCGTTGAGAGTCCATGACGCTGACAACATTCTTAAACTCATCACGTAAAGGCGCCAGGAACTCACGTTCCAATCTGATTTGGTCATCCAGGGCTCCAAAGTCCGTAAGAGAAACATGGATCCGGCGCTCAGCACCGAGGAAGTCCCGAAGCAGCTTGAGGTGGAAATGACAATGAGCCCTCAGAGCTGACAGTTCGAATTGACGGTTACCGGCATCACGACCCGCGCTGCAAAGGCCGAACAAGCCAAAGTGGGATGCCGCGTTCCTGTCCGCATACAACTGGGGCCGGAGTACTCTGTGACGAGCCGCAACATGGACCGATTGCGACGACTTCGGTGCGTTCGAGAGGAGAAGCCGGCGCCGCAAGGCACATTCCAGAGCCATCACGTTTGTCGGATCGGAAACCACCTCAATGTTTCGAATGGTCGATACCGCCCAGTTCTGGTCGACAGCGGCGATTACGGAGCTTGTTCCGAGTGGACAGGCAGGCGCCAACTCGAGGGCCTCAAAGGAGGAGGGCAAATGCGAAACAGCCAAGCTTTCCCACCGGAGCATACTTGAAGCCGGTACTTTGCTGGGACGGACAAATCGATTTTTCCGATAATCGGCCAGCACATCAGATGGCTTCCGCCGCCCGGCTGCAATGCGATACACCGCCAGCAATAAGGATTGAAGATCCGTCGGTTGTAACCGTGAAAGAGTTTCTGTCAGCCTTGGCACTCCCGCTTCACGTTCAATTCGTCTCAGAAACGAGCGTTTGGGCTCCTCTGCAGGTGCGTCGTACTGCGGCGCTGTTTGAGAAATAAAGAATGCCATGCGCACGAGGTCGTCCCACACGCCGTCCAGATAACGGGCCCGTAGACTTACACCCTCTTCGACAAAACCGAACGTCCTATAAAGGTGGATAGCGGGGATGTTTGCTGAAAACACTTCCAACTCAATCCGAGCCAATCCAAGATTGGCAGCATCCTCGAGAGCGGCGGCCAATAATCTGCGGCCGATACCTCGGTTCCGATAGTTGAGGCGAACACCCATGCCAAGACGCCCAGCATGAGTAAAACCCGGTTGTTTTCCGGGACGGATGTCGCACCACCCAATCACCTCGCCGGATTCGATGGCAACCAAGTGAATACCGTGGTGTTGGTCAATATTGGCGCGAACGGTCCGCTCAACCTCTTCTAGAGGAGGAGCTTCCAAGATAGCCAAATAAGATCGCTCCCGAGCCACGTCATCCAGGGCTTTCCAAAAGCTCCTGATATCCTCCACGGAAATCGGCCGTACGAGAATCCCCGTTCGCATATGGTGCCATGCTGGAGTGGTGCATCTCGCCAGGGAGTGTTTTTCCCGATGGAGAAGAGCAGCCCGTTGAGCCACACAGAAATTCACTGGTCTTGGTGCGCGGAATGGGCGCTCCGCGACAAGCGAAGTCTGAGCTCCCCTAAGAACGATCTACGCCTCGAAATTGTATCCTTCTTCTCCGTGCAGAGCCACGTCCATACCTTCGGACTCTTGTTGGGCATCAACTCTCAGCGGGACGATCAGACTCGTAATCTTCAACGCGATGAGCGTCCCTATCACAGCGAACCC
Organism: Bryobacteraceae bacterium; assembly: GCA_035475295.1. GTDB lineage: Bacteria > Acidobacteriota > Terriglobia > Bryobacterales > Bryobacteraceae > Bog-105. Next base: position 18,502 of record DATIMM010000114.1, read on the forward strand.
GATGCCGATGGCTGCCCCTGCGAGTTGGTTGAGCACTTGCACCGGGTTGCCATCGATCCAGCCAAGCGGCGCCGGTTGACCGTTGGGCAAACGAAGCGCACTATTCACCAGGCGTGTGGCGAAAACACCGGTGAGCACGCAACCCACCAGGCCGCCTATGCCATGTACGCCAAAGGCATCGAGGGAATCATCGTACTTGAGCCGCCGCTTCACAACAGTGACCATGACATAACAGACTGCGCCGGCGATGAAGCCGATCAGCACGGCGCTGAACGGCTGCACGAATCCGGCGCCCTGAGTCACCGTGGCCAGACCCGCCACTGCCCCGGAGATGGCGCCAAGAGCGCTGGCCTTTCCATCGCGAAACTTTTCGGCCAGCATCCAAGAAATGGCGCCCGCAGCTGAAGCGAAATGGGTGGCGACGAAGGCGCTGGTAGCCAGCGAGGAGGCCCCCAGAGCGCTACCGGCGTTGAACCCGAACCATCCTACCCACAGCAGGCACGCGCCCGTGAAGCTAAGCACCAGGTTGTGCGGCACCATCCGCTCTTCCGGGTAACCTCGTCTCCGGCCGATGTACAGCGCGGTCACCAGCGCCGAGAACCCGGAGGTGATGTGCACGACGGTTCCTCCGGCGAAGTCGAAGACGGGAAAGTGGCCGCCCAGAAAGGCGTTTAGAAAGCCGCCCTCACCCCAGACCATGTGCGCCATCGGAAAATAGACCAGAAACGACCATAATGTGGAGAACACGATCATGGCGCCGAAGCGAACGCGCTCGGCAAAGGCCCCCGCAATCAGCGCCGGAGTGATGATGGCGAACATGGACTGATAAATCATGAACGTCTGGTGCGGTATGGTTGCGGCGTAGGTGGCGTTCGGCACGGCGCCCACGCCGCGAAGGAACAGATATCGCAGATCCCCGAGGAAGGGGTTCCCCGGAGCGAACACCAGGCTGTATCCGCAGACGGCCCATAGCAACGTGATCACGGCCATCATGGCGAAGCTTTGCATCATGGTGCCGAGCACGTTTTTGCGGCGGACGAGCCCGGAATAGAACAGAGCGAGGCCAGGCCCCGTCATGAGCAATACCAGAGCGGAGCTGACCAGCATCCACGCGTTATCGCCAGCCATTTGCGAAGCTTTCACTGCGGCTCTCAGCGCGGCCACTTCGTTGGCGCTCATAGGGGGGATCCCGGCGCTAACGGAAGAAGTGAGCAGCAGAATAGGCGCAGTTATAGCGGTGGACAACGTAGTCTCCTCAAGGTCTCGCGATTTTGGGGTAAATGACAACCGTATATGAAGTCAGTGTTGCCCTGCTACAAGATTTTTGAATGAAGGAGATAGATGGTATTTATCGAGTTTCGGTTCGGAGCCGGCGTCCCGTGCCTAGTCGGAACCATCGAAATGCGACGTATAAAATTCCCGGGCATATTGAAGCAGTTCTTCTTGCGCCTGTTGGTCCGTAATAGCCCCGCCAGCGCTCACGACGCCCGCCATGCTTGAGAACAGAAGCATAGCGTAGCGTCGGCGTTCCTGGTGCGTTGAGCCTTTTACAAACTGTGCCATCTCGTCGATGTAGTCAGTCAACGGCCGCTCGATGCGCCGCCTTTCTCGCGCCGGCAGACGAGTGATGTCGGTGGAAAGCGCGGCGAGAGGACAGCCTTCACCCGGGTTGCCGACGTGCTCA
>DATIMM010000115.1:0-7100 GCA_035475295.1 Bryobacteraceae bacterium
TCTGGTTCTGCCAAAGACAGGGCAGGAACCACTGCTGAGAAGCACTATGCCTGCCGACGATCTCGATCGGAAGTTCAGCGGCAGATCACAAGCCGCACGCGGCTTTAACGGGGAACCTCCGTCTCCCTTGACAGAGACTTATCATGAATGTCGAAGGTAAACGGCCAGCATTCACGGTAATCACCTATTTCTCCGAGACGCCGACCGTTTCCAGGTGGCACCTGGAAACGTGTAAGGAAATCGGTTGCCATTGCGGCGCGGTTCACTTTCAGCAGATCTACTTGCTTGTAACGCCCAGATACTTGTCGAACCAGTCTAGAGTGTCCCTGATATACTGCTGCACCGGTCCTGCATGCCCGCTGTCGAATAGCACACGACGTTTGTCTTTCGGAGAAGTCCCCAGCAGACGAAAGAGCGGAACCTGGTCAGTGTCCACCGGATGCGGAAAATCGTAACGGCCGTTCAGCATCAGGACAGGAATTCGTAGGCGGGGCGCAAAATTGATCTCGTCGATTTCGGGAGGTTTCCATTCAGAGGAGAGTCCTCCCTCGGCCAAAGTTGCGGCCCGGATTCGATGGTCCTGTACCAGGGCAATCAAGCCTAACCGGGCGCCTGTACTGATTCCGAAATAGCCGATCCGGTCGAGTGCGACATCTGTTCGGGTCTCCAGATAATCCACTGAGCGCTGCAGATCCTTGCATTGCTGGATGACCTCATCCCGTTCGCCGCTTGGGCCCAGGGGCTTCAGGGGCCGGCGTCCATAGGTTCCCTGATAAATGGGGAATACCACGGCTCTGCCGCTTTTCATCAAAAAATCAATGCGGTGAATTTCTGCTTGATCAATCCTCCGCATGATGCGTGCGGCCCCAGCCGGAAAGTAGATGATGGTCTGGTACGGGGGCTTGGCATTCCTGGGCAGGTAGAGCCAAACGGTCAGTCGTTGGTGATCATAAGCGGCGTTCAAGCTGACTTTTTCCGCTCTCCAGTAAGGTGAACTCTCATCTACCGACTCCTGCGCTGCACCGAGTTCTGTCCGATCGTACGAGTAGAATCTTTGAAGAATGTGGAATACGGAATCGGGAACGGGTTTTTCCGTGCGATGATCCCGTGAGCTATCTTCAACGGGCTGGGTGAGCGCGACGGGCAGCGGGCCGCCCGGGTTTTTCGCGCACCGAAACCCGTTCGCCAGCGAACGGTCAAAAGGTGAGGTTGCATCTGCGGTCAGATAAAAAGACCGCCCCTCATTCCAGCCCCCGCCCAGGATATACCGGCGGTTTCCGGTCGCGTTCCAGCACCATTCCTTTACATTTCCCGCCAAGTCGTAGGTTCCAAACGCGCCGAGACCCTGACGGCTGCCAACTCGCAACGGGCCACTTCCGTCGAAATTGCTGAACTGTACGACATCGGAGTAAATCCCTGGATTCGCGACCCGGTACCACTGGTGAATGGTCGGAAGTTGCTTGTTCGCAAAAACCGCGTACGCCGCCGCTTCAAACCAGCTCACTCCGCTCACAGGAAAATCGTCCTGTCCCGATGGATAGTGGCCGACTTCCCAAGTCGATGGCCCGGGCCGCCCCGTAGAGTCTCGAAACTCCGCCATTGCCTCTTCCCAGGAAAGCATTCGACCGTTTTTAAGGAACTTCTCACGCCAGAACTGCCGGTTCCGATATCCGCCCGCATCCATGAAGTGCTGGAATTGCTTGTTGGTCACTTCGTACGTGTCCACCCAAAAGTCGTCCAGATAAATGGGCTTGAACTTGAATGATGCGACACTTCCCCGCGGCACATGCACCATGTCCGCGGGAAGGCTTGCTTCGCGGTCCAGAGTGAAGTCGATACTGGGACCTTGCAGACCCGCTGCTCTTTCAACAGTCCGAAAGCCGGCCTTTGTGACTCGCCAGCGGAAATATCCGATAGGTAGGCGAAAGTTTTCAAGCGGCGACTGACCGAGGTATATCCAGGAGCTCTGGGGATCCGCATACGGCTTGATGTAGACGCGGGCATCGGAAGGGGTGGTGTGGATCGGCACGGGGAATGAGATCTCGCGCATAATCCTGTTCAGCGCCGGGTCTTTCGGAAGGATGTGCAGCCCTCGATAGGTAAGTGGGAAAGCCGCGGGGTAATCGCCCGCATCCGCCAGACGGGCGGCCTGGGGAAGGGCCACATTCCTCGCCCAGCGGGTGGGCGCAGTACGTTGGTAGTACCAGGCAATCGCCAGCACGGCTAAAAGAAGAGCAACTGTCAGCAGCGGGGCGAAAGAGCGAGCACGCCGGAGCCACCCTATGGAAGCGCTTCCTGGCTCTTCACGAAAATGCTCGCAGTAGACCGACCCATGAACAGGGCCGGCGCTAGCACCGTTGGTAAACTCGAGCGCGATTGCCGGCGGGTTGACAGGCGCTTCCGTCAACGGTGTCGAAGCCGTTTCGAGCTGGCCTATGAAGCGGTAACCACGCCGCGCCAGCGTCTCTATATAGCGGGGCTTTTCGGCCGATTCCCGCAGCGCGTCGCGCAACCGCTTCACGGCCGCATTGATACTGTGATCAAACTCCACCACCGTGTCGTCGGGCCAAAGCCTCCGGCGGATTTCCTCGCGCAGCACCAACTCGCCCGGACGTTCTAACAAAGCAACTAGGATCTGGAAGGGCTGGTCCTGAAGGCGGATCTTGAGGTTATGCTTGCGTAACTCGGCGCTCCGTAAGTCGAGTTCATACGGACCGAAGCGAACAACCGAAGGCGCCGGAGCAGCCCCGCTCATTTTGGGCTCCTCTTCTTTCATGGCTGAACCTGTCTGCAGCCGACCAGCCGCGCCTAGCATAACACTTCCTCGCGCTAACCTGGCGCCCTAAATATAAGTGGCTACACATCAGCCATTTGGCTCGTGACTAATTTGTCACCGCCAAATCACCCGGCGTGCATGGAAGTATTTTCTGCCGCGGCTCACCCTGGCTATACCAGCGCCTCAGAGGGATTTCTGAAAGCACCTTCACGGCGATCTGGAAATTCAAATGTAAGGAACAGGTATGACAATTACTCTCACTGTGACAACGTTGACAAGTAAGGCGGTGAATCTCCTCACGGCCGCCACCGTTCACTGCAATGATGCTGCCCGGTCGGAGAACCTAGAACTATCCCGTATAAAGCCAGACCTAAAAAGGAGGTCTCCCATGAAACTCTCAATTTTTGCGACTGCAACTCTGTTGGGTTTGTCGCTGGTGCCGCTCGCTCACGCGCAAGTTACCAGCCCTATCCGGGGCAACATCCCGTTTGATTTCCAAGTTGGAGATACGGTACTTCCGGCGGGTACATACGTCGTTAGCCGGTTGAGCATAACTAATCCGCAAGGGGTGCTCACGCTGCGCGGCGTGGACCAGAAAAAGGGAAGGACGATCATGTTCTCCACCGGTGTCATGCAAGGCAATTCGGGACAGAACACAAAGCTGGTGTTTCACCGCTATGGCTCTACCTATTTTCTATCGCAGGTATTGGGGGGCTTCGGACAGAATGGCAATGTACTGTACCCATCCAAGGCCGAGCGCGTCACCGCACGCCAGATGGCAGCCCTCGCCAAACCGCGCAATGTGGAGCTTGCGTCGGTTTCCTTTTCACCCGTAGGGGAATGAACGAAGTGCTTGGCGACGCAACCACTCGCTAGTGAGCCGTGGCGCCGCTAAGCTCAGCCAATGCACATCCGTTAGGGTCTGCAGCGAAGCACCTTCGCTGCAGATTCAGAAATTCGTATTACACAACATCAACCGGGAATTCCCGTTGGTGAAACCCCTGGCCCTTGGCAGCAAGCGGACAAGGTCAGTCTGCAACAGCTCTCTTTCGGGGCTGTTCCAAGCGTCGGGCCAATTCGATACAGGAGTGTGAAATGTTAACTGAAATCGTAAAGTTTGCTTTAGTTGCCGTTTTGCTGGGCCACATCTCGCCCGCTTTAGCGCAATCCGAAGTAGCGGAATCCAAGGGCGGCCAAGCATCGCGCATTGAAGGGACGTGGATCGTGACGGTGGACCGAATCAACGAGGGGGTTACTTTTACCGCCTTACAGTCGTTCGCCGGTGGCGGGGTCGCTCTGGCTACCGGTTCGATCGATCGGACGCCACCGCCCCCGATCTCGCCGCTATACGGGAGCTGGAAGCGTACGGGGCCGAATCGTGTGGATGTGACCATCAATTTCTTCGCTTTCGATCCTCTTGGTAATGCGGTCGCGATGATCAAAAACAATGAGACCTTCCATTTAGACGGCCCGAATGAACTTAAAGGATCCGGCGCAGCATTTGCCTGCGACCCTCACGGCGAAAACTGCGTGTCTGCCGGATCTCCCATTCGAATCACAGGAAAGCGCCTCATCCCCGAGGGAGTAACAGAAGAACTCTCTGACGTTCCGCCTTCGCAGTAAGCGGAAAGGGCCTGCACGATGGCATAGCCACAGGAAGGAAACACGGCGCTGGGCGCAGGCACGCGGCAGACTATCCGGCCCCCGTGCTGGCCTGTACCGGGCCTTCCTCATGCGGTGCCTTCATTACGGCGCTGGAACTCTCGGATAACGTGAGCGGCCGCACTTTTGCCCCTCACCCGCCAAACGCAATCGCGCCAACTCAGTGAGCGCGCAGGGTGGCCCAGCGAGTGCCGGATTGGGTATTCGCAACGGTCAGGATGCTCTCCTGCGGGATTTGCGAAAGCAGGTACGACTCGAAAGCCTTGCCGAGCATCCGCCTCGGCGGATGCTCGGCAAGGCCGCCATTCCGGCTTCAGTGACTCAGCCGGACAGAACCAAGCTTTGCTCATGCTGACCTACGAGGGAGGTGTGTGCAGACCAAACAGGGGCGAACGGGTCACTAGCCTCGCCTCAGAGAATAGACCGGCTTTCGCGGGTGCTGACGTGCCTGTGCCGCCGCCACTTCTCTGCCAACCGTGGGCCGACACCGGGCAGCGTACCCCGCTGGAGGCCGCGTCCGCCCTGACAAGGGCTCAGGAGAAACACAATGTTCCTACCGAAGAATCAAATAAAAAGAAACCGACTTCTCGCTGCTACGCTTTTGTGCGCGGCTGCGCTCGTACCTGCCTCGCTCATGCGCTCCCAGAGCAATGTACCGTCGACGGATATCCTGTATGTCGGCGATACTGCCGATAACACAATCAAACGCTTCAATGCCGGTACCGGCAGCTTTTTGGATTCGCAAGCCGGCGCGTTTGTGCTTCCGGGAAGCGGCGGCCTGCGCGGACCGCGCGGCATCATCATCGACCCGTTCCTTGGCAACAACCTTATCGTCGTCAATCAAAACGTCGACCTGAACTTTGCCGGCGAAATCCTTGAGTACAGCGCTGCTGATGGCCAGTTCATTGCGCCCATCGTGCCTTGTAACAAGCCCACTGGTCGTACCTGTGATAGCAACGCGCCGTTTGCCCCACGCGGCATCGTCCGCAGTTCCGACGGCCGTTTCGTTGTAGCCAACATAGGCAAAAAGGAGATTGGCAGTGTTGCGCAATTCGATGAGACCGGTGCTTTTCTCGGCAATCTCGATTTCGCAGATTTTACAGGGGACAGTTTCGGGGAGTACCATCCACGCGGGGTGGTTTTCGGAGCCGACGGGAAGCTCTACGTTTCTGTGGTCGGAAATCTGGATCCCAACGATCCTCACTTCAATCCTCTCGCGGGCTTTATTCTGCGTTTCCAGAACGGAACATTTCTGGACGTCTTTGCCAGCGACAGCACGTGTCCGGCTCTGCACCGCCCCGAAGGGCTGGTTTTCGGTCCCGATGGAAAACTCTATGTCACTAGTTTTCGCGCGGATACGAACGACACGGACAAAGTCTTGATCTTCAAAGGTGCTGGAACATGCTCCGGCAAGATCGATCTCGATACGGTAGGCGGGGTTCGCACCTATGCGCAAGCGCTGCTGTTCGGCCCGGGCGGCCGCCTTTTCGTTCCTATCAGCAACACGGGAGAAGTCCGGAGTTATGACGTGCAATCGAAGCACTTTCAGTCGTTCGTGAATGCCTTCGGCGGCCCCTCGGGCGGGCCGTTACAGGCGCCGTACTATTTGACGTTCGGAAACACCGACCCGGGAACGCTACAATACGGGCGATAATCGAAAGGCACAAGCGCCAAGGCCGACCCGGGAACCATATTCCCTGGTTGGCCAGCGCCACACTACGCGCAAGTAGTCCGGGTGAACGCAGCCCCAATCCGTCTGGCCCACTTCGAGAACGAACCCACACACATGGCGCGGCTTCAAATGGCTCCGGACCTGTCGAGAGCGCCTGGCTGAATGGCTGGCGAGTAATAGCGGGCCCGCGGAGGCAAACTCTATGTGCGCATGGGTGCAAGCCTGCGGCCCCGGAGGAACAGATACTTGGTAGCTCATGTTGGTTGGATTCCAATACGGGCGACCGTGCAGACTGGTCCAGTATGCCCGTGGTTAGCGCCGGCCAGAAGCTCGAAGAGTATACAGGCTGGGAGTGTTGCATTCGCGGAGCCAGTCCAACCCAATCTCCAGCGTCGTCTCGGCTTAGCCCAGAAGCATGGAGCTGAATTTACCTTCGATAAATGGTCTTTTCGAAGGTAATCCGATTGCCGCACCGGTGTGATGAGGCAGCCCTGTAGGCGTCGTTCGCTCACTTTCCGGATGGCCCGTGATACAGGACTAGCTTTCTACACAAACCGCTCAAGCTATTGCACACGTGATGCGGAGCGGCGTACATCTACTTTCTCGCCGATCTCTATAGTCATCAGATCTTCTCCCATTTCTAGCGGACCATCATACGTCTTTCGCGTGAGTTTCACGACGTCTGTGGTGCTCGGGTCAGTGAAGGCTGGATCTGTGGTTACAAGAACGACATGAGAGTAAACTGCCAAACGTGGCGTTACCCGCGTAAAAACAGTTCCCGCCTCTTCGGGTGTAGTGTGGAGTCCAATAATGGTTCGCGCAGCTGCTGATTTGCTTAGAAGTTCCGGTCTGGCCCACGCCACTTCGTGGACAAGAAGGTCTGTGCCTTTCGCAAAACGGATGAGATTCTCACTGAAACGCGTATCACCGGAGAAAACCACCGAGTGTCCGCCGTAATCGATGCGGTAGCCAAAAGCTGGTTTTGCGGTG
>DATIMM010000116.1:0-21556 GCA_035475295.1 Bryobacteraceae bacterium
TCGGCAATTGTGTCGACAACGCGATGCACAAGCTGGGCGACGCTCGATTCACGCTCCGGTGAACCCATTCGTCCATGAAAATATTTGCTCGCAACAATGTTCGTAGCCGTCTGCGACCAATCGGCAGGTACCTGAACATCACGCTGCTCGAAAATTACCGACCCTTTATCGTTCCCGATCGTTGCGGTGCGCAACTCCCAGGCGACCTCATCATACGGCGTCCGGCCCTGTTCAAGTTTCTGAGTAAAATACTGCGGAAATGAAACGCCCGTACGCTCTTCCCGCTTCAACGATTGACGCACTTCTTTGACTTTTAGGGCTAGATTAACGCTTAATTGTCCCATTTGGCCTTTCTTCGGGGGAGGATGCTCGTAACGGTCTTGTCTGGCCTCGGACAGACCACTATTACAAGCACGTCGCTATCATGCCCCTATATGTAGTGTCCCGTCAAGAAAAATATCTACAGGCAGTACACCACTTTACAGATCGGCCTTCAGATACTTCCGAACGAAGTATCATGGGTGGTAGATGCCGGAGAATTTAGAACTCACGCCCCGCGATGTTTCGGCTCGGCTGAACGCCGGAGCGCCCACCGTGCTGATCGACGTGCGTGAACCGCAGGAATTCAATATCTGCCGGATTGAAGGCTCTGAACTCATGCCGATGAACACCGTCCCGGCGGAACTCCAGCGTCTCGAGTCACTCGCGGACGCAGGAGACATCATAACAATCTGCCATCACGGGGTGCGCAGTTTACAGGTAACGTACTGGCTCCGTCAGCAAGGCCTGGAAAACTGTTTCAGCATGTCCGGGGGCATCGACCGCTGGAGCCTCGAAATCGATCCTAGCGTTCCCCGGTACTGACTAGGAATTGTTCTTCTTTTTCGGCTCTTTTAATTTCAAATTGACAGTAATCCTCTTGTGACTGTCGAATACGCTGATATTCTTGGTCGCGCTCGTCATTCCATTCGCTTGGGCACGCACCTCGTAGGGAATATCCGTGCTTAATCCGTAGAAGTGGTAAGTGCCGTCGTTCAACGCAATAAACGATCGCACTTGCAACGACTTCAGGTCTTTAAGCAAGACAATCGCGCCAGGAACCGTGTTTCCTTGCCGATCAACTACTTTGCCAAGAATGGAGCGTGTGGAGAGACTGCCGCTGTTTGGGCCTTGAACACTCGGCATCTGCGGCTCTGCCGGCGTCTGCGCAAAACCCGGCGGTTCGGTAAAAATCAGAAGCGCAAGAAGCGGCAGGAACCGGATAAACCGGCCCTTATCTTCCATCTTCATGAAGCGGCGAACGTCGAGGGGCGGTTCCTGGCACCAGACTAGTGCCAGTCTTCTTCCTCTTCCTCTTCATCCTCGTCGTCCTCATCATCCTCGTCGTAGTCGAAATCGTCGTCTTTATCTTCGACTTCTTCCTCCGGCTCCAATTCGACCGGATTGAGACTGGCGACGGTCAAGGAAGCGCCGCATTCATCGCAGGAAAGGACGTCACCTTCGTCCAGTTCTTCTTCCTCTACATCGATAGCGCCATCGCACTTAGGGCAACTAACCATATATTTCCTTTAGCTTGAAGTTGAGTGTTGCGTCTTGCGAATCGTACCAGCCAGCGATTAGCGCTTTGGAACGGATGCGGACGTGGCATTCACCTGCTCATCGTAGGCAGCCATCTCTTCCGGCGATACCGTAACAAGCGTCTTGTCCATGTCCTCAAAGGTTTCAATCATGTGCCTTACATGTGCAGCCGCGATCCGCAAGCAGGCAGGATCCGACAGCTTATGGCCCCGACGTGTAAACAATTCCAGCAGATCCTCATGGGGAAGCGCAATGACCTTCTCCTCGGGAGAACCGCCATCGGGCGTGACAAAGAACTTCACATCGACCGTGTCCGCGTGGCGTATGCTGATTCCGGTTTGCAGCCAGCGAAACTGCACCTTCCACATGCGTCCAAACGGATCCGGGCCCGCCTCAAAAAGACGGCTCTGATCACTCATGATCCCGATGCTAACATGCGCGCCGGCTGGGAAAACTCAGAAGGTGCTTAATCGTTGTCCGATCAATGAGAGCAGTTCGTTTCTGGTCTCGCGGTTCTCGCGGAAAGCGCCCAGCATGGCGCTGGTGGTCGTACCCGAGTGTTGTTTTTCGACGCCCCGCATCATCATGCAAAAGTGGCGAGCCTCGCAGATCACACCCACCCCCCTGGGCTGGACCAGTTCCTGAATTGTCTCTGCAATCTGCTGCGTCATGCGTTCCTGAATCTGGAAGCGTCGCGCAAACACATCCACAATTCTGGGAATTTTGCTCAACCCGATCACCTTTTTGTCGGGCAGATAGGCCACGTGAACTTTACCGAGAAACGGCAGCAGATGGTGCTCGCACAGGCTGTAAAATTCAATGTCTCGTACGATCACCATCTCGTCGTAATTAACATCGAAAAGGGCGCCGTTCACAATCTTTGCGACATCTGCCCTGTAGCCCTTCGTCAGGTCGCGCCAGGCCCTTGCGGAGCGCTCGGGCGTCTTCAGCAGCCCTTCCCGCTGTGGATCTTCTCCCAAAGCTTCCAAGACTGCCCGCATGTGCGAGGCGATATCAATCTCGGTGTGACTCCGGCTTTCCGTTCCGTCCTCGCCGACGCCGGTCCCGAAATCGTATGTCGATGGTGCAATTTTTCCGTTATGCATGAGCTGGAGACCTCAAAGAGGCTGGTATTAATACTTCGAATCCATTACGCTCTGTCTCTTGGATGTGGATCCGATGCAACTTGACTCCGGAATCCTTCCAGTGCGTACCCCAAGCCTGCTGAAGCAGTTCCGCGGTAACCCGCGCCAGGTTCTCCGTCGTGGGTACCATCCGTGAAAACTGGGCAATATCTTGATTGAGATTCCGGTAGGAAAAACGGCTTAGTACCTCCTCCTCCACCAGGCTGTCGAGTTTTCCCACCGGACAAACAAGGCCGGTGGTTTCATCAACGTCTCCGGCCACCGTCACCTCAAGAACGTAATTATGACCGTGGCCAAAGGGGTTATTGCACTTCCCATACAGACGTTCGTTCTCGGAAGGACCGAGTTCAGGAGAATGCAAGCGGTGCGAGGCCGAAAAAGGATAGCGGCGAGTCACGGTCGTCATGCGGATACGTCCTCGCGAGTAACATCGACATACAGGTCGGGCGTCTCAAACAGGCGCACCTTCGCCAGTTCCGCGCCCCTCCCGGAAAGGCGCTTTTCCATGCGTTGCCAAATCTCGCGGGCTACGTTCGGGGCCGTCGGAACCACCGTCGAGAACGGCTCTACCTCGTAGTTCAAGAACCGGTGATCCATCGGGCCGGTTACCTCGTCCTCGATGATATCTTTTAGTTCCTTTAGGTCGATGATCATTCCCGTAACAGGATCAGGCTCGCCCTCCACAGTTACTTCCAGGACGTAGTTGTGGCCATGCCCGTTCGCGTTGGCCTCTTCGCCGAAGAGCTTTCGGTTCTGCTCTTCGCTCAACGTGCTCACACGGCACAAATGAGAAGCGGAAAATTCAGCCCTTCGCGTAATAAACATTCCCTATTTATAAGATGTTCCGTCCAACATGTTGGATACTCATAAATTGCCCAGCACTGTCGACACTCTTGGCCCGGTTGTGCCAAGTCAAACACGCAACATGAACATCAACACCCTCTTGCGAGTCCTGCTCGTTACCTTCACGATCGCCTTTATTTGCCTGCTTGGATGGAACCTGCGGGATACGTCGGCGAAAGTGGGGGGAGCCGCGCCCGCATTTTCTGTTCATACGGATCAAGGCCAGCAGATCACGCCCACCTCGTTCGGCGGCAAAGTGCTCGTACTGAATTTCTGGGCCACCTGGTGCCCGCCCTGCATTCAGGAGATCCCATCCCTCAGCATCTTCCAAAAGCGTTTCACTAACTCCGGTGTGGTCGTCGTCGCCATCAGCGTCGACAAAAATGCCCAGAAATATCGTTCCTTTTTGGACAAAGTTCATGTCTCTTTTCAAACCGTTCGCGACGGCAACTCCGATATCAGTAGCCAGTACGGAACCTTCCAGTTTCCTGAGACTTACATCATTAAGGACGGCCGCATTATGCGCAAATTCGCCAACGCAGAGGATTGGACCAGCGACGATGTGACGCAGTACATCCAGAGCCTCTTATAGCAGCCGCCGGAGTGAAATGGCTTGCATGCAGATATTAGCGGCGTCAAGACGCAGCCACTGCCATGGACTTTTTCCTTGGATGCAGCTTGTCTTTTAGCTTCAGGAACGGCTTCTCAACGCAGTAGTAACTTGCCGTAGCGGCCAAAATCGACAGGCATACCATCGTTAGGATCTGGTAGCGCCACTGCGGGAAATGCACTTTACCCAGCAGGTAAATCACCAGCGGGTGAAACAGGTAGAGTGAGTACGATATGGCACCCAAGAACTTGGCAATGGGATTGTTCAGAACCTTTGGGGGCTTTGCGATCACGTAAATGAGAATTGCTAGCAGCGGATATGCGCAGAACGCTGTTCCCCAGACAACCGTCTGCGGCCACTTGACGAACACGGGCATTAGCTCAACGGCTGCCAGCGATGCGATCAACGTAATCGGATTCAACAGCCACCCCCATGGTCTCCATCCGTTCCTTGCAGCAATGGCGAGCGCAACGCCGAAGAGAAGGCCGTCCAGGTGCGTGTCGAAGCCGTAGCCGGACCAGTAATAGTTCCCGGTGAACGAGATCAGGTAACGGTACACCTGATCCAATGCGCCCAGAGCAATCAGAATGGCTGGTAGTCGAGGATTGTCGAGCTTGCGAAGAATCCAAGGCCAAACCAGGTAAAACTTCTCTTCGACGCCCAAGGACCAGGCGATCCCGAAAAGCCCCACACCCGTTGTATCCAGGGGGAAAATGGTCGACACATCCTGCAAGTAGAAGAACGTCCACCAGCGGCCTTCCACGTTCGGAATCGCCAGGCAGAGAAACCACATCACGTAAAAGGCCGGAAAGAGGCGCAACACCCGCCGTTCGTAAAATTTCTTCAGATGAATGCTGCCCGTATTGTCCTTCTCTTTGAGTAGCAGCCAAGTAATTAGCAGTCCGCTAAGTTCAAAAAAGAGGGCAACGGCTTCATCTCCAGGAAACCACCGGACCCAGTTCCAGGCGTGCAATGTCTGAATAGAATGGAAAAGAACAACTGTCAGCGCTGCGATGCCCCGCAGACCAAACAGGCTCGGGATTTCCCGTCTCTGCAGGTTCGCTAAAAGTGGATTAACTGCTTTCGCCTCTGTCGGTGAAATCACGTCCGTCAAACAACCAAATTCCAGGCTACCGTACAGAAGTATCAGAGCGGCGCTGCCTTTGCCCGCCGGAAGCGTTTTGGACTGCTCGTATCCGCGGCAAACATTCGCTCCAGCAGGCGCGGGAGCCGGCCCAGTTGCGCAACGCGAGTACCAGTCACGACGAGCGTTTCCGGCTCCTCACCCTGAAACAGGGCCTGCAACTCTCGTGGCACCCCGCAGGCCAGGTTGTAACCGCCCGCAAACGGAGAAAACGCCGGTAACACGATGCAGGGTCGCGAGGCAAGAAACGCCGGGAGCTTGCGCCCGGCTCCCGATGCATCCAGAACGGGCAAAGCAGGGTGTAGGTGTCCCAGAATTAGCGTGCGGCGTTCAGGAATCGGTAGGCCGAGTTGGTCGCCATGAATCGCGGTCCAAGATGCCTCATTCCAAAATAGAGCCGTTTCCACGGGCAGATAGGCGAACTCGTCGGCAAACGCCCGGTCGTGATTTCCTAGCACCGCAATCAGTTCCGCCGAACGTCCAAGCTCTCGCAGCACGTCCTCTATCCACTGGCGCTCCGGCGCACAGGGCTTCGGCGCATGGACCAGATCCCCCAGGAAAACGAAGCGCCGAGGGTTCAGCTCCTCGCGCAGGCGAAGCAGCTTTTCGCGGGACCGCTCATCTGCGAGGGGCCCCAACTCTCCCCGGCGGCGCTGCGCCCAGCTGTAGCCCAGGTGAATATCGGCGACAACAACGGTTTTCGACTCCGGGATCCAAAGCGCGCCGGAGGCGTGCGCCCACAAACCGGAGTGAAGCAATACAGTACTACTCAACTTTGTAGTATCTCAACTACTATTCACGAGGGAGCGAGAGGGGCAAGCTAGGCTAAAAATAATGCAGCGTATCGCAATTGACATGGATGAAGTGATGGCCGACACGATGGCCCGCTATCTTGCTCTTTACAATGCCGACTTCAATCTTGACCTGACTCCCGCGCATTTTCATGGCCGTCGCATCTTCGACGCCATACCCGAGGACCATCACGAGCGGGCGTTCAGCTACTTCGAACAAGAAAGCTTCTTCGCTGACATTGACGTCATGCCCGGGAGCCAGGAAGTCATCCGTGCATTGCAGGATCGCTACGACGTTTTCGTCAGCACGGCCGCTATGGATGTGCCTTGCTCGTTTTCGGCGAAGTACCACTGGCTGCAACGGCACTTTCCGTTTATTCCCACCAGCAATATTGTGTTCTGCGGGGACAAAAGCATCGTCGCCGCCGACTTTTTGATCGACGACAACACGCGTCACCTCAGCAATTTTCGTGGTGAAGGGATCGTATACACAGCTCCCCACAACATCTCCGAATCGCGATTCCGGCGCGTCAACAACTGGGAAGAAGTGCGTGCGATGTTCTTATCGTGAAGGGACTTCGCTACACGCGAAGGTCGAAGCCCAGTGTGTGCATGCCTTGAATGACACGATTGTAAATCGTCGTAACTTCGTCGGCGGTCATGGTATGGTCCAGCGCTCCCACTTCCAGGTGATAGGAGACGCTCTTTTTCCCCTCCGGCAGCGGCGGCCCTGCATATTGGCGGACGAAGTCGATCATGACCAGATCAGGTCCGGCCAACTCCGTTAAGTTTTCCTGTATCTGCTCTACAGGCGTCTTTAGGTCAGTCACAACCGAAAGGTCAAACCCGCTTGTCGGATATTTCCGCAGGGGCTTAAACTCGACGGAAATAGCGGCGGAAAGCTCCTGCGCAATGTCCAGATCGACATCGAAGACCATGGCCCGGCCTTCGATGCCTTCCTGGCTCAACAGCAGCGGATGCAATTCAAAAAAGCGGCCGATCTCACGGCCCTGCCACAGCATTCGGGCGCTACGCGCGGGATGCTCATAAGGGAGCGCTTCGGCGGACACCAGCCGGCAAGACGGAAACACGCACTCGGCTACCCGCTTCAACTCGAAGAAGTCGCGCTCGTCCCCCTCGTTGTTGTATAGCGCGGCAACCGTGTGAGTAGCCTCTGTGGGAAGCTCGCCCGAACCATTCGGATGCACTTCTCGCCCAACTTCAAAGAGGCGGAATTCGGGATAATGCCGCACGTTGTCAACGATGTTCTTGAACACGCCCGGCAACAGACTCCGGCGCAGGTGCGTCTGCTCCGACGCAATAGGATTCCGAATGGCAATGTAGTTCGCGACATCGAATCCAAAACGACTGGCATCCGCCTGGTTGACGAAGGAGTAGTTGTAGACCTCCGTGAACCCTTGTGCGGCGAACTGGGTCCGAACGCCCCGGAGATACGTCCGCATGGGATCGGAAAAGGGTACCGTCGAGGCGACCAGGGGTGGTGTAGGAACAATCTCGCCGTAACCGATCATGCGCCCGATCTCCTCCACCAGGTCATCTTTCAGCGAAATGTCCTTCGTGGCCCTCCAGGACGGTACGGTAACGGTGAGCAGTTCCGGCGTTGTCTCGCTGACACCGAAGCCGAGCGCCAGCAGGATATCCGCAACCTGTTGCGTATTGAGCACCTTTCCAAGCTTCCGAACGACAAAGTTCACCGGCAAAGCGATCGGTTTTTCTTCACGTCGTGGGCCTGCGTTATCAGCGGGTCCGCCCTTAACGACGATGCCGGGGCAGATCTCCTGGAGCAACTCCACCGCACGGGCCAGTCCGCGCAACGTATTCTCCGGGTCCAATGACTTTTCGAAGCGCATGGAGGCATCGGTACGAAGCCGGTGGCGGACAGAGGAAAAGCGTACGCTCGACGATTGAAAATTGGCACTCTCCAGGACCACGCGCGTCGTCCCTTCCGAGATAGCGCTATCCACCCCGCCGATGACGCCGGCCATGGCAATCGGACCATTGGCATCTGCAATCACCAGGTCCGCGCTGTTGAGGGTATAGTTCTCGCCGTCGAGTGCACGAAGCGACTCTCCATCGCGGGCATTGCGAACGAAGATCGTATCGCCATGCAACTTGTCCGCATCGAAGGCGTGCATTGGCTGTGGCAAATCAGCGAGCACGTAGTTTGTTACATCGACAATATTGTTGATCGGGTGAAGCCCGACACTCTCCAGGCGCGCTTGCAGCCAAAGCGGCGATGGGCCGACCTTCACGTTTTCCAAAACCAGCGCGCTGTAGCGCGGGCAGAGCGTGTAATCTTCAATTTGGGCGCGAATGGCAGGCTCACCTCTGGGCAGCAACTGCGGCTTTACCGGATCGCAAAGTGACCTTCCCGTAATGGCCGCTACTTCGCGAGCCATTCCAACGTGCCCCCATAAATCGGGCCGGTGTGTCAGGCTCTTATTGTCAATCTCGATGATCCAGTCGGGCGCAATACGAGGAAGAGCATGGCCGGGTTCGATATTTCGAAGCTCGAGCAAGCCGCCATGGTCGCGATTGATGCCAAGTTCGGCGGCGCTGGCAAGCATACCTTCGCTTTCCACGCCTTCGATAACGGCACGGCCTATGGATTTTTCGCCGAGCGGCGTTCCCGGCGGCACCCACGGCGCAAGAAGTCCCACTCGAACGTTTGGTGCACCGCACACAACAACGGCTTGTCGGCCCTTGCCGGCATCAATCGATACGGCCTTGTTCTTCCCTTTCGGTAAGGGCTGCACGTCCAGAACACGCACCGCAATCACATTGGCAAAGTGCCCGCCCACGGCTTCGATGCCTTCACACTCGGCGGTTTTCATCGTTATGAGCCGCTGCAACTCGTCCGGTCCTGTGGACAGGCCGGGCACCAGCTCACGTATCCATTGATAAGAAAACTTCAACTCCCAATCCTTTAAAACTGAGTTAAGAAGCGCAAATCGCCGCCCTGCATCTGGCGAATGTCGTCGATGCCGTAGCGCATCATGGCAAGACGAGTCAGACCAAGGCCGAATGCAAAACCGCCCCACTCATCCGGGTCGATATTGCTCATGCGCAGGACGTTGGGATGCACCAGACCACACGGCAGCAGTTCCACCCAACCGCTTTGCTTGCAGACCGGGCAACCCACGCCATCGCAGATGAGGCAGTGTATATCCAGTTCGAAGCCGGGTTCTACGAAGGGGAAGTAGCCGGGCCGTAAGCGGACGGTCACATCGCGCTTAAAGATGGAGCTCAAGAGCGTCCTCATGAAGTAGATCAGGTTTGCTACCGAAACCTCCCGATCCACCATCATGCCCTCCAACTGGTAGAACGTATGTTCGTGGGAGGCGTCCACTTCTTCGTTGCGGAACACCCGCCCCGGCGCAATCATCCGCAGCGGCGGACCGAGCTTTCGCATGCCGCGCACCTGAACGGGCGAGGTGTGTGTCCGCAGCAGGTGTCCGGTCGAAAGCCAGAACGTGTCTTGCATGTCACGCGCCGGATGCGTGGCCGGAATGTTCAGCGCATCGAAATTGTGCTCTTCAGTTTCCACTTCCGGGCCGCCCAGGACAGTGAATCCCAATGATGTAAACAGATCCTCGATCTCGTTTTGCAACCTCGTAATGGGATGCAGGCTGCCGGGACGAATGCCCGACGCGGGAAGCGTGACGTCAATCCATTCCTTGGCCAGCCGCTCTTCCAGTTCAGTCTGCTCAAAGCGGCGCTTCTTGTTCTCGTACTCGCTTTCGAGATCGCTCTTAACCGAGTTCAGAAGCTTGCCGAGGCGGGCGCGCTCGTCCGGCGCCAGTTTTCCAAATTCTTTTGTGATTTGCGCCAGCGTTCCTTTTCGGCCCAGCGCTTCGACGCGGCCTTCCTCCAACTCGTCCAACGAGATGGCCGAAGCAAAGCTGGCGAGCGTCGCACGTCGAAGCTCTTCTAGTTGTCCCTCAAGTGTCATTCGTACTTACAGCTTCGCGCCGAGTTCTCCCAGCAGAGACGCCAGATCCTTGTGTCCTTTTAAGAGCGCCATATCTAAAGGACACTGCTGGTTATTGGCGCGGGCGTTCAAATCTGCTCCGTAGGCGATCAGGAGCTCGGCCATTTCCCGGTCCCCGTTCTGGGCGGCGGCGTGCAGGGCAGTCCAACCGCCCTCCTGCTTTGCATTCGCGTCGGCACCGTTCTCCAATAGCAGCCGCATCAGTTCGGTCTGCCGGCCCGCGACCGCCGCATGGAGTGGCGTATTCCGCATCGCATTGGACGACCGCACATCTACGTTCACACCGCGGCTGAGCAATTCCTTCGCCAGTTCCGGGTACCCAAAAAATGCAGCCAGGTGAAGCGGCGTCCAACCGTCGTTGCTGTGCGCGTCCAGCAAGTCCCGGTTTGCGTCGATCTGCCGCAGGACATAAGGCACCAGACCCGCAACGCATCCGGTAAACAGGTCCATAGTCGGATTTTTGCTAAGCAGGTAACTGGCTACTTCTTCCTGCCGGTAATACTTGGCCAATAAAAACGCGGTCTGACCCGCCTCGTTCGGTTTGTCCAGGAGCGCAGGATCTTTTTCCAAGGCCGAACGTACTCCCGCCAGATTGCCCTGTTTCACATCGTCGTGGAAAGACTTCAGGTCGGACATGCTCAAGCGGCCGGAAGGAATACCTGGTCGGCCCGGTTTAGCTCCCAGTCGAGGTGGTTGATATAGAACAGCAGGATTTCGCGCGGATACTTGCCGGAAAATTCACCGAAGACGCGCTGCTGCCAGCCTTCCGTCAGATAACCCTCAGGCTTCAGGTCCTTATCAAAGAATCCGTCCTCATTCGGTATGCCCAGGAAGTTCAGGACATCGGCGATCATGTGCAAGTGCGACAGGAGAAACACTTGCGATAAGTCGGTCGCGAAGTCCTCTTCTCCCGCTTCGATACGTGCCCACAATTTCGGCTCCGCTTTGCGCAACGACTCGGAATTCAGCTTCGAAAGATGAGCCCGGAGTTTGAACCTTTCATATACCTGATAGGTCTTGAGCTTACCAATGGAAATGCCTCGAATCAGTTGGCGGAAAACGTCGGGACCGAGCGCCCGATAGACGCCACACATCTGCATCGAGCCAAGGGTAGCATAGGCGCGGCTACCCGTTGCGGTAAAATCTCAGGGTTTGGGCTCCTCCCGCCAACATCATGAGTAACCTGATCGTCCTTGGGGCGCAATGGGGTGACGAAGGCAAAGGCAAAATCGTCGACCTGCTCTCCGAAAAGTTTCACGCCGTAGCTCGCTATCAAGGTGGCCACAATGCCGGGCACACCGTCTATATTGGCGAAACGAAGTACGTCCTCAAGCTGATTCCCAGCGGCATTCTTCGTCCCGGCATACAGGCCATCATCGGCAACGGAGTGGTTGTCGATCCAGGCGCACTACTGCAGGAAATGGCCACGCTCGAAGCGGCCGGCGTCGACGTGAAATCGCAGCTAAAAATCAGCAACCGAGCCCATGTAATCTTTCCGTTCCATCAGACACTCGAAAAGATCTCAGAGGGCCGTGATAACCGGACAGCGATTGGCACTACTTCGCGCGGAATCGGGCCCTGCTACGAGGACAAGATCGCGCGGCGCGGTATCCGGATCGCCGACCTGGTCGATCCGGACTTCGAGCAACTGTACCGCTCTCTGGCTGAAGACAAGGAACTGATCGCGAAGGCGTTCCATATCAGCGAGCCCGGCAACTTCGACGAGATCATGGCGCAGTACCGGCAGTTCGCCGACCAGATCCGTCCCTTGGCATGCGACACGGCACACCTGTTGAACAGGATGATTCGCGAGGGCAAGTGCATCCTGTTCGAGGGCGCACAGGGGACGATGCTCGACATCGACTTCGGCACCTATCCTTTTGTGACGAGCTCCAGCGCGGCAGCGGGCGGCGCTTGCACGGGAACTGGCGTTGCACCGACCAAGATCGATGGCATCCTCGGAGTATCGAAAGCGTATATCACGAGGGTAGGGGCCGGACCTTTTCCGTCGGAAGAACACGGGCCCTTAGGAGAGCACATTCGCGCGGCCGGGCAAGAGTACGGCGCGGTGACGGGCAGACCGCGACGCTGCGGCTGGTTCGATATTCCCCTGCTGCGATACACCGGCGAAGTGAACGGCTTCGACAGCCTGATCATTACGAAGCTCGACGTATTGGACGACCTGCCGGAGATTCCGGTCTGCGTGGCTTACGAAGTGGATGGGCAGGTTATGACGCAGATGCCCGCCAGCACCCGGCGCATTGAGGCGATCAAGCCGGTGTTTGAGCGCCTGCCCGGATGGCGCTGCTCCACACGCGGAACGACGCGGCTGGAGGATCTGCCGAAGCAGGCAAGACAGTATCTGGAGTTCCTGGAAACGAAGACGGGTATCGAGATCGGCTCGGTGTCGAACGGCCCGGAGCGCAACGAGACAATGATCTGCCGGGGATCGAAGCTAGAGCGTCTGCTTGCCTAGATCCCGGCAGAGTGCTTTTTAAATTTGGCCGGCTTGACCTGCTTCTGGTCGAGCGACCACCGGCCGAGCCGGTACGTGCGAGAGTAACCGGCAGAAAGGTTCGAAATGGTGACCGTGATGGCGCCGCCGGAGTCGCACTCGTATCGTTCCTCAATCTGTTGTTGGCCTCCGCCGGTAAGACGAGCGACAGGCGTTTTGGAGAGATCGGCGTTTTCCTGCAGCGACGGCTCGAAGGGAAAGCGGATTTCGTCCCACAGAGCGATTTCGCCGCTCGGTGCTCCGTCCTCAGCGCGATGGCTGCATTCGAGGAAGCGGAAGTGTCCGACGTTGTGCACCGGACGGTAGGAGCGATGAATGGCCAGCGCCGGCTCTCCAGTCGAAGGGAGAGGCGTATCCTTTTCAAACAACGGGTCGAAAGTAATGCGCGAACCGTTCTCGCCTTCCCGCCAGACACCGAAGTAACGGGACAGGCGATCCGTGAGCCGGTAAGTATCCGGCTGGTCCGCCTGGATGGCAAGGCCAATCGCAGTGGCGGAACGCGTGTAAGCGGAGCGGCGGACGCGACGTCCGAAGCGTTCGCGAAGAATACGGGCCACCAGGGGCAGTTCGCTTCCGCCGCCCGTTACATAGAGGACTTCGGACTGGCCACCCCCGTATCGCTCCAGCAGGTCTTCGGCGGCCGCAAGGGTCTCCTCCACCAGTGGACGAGCGGCTTCATAGAACTCGCCAACGGATATTTGGACCGTCGGCCATGCGGGGTTGGCCTGTTCGAGATCGATCGAGATGCGGCGTGAATTCGGGTTCAACGCCTCCTTTTTCGCGCGACATTCCTCGAGCAGGCGGAACCAGGAGGCCGCCGGAATCGAATCACGCTGAACCGAATCGAGGCCGGCGTATTCCAGAGCAAGATCGGCCAGAATCTGGTCAAAGTCGTCACCCCCTATCGCGGAAATTCCCTCCGATCCGATGACGTGATGGACATCGCCGTCCAGAGTAACGAGCGAGGCGTCGAAAGTGCCGCCGCCGAGATCGTATACCAGGATATTCTGACGGCCGCGCTTGCTTTCGCGCTCACGATGGCCGAACTCGATACTGGCGGCACTCGGCTCATTCAGGACACCACTGACCTGGAAGCCAGCTTTGCGGAAAGCCTCCACGGTCAAGAACCGTTGATTGTTATTCGCATTGGCGGGCACGCCGAGCACTGCCTCTAAATTACGATTCGAACCCAACCGCAGGTTAGAGGTCTCATGAAGCGCTTTGTACAAGGCACCGGCCAAGCCGTCCAGCAAGCTGGTCACGTTCACGTGCCGGTCCCCGAGGTCGAGCGAGGTGAGAGGGCCGGCATCTTCCAGCAAGCGCTTTACCGAACGAACAACGGTCCAGCCTTCCTCGCCCTGACGGTCCCAGGCTTCCCAACCGTAGCGCCGCTCGTCGCCGCGAAGGGCCGCCAGGGACGGAAACCAGTCGGGAGTGGTTCCGTCGGGCGCTTCGAAACAAACCAGAGGATAGTTGCCGCGGTCGGCCGCAGCCACGACGATCCTGTTCGTTCCGAAGTCAATACCCAGTTTCATTGCCAATAGTTTATCTATCTTTCCAGGCATTTCTGGAGGCGCGTTTCATGGGATAGAATGAAACCTCTAGACAGGGCTTCCATTTGCCCTTACAGAAGGATCTTGAATGGCACTAACAACAAAAGTTCGACAGGTAGGCGACGTAGCCGTGGTGGATTTGAACGGCAGAATTACGCTTGGCGAAAACACGGGCATTTTACGGGAGGAATTAAAATCTCTCCTGGCAAAAGGCACGAAGAATATTCTGCTGAACATGCAGCATGTCGGGTACGTAGACAGCGCGGGACTAGGCGAGCTGGTGGGCGCCTTTACCAGCGCGGCCAACCAGGGGGGCTCCGTTAAACTGCTGCATCTGCAAGGCAAGATGAAGGACCTGATGCAGATCACAAAGCTCTTTACTGTGTTTCCGACGTTCGACGATGAGAAGCAGGCTGTGGCCAGTTTCCAGACAGCCACGACCAGCACCGCGAAGACGTAAGTTTCAGGCCCGCATCCGCTTGATCCGGTAATCGTCCACGGCCGGCATTTTTATGACCCTGCACATCTCGAAGAGACGGGAGCGGGCACGTTCGCCTATACGCTCTTCGAGCGTGGTGCGGAAGGAATGGCCCCCCGGCCGGGAGGATTTGTCGATCAGGGTGCTGCCAGCGTCCGGGTCGGGAAGGTTTGTTGTCGCAATGAGGGGCTTGCGATTGTTGTAGCGAAAATTGACGATGGATGTCACGGTGTCCTCGACCCAATCGGTGACGCGGTGAGCTCCCAGATCGTCCAGGAGCAGAATCTCGGTTTCGAGCGCGCTGCGGTAGGCTTCCCGATCGCTGGTGCCCATCTCGGGGTTATAGCTGGAACGAATGCGTTCCAGCAAATTCTGGTAATCGAAGAAGGTGCCTTCGTAACCTTTAGAAATCAGCAAACGCAGGGCAGCCACGGCCAAATGCGTTTTACCGGTTCCGGGCGCTCCGACAAGCAGCAACCCCGGCTTGGGGTTATTCGGAAAGCCACGGGTGTAAGACATCACGGCCAGCATCACGTCGGAGAGGCCGCGTTGGGCGGTGGGATTGTCCTGCGGCAAATGGAAGGTATCGAAGGAAGCGTTGCGATAGTTTTCCGGTATTTGCGAGCGCTCCTTGAACTCGATGATTTGCGCTTCCGCAACACAGGCGCAGCGCCCGGCCGCGGGGATGCCATCCTTTCTCTCAATTACCCAACCGGTACCGCTACAGATTTTACAATCGGACTTTGCCATGGACTCCCAGTACTAAGAACTATTATCGTCTCCGTACAATACGAAGCCAATCAAGCGGCCTGTTGAGACGGTGATTCGGCCTGGAGTTCTTTGGCGACTTGCTGGAGGGACTGGCTGAGCACGTGTTTCAACGTGGGAAATGGGATGCGGATATGGCCGGGGAGCGGCGCCTCAATAGTGGTGCGGATTTCCGTATCGAGTTCCTGATCTTCTGATTTAGCGTTGAGGGCACGGACGCGTGCGTCGTTCAGCTCCTGTTTGCGAGTTTCTTCCCGCACAGCACGCTCTTGCGTGTCCCGATCTTTTTCCGCCCTGCGCTTTTCGGCGCGCAATTTCAGCAGATCGGAGAGGCATTTGTGAAATGCACGGTCGTGCGTCGCGCCATAACGGATATAGAGAGCCAAAAGCTTTTGGTTATCGCAGAACGGTGTCTGAGTGTGAAAGGTCAACTCCTCCAGGTGAAGAGCCCGCTGCGCCAGCCACCAGTGCTGGGCCATTTTTTCGACCAGCAGGGCCTCAGTCGGCGTGGCAGGTTGATGCTCTTCGCGCAGGCCGTCCAGCAGGTCGTCGTAGTGCTCGCTTTCCTCCCAGGACTGAACGATGAACCGGCCGGAGAGGCCGTGACGAAAGTTGTTTTTGGATGAGACTGCTTTGCCCTCTTCCGTCTTCGGACCGGTGGAGAGCGTTGCATTTGCTTGGTTGGCGGCGAGTTGCGCGGCGGTGGTCATGGTGGGTTGGGCCTCCTGTTCAGGCGGACCGACGATAGCATGCGAAGGGGCGAAAACGAACGGCCAGATTCTGGAATTGCTCTTAAGTGGTTCGTTTTCAGTGCGAAAAATATTTTCAAAATCTGTGACCGTGGTTAGCAGGGATCCGGGCAAGCGTGCCCACGCCACGTTCAAGCATTCAAACCTAACAGCCAGGCTCGTGAGTTAACTTAGAGTACTGCATGCCACCACTGCCGCTCGCGCTGCTGATTATTACCCGCGAAGCTGTGGGCACGATGTTGCGGCACGATCTTCCAATAGTTGCGGTTGCCAGTATCTTCGTGAGCGCCGGCTTAGGGACGGTGGTGCTGTATCGCCTGCGGCAGCGGAGGCGCGACCGGGCGCTGCTGTGGTTCGGCATGTTCGCGATTCTTTATGGATTGCGGCTACTTGCCGCGACGGATGCTGTCCCAGATGCATTCGACGCACCTGAGCACTTTTGGGGATATTGGGACAGCATCATCACCTATGTGATCCCTTTGCCGATCATGCTTCTGCTGTGGGAGATTTTTCCCTCCTGGCGAGTAACGCTGCGTTGGCTTCTGTGGGCGATGGCGGTGTTCGCCGTAACGGGAATGGTCTGCGACGCGGTACAGGGGAGGCCCAGCACACTATCTGATATCAACAACGTGATTGTGCTAGTGGCACTGGCCGCCTTTCTGGTCGCGCTATTCCGGCAGCATGGCCGGAGTGCGGATTTGCTGGCGATGCGGGTGGGGCTGCTGGCGTTTTGCTCCGCACTCGCAATTCAAAACCTGAAAGGGCTGCTCGGCTGGACGCTGCCATTCAATCCCGAGCCACTTGGTTTGCTGTTGCTGTTGATTGCGCTGGGCCGGGTGCTGGCCGGGCGCGCCTTCCGGGACCGCGAACGACTGGTGGAACTGGATAAGGAACTGGAGATTGCCCGGCGTATCCAGGCATCGATCCTGCCCCGGGAGATGCCTGGCGGTCCGCACTGGGATATTGCCGCAAGGTATCTGCCCATGACGGCAGTGGCGGGCGACTTCTACGATTTTTTAGTGGTCGATGAGGATCGGCTGGGAGTTCTGGTGGCGGATGTGTCGGGCCATGGAGTTCCCGCAGCCTTGATTGCGTCCATGGTCAAGGTTGCCTTCGCGGCGCAGTTAGGATGCGCGGAGAGCCCAGCGCTGGTGCTTTCCGGCATCAACCGCGCCCTGTGCGGCAATCTACAAGGGCAGTATGTGACAGCGGCCTATTTGTATCTGGATCTCCGCGCGCGAACAATGCGGTATGCGGCGGCCGGGCATCCGGCGTTGTTCTGGTGTCGCGTCGATGGAGAAGTGGAGGAGGTGCTGGAGAATGGCTTGATGCTCGGCTTGTTTCCAAACGCGCCTTATACGGAGAGGGAAGGCGAATTACGGCCCGGCGACCGTTTCTTGTTGTACACCGACGGATTATTGGAAGCAGTAAACGAGGCCGGTGAGTTTTTCGGCGAAGCGCGCGCAAAGTCAATTCTGAGGGAAGCACATTCGCGGCCAGCCCACGAAGTACTTTCGACCCTGCTGGACCGTGTTTCCCAGTGGTCTAGCTCGACGCAGGACGATCTGACTTTGGTTGCGGTGGGCTGGCAATTTCGTTTGCGCTAAGTAGTGCTGTTTGGGGGCGACTTACCGCCGCCCTCGCGATCAAGCGTACTTGGGTTTGTAAGCCATCGCTTCATCGAGCGTGATGCGACGCTTTTCCTGGTAGGCGATGTTGGCCATGATGACTGCAACCGCCGATTTGTAACCGATCTCCACGGGCGCATTCGGCTGTTTGCGGGTGCGCATGCAGTCGAAGAAATTGGCCATGTGGTTTTGAGTTTTGCTCTGCCCGATGATCTGGTCGCCCTTGGGATTGGTTACCTTCTCGGGGAAGTATCGGATTTCCTCGCCGGATTTTCCGCTCACCATATCGGTCGAGCCCATAACGTGCTGTATCGACCCGTCGCGTCCGAGCAGTCTCTCGCCGAGTCCGAAGTGACTATTGCCAAACGTCGATTGCCACGTGATTACTTTCTCGGGATATTCGAGCGTCACGGCGATGGTGTCGGGCACTTCCCGCCCGTCCTTTTCGAGGAAGACCCCGCCGGACATGGTGGCGGCCGTGGGCAGATCGAGATCGAGCGCCGAGATGATCCACGCGATCTGGTGCACCATGTTCTCGGTCAGATTGCCTTTGGAATATTCCCAGAACAGACGCCAGTTGATGAATTCGTTGGCGTTGAACGGCTTCTTCGGGCGATTTTGCAGGAAGAGATTCCAGTCGACGTGCTCGGGGTTGCAGTCGGCGGGAATGGCACGCACCCACTGGCCTTTGCCTACAGGCGAGTTGCGGCTCATCCAGGACTCCACTTGCGTGACTTTGCCCAGCTTGCCGTCGTTGATCCACTGACGCGCATCGGCTAAAGAGCCGGAGCTTTCGTGCTGCAAGCCGATCTGGATCACACGGTCGGAGTTCTTCGCGGTTTCGCGGCACTTCACGGCTTCGGGAATGGACCAGGTCATGGTCTTTTCGCTGTACAGATCCTTGCCCGCTTTGATGGTGTCGAGGAAATGGATTACGTGCAGAAAGACAGGCGTGGCCACGATGACGGCATCGATGTCCTTACGGTCAAGCAGCTTGCGGTAATCGGTGTAAGCCTCGACGTGGGGCACGAGTTTCGCGCGCACTTCGTCGTGGCGGCGGGAGTAGACATCGGCCATGGCGACACATTCGACATTGGGAATGGAAATCGCGTTCTTCAGGTCTGCCTGCCCGCGCGCCCCAGCGCCAATGATGCCGATCCGGATGCGGTCGTTCGCACCGATGGCGCGGGCAGTGGCCAATTTGGTTCCGAAGGAAGCTGCCAGCGTAGCTCCGGCAGCTTGCCCTAGAAAATTGCGTCGGTTCAGTTCGTTTTTCATGCGGTTCCTTTCGTTGCGATCCGCGGGAGGTGTGCTGGCCCAGCTTGAGAGCCTAAGTAAGTGCTCCGGCGTCCTGCAGACACTTCTTCATGCCCGCGAAGCTAATGCGCGTAGAGGCCTCCGGGGTACCGGCACCGCGCCAGTGAGTTTCGAGACTGACGGCGTAGTGATAGCCATCGTTTTTGAGAGCGCGGAATTGGCCGACCCAATCGACAACGCCCTTTCCGACGGGCGCCCATTTATATTTGCCATTCGGCTCGGTAAAGGCACTCTTCACGTGACAGTGACCGATGCGGCTTTTCGGAAGCAGTGCATAGCCGTCCGGATATGGCTTGGCCTCGCCCGCCGCGGCGGCGTTGCCCGGGTCCCAATTCAGCATGAACGATGGACTTTTAATGGCCGCCAGCACTTTTGCGGCTTCAGGCCCTGTCGCTGTATTGCAGGCCATCTCGTTCTCCAGAACGAGAAGGAGTTTCTGTTTCGCCACCTTTTCGGCGGCGTGGCGGAGAACGGAGTTGATCTCGGAGCGGTAGGGGGCCTGATCATCGAGACGCCAGAAGTCAAAACAGCGAATACGCTCGGTGTTGAAACCTTTGGCGAGACGAATGGAGCGATCCAAAACTTCGTCCTGCTGATCGAATCCAAAGCTGGCTTTGAACTCGTCGCGCTTGGGACTGAACTTGGATTTGGGGGCACCTTTCCAGTCGACTTTGAACAACGGGCTTGCGATATCGGTGACCCGCAGCTTGTACTTGTCGACGGTCCGCTTTGCTTCAGCGAGTTCATTGTCATCGAGCGTCAGGATGTTCTTCTTCCAGAAGCTGCGCAGTTCGATCCATTCGAGACCGAATTCGTTGGCAGCGACGTGGCAGGCGTGATCGAGGTCCTGCGAGATCTCGTCATTGATGACCGCGATGCGGAATGGCGATTTTCCAATCCCGGCGGCAAACGATCGCAGAGGCGTGAGCAGGGAGGCGGCGACGGCGCCGCCTGCCCCAAGAAATCCACGGCGTGTTTGGTTATTCATTAGCTCCTCAATACTCTTATTGTCACGCTTTCGGTTCACTGCCGGGCTTAGAAGCCCAGCTTCAAACCGAGGTCGATGGTTCGGGCACCGCTTGCACCGGTAACGCGGCCGAAGGTGGAATCGCCGAATGTCTGGCCCGGATTATTAAACTGCGGTGTGTTCGAAGCGCTGTACCAGTCGGTCCGGAACTCCAGGTTGAAGCGCTCGGTCAGACGGATGTTCTTGAAGAGCGCCGCATCCAGGTTGAAGAAGCCGGGTCCAGAAAGGATATAGCGTCCGACGTTGCCAAAGGTGGGTCGTCCGGCCAGAATGGTCGGATCGGCAAAGGCCGAGGTATCGAACCACGGAGCGGTGTTGATTCCATACAGCTTATGAAACTGCCCGACGAGATCCGGGGACTGGGAATTACCCGGGGTGTTGATGGACTGGCAAGTACAGCCGAAGTTCAGGGGCAGCCCCGACATTAACGTTACGACGCCCGTGATCCGCCAGCCTCCGAAAATCACGTTGAGCGGGCCGCCGGATTGGAGAAACTTCTTCCCCTGTCCAAACGGCAGATCGTAGATAACGCTCTGGGTGAACATGTGGGTGCGGTCGAAATCTGTGCGGGAATAGTTTCTGCGGAAGTCGACATAGTATGCGGCGCTGGGCGCATTCTCACCGTTTTCTCCACCAAATCCAAGGGCTTTGCCATAGGTGTAAGAGGTGGACAGATTCAGTCCGGCCGTAAAGTGACGTTTCAAGCTCACCTGGAGTGCGTTGTAGCTGGACGAGACCTGCCAGTAGCGCAGATCAACGGCGGAGGTTATGCCGTACCTTTGGAAGAAGGGCTGACCGGCCGAACCCTTGCCGATAAAGGCCGGGTCTGTCGTAGAGTTCAGGTTGTAATCGAGCGGAAGATGCACGCCACGATTACCGACATAAGCGACATTCAGCACTACCTGCGACGGCAGCGCGCGTTCATAGGTCACGTTCCACGATGCGACGTACGGATCGACGTAGTTTTTCGGAATGGTGATGAAGTTTTGGCTCTTCAGCAAAGGCGTGTCCACCGGAATCAGCCCGTTTGCCGGGAGCGGGGCGACGATAGGAGCCGGGAAGCCCTGTTCGTACGTAGCCGCAGTGCCGTTCGGGAGAATGGCGGGACCAAAGCTGCTGAGATTGTTAAATGAGTTATTTTGCTTTACGGGATAGTTAAAAGCGTACGTGTTATCCGCAAAGGGCTCGTAGCTGATACCGAATCCGGCGCGAATCACGTCCTTGCTCGAAGCGCGGTACGCCACGCCGATGCGAGGCGCAAAGTCCTTGTATCGCTTCTGAATTCCCAGATCCATAGGATTGCCTGCGACTCCGGCGATCACGAGCGTGTTGCGGTCGCCATCATAGTTGGAAAATCCGCCCTTGAACTGCGGTGTAGCAGGCGGATAGAATTCCCAG
>DATIMM010000117.1:0-72558 GCA_035475295.1 Bryobacteraceae bacterium
GGTGGCGTCCGCCGGGCTTTTCCGGCGGCAGTAGCGGGGCGAGTAACGTCCATTCGGCATCGCTCAGGTCAGTGTCGTAGCGACGGCGGGTCGGAGTCATCAAGACCTCCTCCTCCATAGCTTGCTCCTGTTTTCACCAGCCGGCCAGCAGAAAATTAGAAATCAGCTTCTTACACACCCTCTTAGTCGTACCTGTCATGACGTAACCAAGCGCGAGCAACCTGCGGAGTAATGGTTTGCAAAGCCGAGCCGAGTGCCCGGTACAAGCGCACCCGGGTCCGTGCGGCCCGGGTGCGTAGCCGTGCTTCGACTTTGCTCCAAGCAAATTCAATCGGGTTGTAATCGGGCGAATACGGAGGTAGATAACGAAGCGGGACACCGGCAGCAGCCACTGCTTCGGCCACTCCGGCACGCGATGCGCTCGCCCCGCCATAAGAACGAGCACCACAAAGACGACCAGCAGACACCCTAATCTGAAAAGCATTGGATTCATTATGCTGAATCTTAATGCTTAGGACTCGCACAATCTAAATGCATGAGTATTCCGGAGCAAGAACGATAGTGACCCGATAGGTACCGAAACGTACGTTGACGTAATCTCTTATTTGTCGTTGTGGTTAGCCCCGCTGGTCATTTGAACACCACGTCCACCCAGTAATTGGAAGAATGCCAGCCCTGATTCGGAAAAGAGCTTCCCGAGGCGTAGGCATATACGCCGTTGACGCCCGATACTCCATCCCGAAGCGCGTGTAGTGGCGCGTTGTCCACTCCTGCCGTGGCAAAGAAGTTTTCGTCGGCGGCATAGTGGCCGCTCGGTGCGTAGTAGGAAATGATATAGGTCGTGTTTGCCGAAATCGTGACGGGCGTGGCGAAGTTGGCCTGCTGCCAACCGCTGGCGGTCTCATTTGTGAACGTCACGCTCGCAAGCTTGCTTCCCGTGCTCGTCCACAGGTTCCCGATATGCGTTCCTGTATTGCCCGATCCTTTATAGAATCGGACACCTGTGACGGTTCCGGCTACATCGCTGCGGAACTTCAGCCCTAACTCGACAGCGGACGTATCAGGATCTGATGGCGTCCCGGGCACTACGGAATTACTCCAAATCGAGAGCGTGGTCGTGGCGGTTGCAGTAGCGGTGAAGGTCACGCCAGTGACATTGGCGCTGTTCACCGCCACGGCTTTGTTTGCGGGCGTAAAGCTATAGCCGGTCTTCGAGGGCGTAACCGTATAGCTTCCGTTGGCCACATTGGTGAAGGTGTAATTGGCCGAAGCATCGGCCGTGACACTAGTCGTCGCGGCTCCACTCAGCGCTACGGTTGCCCCGGCTATCCCCGCACTGCCCGAAATAGTGTAGGTGGTCGTGGTCGTAGGAGTGGCTGTGAAGTTCAGGCCAGTGACATTGGCGTTGTTGACCGAAGCCGGTGCACTCGTCGGATTGAAGCTATAGCCGGTTTTGCTAGGCCTAACCGTGTAACTTCCATTGGCCAGACCCGGAAACGTGTAATTGCCCGAGGCGCCCGCCGTGACGCTCGCGCTGGCAGGTCCGCTGAGCGCCACCGTTGCTCCTCCCACCCCCGCATTGCCCGAAATGCTGTACGTCGTCGTCGCACTCGCCGTGAACACCACGTCCACCCAGTAGTTGCTGGATAGGTAACTATAAATAGGAAAAGTGCTGCTGGCTGAGTAAGCGTATACACCGTTGCCTCCGCTTACTCCATTTTTCAAAAGATGTACCGGCCCGTTGTCGACCCCGGAAGTTGCAAAGTAGTTATTCTCGAATGCATAGTTGCCCGCGCTGGTGTAATAAGATGCGACATAAATGGTATTCGCCGTAACTGCCACCGGGGTAGAGAAATTCACCTGCTGCCAGCCCGATGCCGTTTCATTGGTAAATGTTGCCGTCGAAAGCATTGTGCCGGCGCTGTTCCAGATCTTTCCTATATGCGTCCCGGTGTTCGTGGACCCCTTATAGAATCGGATACCAGTGATAAACCCATTCAAGTCCACCTTGAACTTGACTCCGAGTTCGACGGCGTTGGGGTCGTTCGCCGAAGGATTTTTCGGCACCGTTGAGCTGCTCCACGCGCTGCACGGACAGGACGGTGCCGCTGCCGTGACAAATGACCAGCTGTAACCGCTAGCAAGAGCATTGCCGGAGAGATCCTTGATACCCGTGGTTAACTGGGCCGTATACGTCGTAGAGGCCGCCAGCGGACTGTTCGGAGTAAGTACGGCGGTATGCGAGGCCGCATCATAGGTAATCGTGGCAGACGCCACCGCGTTATTGGAGTCGCGCAACGCGAACGTGCTCGCGCTGAGGGTAGTCGGATTGATGGCCTCGCTGAAGGTTGCGGAGACAGTTGTGCTCTGGCTCACCCCCGTCGCACCCTTGACAGGGCTCGTCGAGGTAACGGTTGGCGGGGTTGTGTCGCCTGCATAGCTGGCCCTGTAGGTTCCCGCTACGACGGGGAAGAACGCATACTCGATGCCTTTGATGGTCTCTACTGTTGCCGTGACCGCGCCGCTTGGACCCGTAATGCTACTCAGTATTCCTACGGCTGAATGAGTAGGCACCATGGCTTCCAGTCCATTGGCGCCGGTTCCCGGCGCAACAGTGAAACTCAAGGCATTGCTACTCCAGGCAAGCGAACGAAAGGAAGAGCTGTTGCGAGCGTCGAGCCAGTTCAATATTTGCACGCTCGACACAATCGGCACCCCGCGGGAGAGCGCCGAGGAAACTGCTCCATCAGACACCGGATTACTAGCCGTATCGGTATGCGCATTGACTGTATACGCACCGTAGTAACCCTCTGGCCCCACCGCGGCACTCAGCAAGGCGTCGCTGGTATCGGGATAAGATTGTCCCGACTCATCGGTCATCTGAGTCGCCGCGTTGTATACATCGATAATTGTTCCGTCAAGGTCTGCAAACCGCATGGGCATCGCTGACCCGGTGAAGTGACCCGGCCGATCTTGCACCCAGTCTGGTGGCCAAAAATAATAGCTGGTGTCCAGCCGGATGCCGTATTTTAACTCGGTCTTTGCGGCCGTAACCCAATCGCTCCACGCAATACAGTGGTGACGTTCGGTGATCGGCTTCGGAATCCCAGGGTACGAACTCGTGAAGCTTGAAGTTTGCTGACTGTAGAACGTATTAAGGGACGACGCCGTGAAATCGGCGCAATTCGTGTTGATATGCAGTCCTACTTCAAAACCTTGACTGTTGTACTTTTGGGCTTGCGTATTGGACAAATACTGAGGTTCAACATAAATGTAGGATGTTGAGCGAATGCACTCCCAGTTCGCGACGTTGCATCCCGCAGGGCTCTTAGCGATGTATTGGTCAAAACGACCAGCCGTTCCTCCGTTCCCGTGATCATCACCTGTCATGATCAAGACCGCTTTTTTGCCACGCGGGAAGTACCAGAATCGTGGTAACGGCTTCTTGATTGTATTCATTTGCAGGACAAGGTTGGCGAGCAGCCGTTGCTGTTCATCGGCTTGCGGTATGGACACTTCGTTGTCCAGATCTACCCAATCGGGTTGCGGGTCCCCAGTCGCGGAGCCATAGAACTTATCGTCAGAACGGATGGGGGAAACCCCGTCTCGTTCCTGTGCGGCCCAGGCTGGGTTCCCCTGGCGTGTGTAGACGATTGAGGTCGCCAGATCGTAAGCAAATGCTGCTGCGTGACCGCCATTTGTTCCCACGTTCCGAAGCGTCACAGCAGGATTAGGTGTAGCGGTCGTGGCGTCTGTATACAGAGTAGCGATGCTGGAAGCGCCGCTGAGTGTATACGTGTTGGCGGTGCCGTGAAATTGTATCGGTTGCCCAACAATGCCGTTCCCGGCATCTGTCGATGTGTCGACGAGCAGGTAAGCGTTCGAAAGCCGAGACCCGGTTGGATTTATTCCGAGCAGACTGGCGAGTTGCGAATCAGGCTGCATCGCGATCAAATTCCCGCCAGCATTCACCCATGCGGTGAACATGCTGACCTGCGCTGCAGATAGCGTTGCGGGCGCTAGAATCGCCACGTCGTAGGCGCCGAGCGTAGTTCCCGTAACTGCCCCGATATCCATCACCGCAAACTCGTTGAATCCTTCGGTTCGAAGTATCTCTGCGTAGTACTTGCTGTACGTGGACGAAGACGTGACAACCAAAATGGGTCCGCCCGGTCCTTGGTTGGGATCCGGCAACTGCGCACGGGTAACATCGGTCCAAGCGAGCAGCGAAATAAGACCAATCAATAACTTCATAGAGCCACACATTCGTATAACCTCACTACGTCGTCTTGCCATCAGCGCTTCAGATTTCCCGTCGCGCGTTGCGGCCGAACTCTGACAGTTCCGGCGACCGTATGTTCATCTGGCGCACTTCATCTCCGATAAGCAGCGGTGGAAGCGTGTTGCTGCGTATTCATATACCTGCAGGTGGTTTAGGGGACCGTGATAACTCGCTGTATATTTCCCGTCTGCACATTCCAAAGCGCGATATTTCCTGCATCACTGGCGCTCGCCAAAAAGGCGGGATTACCAAAGGCAAGCGAATTGATAAAACCTGTTGTGCCGAGAAGAGCTTTGTTTATTGTTCCGTCTGCCGTATTCCACAGAATGATCTGTGCGTCTTCGCCTCCGCTGGCGAGAAGGTCGCCCTTTTTGTTAAAGGCGAGCGCTCGTATCGGAGCCTGATGCCCGGCGAGAGTTTGGCGCTGCACCCCATTAACGGGATCCCACAAGTGGATTACTGTGTCTTGTCCTCCGCTGGCCAACACCGTTCCGTCTGGGCTGAACGCCACAGCGTTGATCGCTCCAGAATGGCCTAGCAGTGTAAACAGAAGCTTGCCAGAAGCGACATCAAATATGAGTACTCGCGCATCTTCGCCACCAACTGCTAAGAGCCGACCGTCTGGACTGAACGAAAGTGCATTCACGAAATTCGTCGGTCCGAAGAGCACCTTGCTCAACGTATTGTTGGTCTGATCCCATAGCAAAACGCGGGTATCTTCGCCCCCGCTGGCGAGGAACTTACCATCCGAACTGGCAGCTATGGCCCTGACCGCTTGCTCATGACCAGCCAGCATCGCGACCTGACTAACGCTTTGCGTGTCCCAAACCCGGGCCACGCTATCCCGACCAGCGCTATTGAGGCGCTTACTGCCGTTCGGACCAAACGCAACACTTGTCGGCAAACCAACAGAGCCTTGAAGGACTGCAATCTCCTGACCAGAAACAGGGTCAAAAAGGTGAATATTATTGTCAGTGCTTGCGCCTGCAACATCGCCGGTGTCCGGTGCCACGTCTACAGCCGTGACACCCTTGCGCTCGTACGGACGAACTTTCTTGGCGCTCACCGCCGGGGTCGAAGTCGCCTGAGCCGAGGCCAGGGCAGCGATAGGTGTTGTCGGGGCTCTGGCTCCGGGAGAGGGTGAACTCTGAGCCTGCGAACTCTTATCCGTGCTTGCGGGCGTCGGGTTCTGCGGTAGGGAAGGGATCTGGGTAGCGCCCAAAATACTCACGTAAAAGGCCGTTGAAATCGGATCAGTCCAGTTCGAATAGCCGCTCCAACTTCCATCAACCTTCTGGTTCTTCACCAACCATTCGTTGTAATCCTCCCACCAGGTGCAGGAAGCGCTGCCAGCCGGGTTTCCCGGAAGCTCATTTGTGCTGGCGCCGCAGTCGGTTACCGGGTTGGCAATATGTGTGACATCGTTCAGGCCAACGGTTGCTTCCAGACCGGCGAACACCGACCACATAGCGTAGGGATGTCCAAAATTGCCGTACCACAGATTGTTTGCCGTTGCTTGCCACTGAGCATTCAAGAACGCCAGCGCTGCTTGAAGTTGCCAATCGGCAAGGTCGTGTCCAACAAATCTCATGGCCAGCAACCAACCGCCTGTATTCGCGTGATCGCACGGCTCCGTACCCGGCTGAAAACACACGCCGCCCGACACACTTTGGATATTGCCGAGCCACACCTTCAACTCGTTCTTTGTGGCCTGGGGAGTAACGGCGCCCAACGCTTCGTCATAAAGGAGCGCCATCACGACCGCCTCAGTGCTCGAACTGTCGGCATCCCCATCGCCTGAGAAATCGTGCCAACCGCCATCTCGATTCCCATTCGTTTTGGTGTTTTGGCTCACCGCAAGCCCATTTGTAATTCCTTGGGCGATCTCGCCCCATGTGAGGCCTGCCAGCGGTCCGCTTGTAGTTGCCACGACGTTTGCGCCGGCTCGGATGCCATATAAGGCAATGGCCGGGGATACGGATCCTGTTGTATAGGCGGAATCCGCGCTGTCATTCCAATAGATCGCCTTGCAGGAAACACTGCCGCTGGGGCAAATGTTGACCCCGTCGTTGCGAGTAGTTACATCGATAACATGGGCCGAACTGACGAGATACGTGATCGCTCTGTTTACCGTAGCCTGGTATCGCGCAGCATCACTAGCCCATTTGTCCTGCTGACTCAAGAATGCCAACGTAGCTGCGCCCGTAGCCGCCTGTTCATATCCCGAGGCGTTCCAATTTCCCGCCGCTTGCTGAGTACCATGCAAATAGGCAAGACCTTTCTGGATTGCAGCTGATTTTTCGGCTTCCGTTGTCGCTCTCGCCATGGGCGCCCACGCTGCACATGCAAGAAGCGCCCCACCGATCGTGAGAAATTTCATCAGATATCCACCTCCACGCATGCCGACCTCCGGGAGAAAAGTGGTCGTTAGGACACTTAGAATGCCGAAACTACGTCTCAATTTGCTGCACTCGGCCTGCCACGGATCCAAGCACTGATCCAAATGGACTTGCTGATCAGGTGCTTGTCTGCACGTGCAAAATCATCGCCTCGAATGCGAGAAACCGGGAACACTCGTCAATACGTTTCGTACGCTGCCAAACAGCGGACCCGAATTTCGGGACTGTCCACCATCGTCCGTGGTCGAAACGTAATTTTGTCAGAGGAGTGGACTAGCAGGCGGCAGAACTTTTGATTCAAGCAGGGCCGGTTTAGTTAAGCGCGAGGGTATGCACGCCCACATTCGCCGGCCCAATCCGTTTCGCCGCACGCCCCGCGCTATTCCGAAAATGAGTTAGAAGAAAGGGGATTTGGCTATTCCGCCGTCTTCGAAACCTCCGCTTAGCGCAGGTCAAAGAATCCCAGCGCAGAACACCTTTTCTTCACTGGAAGATCAGTTGATTGCAATCTCCGCATAGCGCCACCGGGCTGCCGCATGAGCAGGAACGCATGTATGCTTCCGGCCGCAGCGGAATGCAGTCGGGTTAATGCTGTGACTTGCTGTCCAGTTCCCAAAAGATGACGTCGTAGGGTCGCATTCTGACGGGATACTCTCCAGTACCTGGCATCAGTTTGAACGACGGCATCGGCCTCAGGCGAACGTTCTCGTCGTCGCTTGGAGCTAAGCTGTCCAGTTGCTCCGGTGCGGCGGTTGTATCAGCAGGCACTCCGGTAACACTCACATTCACGGCCAGCGGTTCAGATGAGAAGTTCCAGAACAGAATCGAGTACTTCCGGATCTCCGGATCCCAAGTAGCGAGGCCGTGGATGCGCCCATCTGAAGATGAGACATCTACACGCTGTCCAGCGAGGCGTGATAACAGGAGGAATGTGAAGTATGCGGGCCGCACATGATTCTGAAAGTCGAATAGACCGTCATACTGCGGCTTGCGGTTCCACCACCAGGCCATCTCGATTGCACCGCGCGGCGACAGGAAACGTTTGAATTGATCGAGGCGGACGTGATAATCGCGAATATGATAGTAGCAGGAGTAATCTAGGCCTGCGTCGAGCATCTGCCATACCGTCTCAGCCACAAACACCGGCTGAAAGCGCGGGTCTGTTTCGTCGTTGCTCAGAGACATGTTCCATTCGTCGAGAATCATCTCGGGGCGAAGCTCTGGAAAAGATGCCAGATCCTGCTTCTTCTTTTCGATCGTGGCGCGGATGCTGGAAGGATCGTTGCTGTAGATGTGCCATGAAACGAAATCGAGTGAAAGCTTTTCCTCGTGACAAGCCCGAAGGAGCGCAGGAAAGATCTCGGAATCCGGATTGGCCAGAGCCGGCCCGCCCACCTTCGCCGCTGAGTCCACGCCCCGAATGGCGGCCACCGTGTGCCGGTAATAGCGGACATACCCCTCCGGCGTGAACTTGTAAGGACATCCGCCCATTTCGCCGATGTCGGGTTCGTTAGCAATTTCCCAGTACTGCAGCGTTGACCCGCGATCCTTATAATGGCGGACCATGGCTGCAATCAGTTTCTCCCATTGCGAGTAGTCATTAGGATCTGTCACGTTCTCATCGATCGTTGGGAATAACACTCGCGGTTTGAAGTCGATATTCATGAGGGGCGTCGCTCCTGTTGCGACGATGTCATCGACGGCCCGGTCAAGTTTTGTCCATTGAAACTGATTTCGAGACGGCATCAGATCGAAGTACTCCTGGACGAACAGGCGGATCAACTTTGGATGAAGTGCACGGATCTCTGGAATGCGGCCGCCCCAGATCGAGTCATCCGAAAGGCCACCTTGGCCCAGCGACATGTGGTCGGCATTTAACGGGAGTCCGGGCTTTGAAAGATCTAAACGCAACGTGACCTCCTGCGCTGAAAGAACCAAGCTACACAGAGCAAAGAAGGCGATTTGTAGGTGCATAGAAGTGGCAGATCCTGCGTGTTCGGTCTCAGGCTAACAGAATCGCGAATACCACCAAACTGAATCCGACCTCGCGTATTGCACCGCTTCTCGATCTCGGCTCCGCTCTTTTTCGTATTCCCTATGTCTTAGCAAGACTTGGCTGTGGCCTGGTGCCGGCGACGCGATCGACTCCAGTGCAAAACAAAGTGGGCGGGCGGCACCTCGTGCCAGACCAACTGCCACAGCAGGACCCGCTGTGCGTAGCCAAAATAGTAAACACCTATCTGTGCAAGGGGCTGAGCTACACTTTATGCAGCTACCTTCCAGGCATAACGATGGTGCAGGCCTCCAAGGCGAGGTTGTGAGATTACTCTGGCGGCTGGCGATGGTCGTTCGTCCACTGGTCGCCCATTCGGTGCATCCTTATTGAGAGCATCGTGAACGCGGTCATCATTGTGATAGCTGGCATAGTCGCGAAGCAATCGTCGCAGATGGTGCTCGTTCAGGGGGATGACGCGGTCCGGCATCTCTCGATGACAACTGCCGATCCAACGTTCCGCAACTCCGTTTTGCCAAGGTGCCTCGATGCTCGTGCGCTTCGGTTCTACGCCGGTTCCTGCTAGCAATCGGACGACATCCACATTGAACTTCGAGTCGTGGTCGAAGATGGCGTACCGGTATGGGGCCGCTTCGGGAAAGGCTTCCCGCAACTGCTGCACGACCCATTTCGAGGTCGGATGAGAGGTCATGTTGCAGTGCAGAATCTTCCGCCGACGATGCTCGATGATCACGAAGCAGTACAGCAGGTTGAAGGTCAAGGTGGGTACAGTAAAAAGGTCGAATGCGACAATCGCCTCGCGATGATTGGCGAGAAATGCCTTCCAGCGCTGATCAGACCTGCCAGTGCGGGGCCGCAGGCCTCGCAGATACCTGGTGACCGTGCGTTCGGAGACCGCAAGGCCGAGCTTCAGCAACTCGCCGTGGATCTTCGGCGCTCCCCAGCCGGCGTTCTCAAGACTCATCTGGCGAATCAGACTGCGGACCTCGTCTGTGATCCTAGGTCTGCCGCTCCGCCGCCTGGATCGCCAGCGCCAATATAGTCGGAAGCCTCTTCGATGCCATGCGATTTCGGTCGCTGGTTTCACGATGGCGAGAACATCTGACCATCGCGGCCATACACTCCGCAGCAGGATCCAGAAGAGCCGATCGAGTCGGCTCAGAACAGGTCGCCGGCGTTTCCGCTTCAACACTACAAGCTGCTGGCGCAGGGCGAGCACTTCGAACGAGAGATCCAGGCGACTGCGAAAGAAAACCGCGAGGGCGGCCACGATCGCGCCAATCGTATCGATCACACATCAGCGGTAACACGCTGCAGTGATTCTGTCACCCCCTCTGGTGGGTACTGCAGACCGTTGATTCCTAACATCAGCAGCGTTTTGGCTACGCACACCGGTTGCTCGAGGCCTCCCTTGCCGGACGAGATCAGGTGTTACTCAGATTTTTTAGCCGGTGTGGTTTACGGGCCGGTGAAGTATTCGGCCCGCAGTGGGGTGACATTCTGCCCGAACAAGCGATTCTTATCAGCAGGACTTTTTCGAAGGGAAAAATCGGCCCGCCAAAAACCAAAGGCAGTGCCAAAGCGGTTGCGATTCCTAAATCTCTCTTTCAGGATCTGATGTGCCTGCGCGAGGAGCAAGGCAAGTGGAAACCAGAGGATTGGGTATTTCCCGCCAGCAGGGTTCGGGGAGAAATGCGAAGGCCTCTCTCAGCCGAAAACTGGCTCAAGCGTACGATCAAGCCCCTCGCAGAGCAACTGGGCTTTACGATCAACCTTCACATGTTTCGTCGCGGCTTTGCAACCATCGCCCACCAGAGTGGAGGATCGCTGAAGGACATTCAAGAACAGCTCCGCCATGCCAGTGTCACAACCACGGCAAACATCTATGTGCAAGCGGTACCCGAGAACGTCAGAGCGGTCGTAGAGAAAATTGACCATACCTCGCGGAACACGGCGATGGAAACCGTCAAGTAGCGTATATGCTTAAACCACCTTTAAGCCACCTGATGTCAATTGGTAGGAAATCGATAAGTGCTTTGGAATCATGGTGGGCGCGACAGGACTCGAACCTGTGACCTCCT
The DNA here is from genome assembly GCA_035475295.1 of Bryobacteraceae bacterium. Classification (GTDB taxonomy): domain Bacteria; phylum Acidobacteriota; class Terriglobia; order Bryobacterales; family Bryobacteraceae; genus Bog-105. The sequence goes on from DATIMM010000117.1 coordinate 10,777, forward strand.
GCGTGTGAAGCAGGCGCTCTAACCAACTGAGCTACGCGCCCTTGCAGAGCACTCTCTTGATTCTAAACTACCCGCCTCTCAAAATAAATCCGCATTTCCGACGGAACCGCCCTTCGTAGACTTAGTCTGATAAGGAGATCCCACCGAAATGGCGCGTTCAACATTCCATATCCTGTACAGCGACATCGGCGGAGTGCTGGGCACCAACGGCTGGGATACCGGCCTGCGTCACCGCATAGCCGAGCACTTCAAAGTCGAATCCCATGAAATCGAGAGTCGCCACGCCCTCACCTTCGACACCTTCGAACGTGGCTTCATGACCTTCGAACAGTATCTAGATTACGTGTTCTTTAGTTCTCCACGCCGGTTCACGCTGGAGGAAGTCCGGGATTACGCCTACAACGCGTCTACCCCATGGCCGCAAAATATCACCTTCTACGAAACCCTGAAAGTGGCCAACAACCTGAAGCTCGCGTTGATCAGCAACGAAGGGTCCGGCCTGACTCAGCACCGGGTCCGAAAGTTTGGGCTTCGAAACCTTGCCGACTTCCTGGTCTTCTCCTGCGCTACTCACATGCGTAAACCGGACCCCGCAATCTGGGGCCTCGCCCTTGAACTCGCGCAGGCTTTACCGGAGGAGTCGATCTACATTGACGATCGCAAAATGTTCGTGGATATTGCGGCCGAGCATGGCTTCACCGCGATCCACTACACCTCTCTCGAAAAACTGCGCGGGCAGCTTTCGGAGCTTGATCTCATCGTGCCGTGAAGTGGGAAAGGGTACGGTTCTCTCCTCGTACCCCTTCCCTGATTGCTACTTCAACTGCTTATTCACTTCGTCCCAATTCACAACGTTCCACCAGGCCGCGATATACTCAGGCCGGCGATTCTGATACTTCAGGTAATACGCGTGCTCCCAAACGTCCAGTCCCAGAATGGGCTTTTTTCCTTCCATCAAAGGACTGTCCTGGTTGGCCGTGGACAAAATCTCGTATTTTCCTGCTTTGTCTTTCACAAGCCACGCCCAACCGGAGCCAAAACGGCCCGTCGCTGCGGCGCTGAACTTTTCTTTGAAGCCATCAAAGCTCCCAAAATTGGAGTCGATGATGCTCGCGATATCTCCTTTGGGCGTGCCCCCTCCATTCTTTGAAAGCAGAGGCCAGAAAAACGAATGATTTGCATGGCCGCCACCATTGTTGCGGACCGCCGTCCTGATGGACTCCGGAACGTTGCTCAAATTATTGGCCAGCAACTCCTCCAGAGACTTATTCGCAAGCTCAGGAGCCGACTCCAACGCTTTGTTGAGATTAGTCACGTACGCGCCATGATGCTTGTCATGGTGAATCTCCATCGTGGTCTTATCGATGTGCGGTTCTAACGAATCAGCGGGGTAGGGAAGCGGTGGAAGTGTAAATGCCATAGTGTCTCCGAATTAAGTTTTCGTACTGCTTATAACCAAAGGATGCAAACGAAGCGCGCGTAATGGCGCAATTGCCCCAACTTCGGCAATCGTGCGTCTGCTGCGTTCTATTCTATGCCGTATAGACACTCACACCGGCGACTATGGTTTCGGTCACCGTTAAGGACTGGGTGGACTCGTTCCAGCGGAACTGTACGAAATCGGCCTTTTCGCCCGGAGTGAGCCCTCGCTGCCGCCCTGCGATCCGTGCCGCCCGGGCCGGATTCGTGGTCGCCATAGCCAAGGCTTGCATCAGCGATATTCTCGCCATTCGAACCGTGTTGCCGATCGCGCGGTCCATCCGCAAGCCCGATCCGGCCAGGCGCGTGCCACCCCGCAGGGTCACGCTTCCGTCTGCGTGAAGTTGTACGTCCACCTGGCCCAAACTGTAATACCCGGGCTCACACATGGCCGGCATCACGGCGTCGGTCACAAGTACGGACCTGTCCACGCCCTTGGCCCGAATCGCCGCTCTTAAAAACGGGTCGGGGATATGAATGCCATCGGCAATAAAACTGGCCGTGAGCCGGTCTTCCGCAAGCTGGTCCCAGATATAGTTCTGCGTCTTGGGCAAGCTCGGATGCGCTGCGTTCCCCAGGTGAGTCGACATCGTCGCCCCGGCGCTCGTCGCATCTTGTATCTGGTGCGAGGTCGCCTTCGTATGGCCAATACTCGCTACTACACCCGCGCGCGCGATTTCACTTATGTAGTGCGGTGTCTCTTCCCACTCCGGCGAAACGGTAATCAGGCGAATGTTGCCCTCGGCGGCCTCCTGCCAGTGCTTAAACTCCTCAATATCCGGCGGCCTTACATGCTCTGCCGGATGCGCCCCTCGCGGTCCGTTCTCGCAGGAAATGTGTGGACCTTCCACATGAAAGGCCTCCATCGCATGGGCGGCTGGCATGCTGTGCCGCTTAAATTCTTCTTTGGCTCTGGCCAGGTTTCGAAGCGCATTCAGCATGTGTTCCCGCGACGCAGTAATGATTGTCGGAAAAAAACGTGTCACGCCCGTACTGAACATCCGGTTAATAGATTCAGCGATCAGTTCCGGCTTCACGCTAGGATCGTTGTAATCCACCCCGGCAAAACCATTCACCTGAAGGTCGATCAGCCCCGGCGCCACAAAATGGTCCACCGTCTCTAGCGGCCGGATCAGCTCGTCTGCCGCGGAGATCACGCCGTCATACTCGATCTTCACCACCGACGATGTGCCTGGAAGCTTTCCAAAAACCGTGTTTTCTGGCGTACCGCTAGTGCGGGAACTTGGCATAAATAATATTCCTTCGCTTTTTCACAGTTTACGAACAGGGCACTGAAGCTAACTCTCTGAATCCGTAGGGAGATCAAATGTGTTGAAAAGCCTCCCGATTTCGGCCTTTCCGCTGGCGCTTCGATGTCTTCTGCGGTACAAACTGTGTATAGACTCAGCCTGGGCGCAACTCCGGCAGGTAATCTCGGGGGAGGTGGCTGTCGGTAAGCGCTCAGGCTGGGTTTTTACGCTCTTCTGTTGGGCTCGCGTCGCGCCGTATGCATAAGGCGGCAGATAAGACGGCATGAGTTCAACCCGCAAGGCAGAAATCACTGCCCAGCCATCCGGCAGGTCTCAGATGGTTTCTGCCTTGTAAGCCAATCTTGGATTCGCCCGGAATTCAGCTAGGCGCCTACCGGCTCCTTCTCTCGAACTCCGGTTACCGGCGTCAGCCACCCAAACTCATCCTTCACCTTGCCCATCACGATTTCGAAGAACCGGCTCTGAATCCTCTCCGTAACTGGACCGCGGCGCCCCTTGCCCACCGTCACTCGATCTACCGACCGGACCGGCGTCACTTCCACTGCTGTCCCGGAGAAAAATACCTCGTCCGCGATGTACAGCAACTCTCGGGGAATAATCGTCTCCACCACCGGAATGCCGAGCTGCCCGGCTATCTTGACGATAGCGTCGCGCGTGATGCCTGGCAGAACCGATGCCCCTAAGGGCGGCGTCAACACCTTTCCGTCACGAACCACAAAGATGTTTTCCCCTGACCCTTCGCTGATATAGCCGGAGGAATCCAAAGCAATTCCTTCCGCGTATCCGTTAGTATTCGCTTCCATGCGGATCAGTTGCGAATTCATGTAATTCGCGCCCGCCTTCGCCAGCGCTGGAAGAGTATTGGGCGCGATGCGCGTCCAGGAAGAAACGCAAACATCCACGCCTTCCGTCAGGGCCTCTTCGCCCAGATATTTGCCCCACGGCCAGCACGCCATGTAAGTCTCAACGGGATTGCTCTTCGGCATGACGCCCATGTCGCCATACCCACGCAATACGATAGGCCGAATATAGCAGGACTTCAGGTTGTTTTCGCGGACCAACTCTGCCATCGCTGCTGTTATCTGCTCTAATGTAAACGGAATATCCATCCGGTAGATCTTTGCCGAATCCACCAGTCGCCGCGCGTGATCCACGGCCCGAAAAATAGCCGGACCTTGCTCTGTGTCGTAGCAGCGAACGCCCTCAAACACTGAGCTGCCATAACTCACCACGTGGGCGAGTACATGCAGCTTCGCCTCGTCCCACGGAATCAGCTTGCCGTTATGCCAAATCTTCTCAGTCGCTTGCAGCATGCTGAAATTATAGCGAGGAATCAGCTTTCACGCGCTTTATTGGTTTAAGAAGTCTTGGGCCGTGTAGATCGATCGCCTTCGGCCGCATGCAGCCAGGCTCTCTCGCGGTAGATATTTTCTTCCAAACTGGCCGGTAGGTAAAAGCGCGCCCGGCACTCCAGGCACCTGTAAGGTTTCATTCTGGCTAGCCCCATCACGAAATCCGTCAGCCTTCTGTGTTTCGAACGCCTCAAATCGATCGAGTGGCACTGCGGACACATGAGCTAGAGTTCCCTCCCGGCAAAGACCGTTTGCCTGATGTCTTTCATTGTATTAAGGTACTGTTAACCCTCGCAATAGTCCCGCCGGGCGGAAGATATATCGAGCCAGGAAGCGGAATCGCACCTGCCCCGCCTTCTCCTTCTGCTGGGTTATCGCCGGATTTCGCCCGATCTCGCCGCCGATCCGCGCCGGAGACGAGGCTGACCAAATGCCATGATTGTGAAATGACGCTTGTGCCCAAACACATGGCAACCGTGCTTCTCTGCTGTGCGGTGCTCACAGCCCAAACCAGAAACCCGGAGCGTAAAGTCCATGGCAACGTGATCACCTCGGAGCGCAACCCCGGAGTGCGAATCGACCTGCCGAAATCTGTGCAGTACGTCGGCGCAGATCGCTGGGTCCTCTATGGAATGGCGGATTGTGAATTGCACGCATTCGTTGAGGCGGATGCGACAAAAGATGCGCAGCGGCTCTATTGGGTGCAGTTTGAAGGCTATCTCCCGACTCGGCCAGAACTGAAGCACAAGTACGATTCGCCGCGGATTACCAGGCTGGGGAATATGGACTTTTACGTGGATACCTGGGTCGGTCCGAAAAGCGCGCCCACTCGATCGGGATCAGATCTCGAACACATCGAAGCATTGATTCAGGCGAAAGGATATAAGCTGCCTGCAGGAATGATGTCGGTGCGTTTCGTGCATCTTCTGGATGAACAAAAGCGGAAGGAGCTGATGATTATTTACAGTGAGGACGTAGCGTCCACTGGATTCACCGCAGCCGAATTACGTCCGGGCGGCAGAGCGCACGATCAATGGTACGCAATTGAAACCGGCCTGATCGAAAGAGCCGAAAAGAAGCTGGCGATCGAAACGTTAACCGGCCGGTAATCGAGAACCAAGCCGCTGTTCGCTTCAATACCTGAACGTCAATCCCCGGCCTTCACCAGATACGCCGAAAGCACTTGCTGCAGCAGTGGCTCGCGGGGATAAGGATGAGTCCGATACTGTCGGAAGCCTTCTCCCAAAGCAATCCCTGCTCTGGTTCCACAGGCTCTTGTCCAGTCTTCCATCTGCGCCATGTAATCGTCCATCCCGTGCTGCTGCTGAAGCCACAGCCGCTGACTTCGGTGCCTGGCGAGCATCGTTTTCTTCGTCTCAAACGCGGATGCGACGTCCACGGTAAAATCCGGAACCGTCAGATTGCCGCTTCGGTCTCGCTGGTCGATCGGGTCCATGAAGTACAGGTGCGGAATGGCTCGCAGAGCCGGGCTTTCCGTCGGTGTCGAGTAGTTCGGAATAGACGCCGCGAAACAGGCATCACGGACAAGCTGGCTGGTGGCTTCGTGGTCGGACAGGTAATCGCTCGGCGCCGCCGTAAGAACAATCTCGGCGCACAGTTCCCGCACTAGCCCCGTTACCGCGCGACGCGACGGGTCGTCGCTGAAGATCGCCAGATCCCGAAAGCCACCCCAGCGGTATGCGGCACCGATCAGCGCCGCGGATTCGGCTGCCTCGCCCCTCCGTATGGCAGAAATCTCGTCCGGGCCATGAGCCGTCGAGCCGCAATCGCCTGCGCTCAGGCTCACGATGACAAGTTCGTGCCCCAGCCCGGACAACAGCGCCAGTGTGCCTCCCGCAAGAATCTCCGCGTCATCCGGATGCGCGTGGATACTGACGATTCGCATCAAGCGTCTCTGATCCAGCGGTCCCCGTCGAAACGGTCGGCCTCTTTTCCCCAGGTGCCGAACTTGGAGGCCATTTGTCCGCCGTCTACCACCAGCGTCGTCCCCGTAATATACGACGCCAGGTCCGAGGCGAGAAACATCACAGCCTGCGCGACCTCTTCTGGTTCGCCGCCCCGTCCAAGGGCGATGTGCTTGAAGTAATCGGAAATCAAGCTTGGATTCGAAAAACTGGCCGCCGTCAGTCGTGTCCTGATCAGGCCAGGACACACCGCGTTGATACGAATTCCATAAGGACCCAACTCATTCGCGGCAGTGTGGAGAATTCCCAGCAGGCCCGCCTTGCTCGCATTATAGGCAACCAGATCCGCTTCACCGTCGAAGGAGTTTGTGGAAGCCGTTAAGACAATAGAACCCCGACGTGCTTGCTTCATTCGCTCCGCCGCGACTTGCACGGTCTGAAACGCGCCGCTCAGGTTGATAGCCAGCGTTCGATTCCAAAGATCCGCCGTCGTCTCCGTTACGGAGGCGTGCCGGGCGATCCCAGCATTCACCACCACGACGTCTGGGACCCCCGTCTGGTCGAAACCACACTCCAAAGTTGAGCGATCCGTCACATCGGTGATCCACGCCTGCGCCCCTATCGGCCGAGCTGCTTCAGCAGGGTTCTCGGACGGCAAATCGAATACCCAAACCGACCCGCCCGCAGCCGCGATGTTTCTGGAAATGGCCAGCCCAATCCCGTTTGCGCCTCCGGTCACCACCACCTTCTTGCTGTGGAACGTCATGGTCCAAATTGTACCCAGGGGCAGTCCGTTGCGATCGGACAAGAGGAGCCCAGCCAGTGTCTACTCTCAGCATCAGGCGTCGAGATTGATTCTCGATAGTACGCCGTCGACCACCCGGTGGCACCGGGACAAGTGAAAAGGATAAATATGGGGAGCAGCAATGCCGGCGCGACGTTCCAGCTCTTTTCGCAGGAGCGCGCGGCTGCGATGTAGTCTCGTTTTAACGGCCTCCACTCCGATCTCCAAAGCTGCCGCCGTCTCGTTCACGTCCAAACCTTCAACAACTCTCAGCACGAAGACCGATCGATAAGCATCCGGTAGAGTATCGATCGCACGTTCCAGCACCAGCCTCAATTCGTGATCGTACGCCTGGCCCTCCGGGCTCCGTTCATCTGATCTCACCGTATTCATAAGGTTCAACTTCGCCTCTGGCTCAAGCTTCGGTCCGTTCCGCCTGGTTTGTAACCTCACCCGGCCCAGCGCCTCGTATATGGCGATCTTCGTTAGCCACGTAGAGAATTTTGCCTCGCCTGCAAACTCGCCCAGATGCTGGTAGGCCCGGACATACGCCTCCTGCATCACGTCTTCCGCTTCGGCGTCATCCCGCAAAATTGTTAGGGCAATGCGGTAAATCCGCTGATTGTAGCGGCGCATCAGGATTTCATAGAGCGCGGCATCTCCGCCCCGAATAAGCCGTACTAGCTCTTCATCGGGGATGTGATCCCATTTCGCGAGATCAGACGACGCCGCAATCATTCGACGAGGGCGCAGCTTAGTCTCCTTTTAATAGAGTGACGACCGGCTCCATCAGATTCCGACTATTTTTTCGTTTTTTCTGCAACGGAACGCACCTACGACACTCTGTACGTATGCAAATTACGCGGGATCCGCGTAAACAGTCCCAACACTGACATTAGACAACAGACTGAATGCCGGGTGGTAGGCCCTTACATTTAGTCACGGAGAAAACAAATGAATATGCGAAAGTCTTTAATTTTGATTGCGCTCTTCACGGCACCACTCGTATGCACAGCGGAGACCTGGACAAACGCTCCACTCGTAGATGCCAACTGCGCCGCCAAGGTGAAAAATACACCCGATGTGCACACACGCAATTGCGCGCTTCAGTGCTCGAAAAGCGGCTTCGGCATTCTGACGCAGGATGGTACGTTCTTGAAGTTCGATTCCCACGGGAATCAGCAGGCTCTGTCGGAGCTGAAGAATTCCCAGGCCAACGATCATCTGCGAGTCACCGTAGCAGGCGATCGCGAGGGCGACACGATCAAAGTAAAGTCTCTCAAAATGTAAGGTTCCATACGCTAGCGGGCCTCGCCAGCTCTTTTGGTTCGTGGCTCCAGTGTGAATGAAAGGGGAATGGAATGAGGCAGGAAAGAAGCTTGTCCGTGCGCACGCTTGTCACGATCGGGGCGGGGTGCGCATTCCTATTGATCGCTTTGGGGGTCTCACCCGGCATCGCGTCGGATGACAATGACGGCCATAAAGGGGCCGACGCTCTGGTTCGCGAGAACGTCGGCCGCCTGATCGAGGATGGGAAGCATACGTTCCGTTATGACACCTTTGGCGATGAAGCCTTCTGGGGAGACAAGCTGAAGCTTCACCTGGCAATCGCCGGTGCAAAGCAGGGCGGTGTGGGACCTGGAGTCAGTCCAGGTACCGCCTTGGCAGTTGGATTGAAAGTCGACGTCGATGCTCTCCCGGAAACGCTTAGCTCGCAATTGGCGGCAGGCAAAGTCGATCTCACCGACCCCGCCGTCACGCTTGCGCTGTTAAAGCTCAATGCCGTTGTCGGTGTCACTGGCATTTTCGATAACACCGGACGCATCGCCTCGATGGGAATTCAGTGCGCCCTTTGTCATTCGACCGTCGACAATTCATTTGCCCAAGGCATCGGTCGCCGCCTGGACGGCTGGGCGAATCGAGATCTGAACGTCGGGGCCATCATTGCTCTTGCCCCCGACCTGTCACTACCGGCCAATCTCCTCGGCGTCGATCAACCAACCGTACGGGCGGTATTGAACACTTGGGGGCCGGGCAAATTTGACGCGGAACTCTTTTTGGATGGGAAGCCGTTCCAGCCGAGTGGTCGCTCCGCGGCCGTTCTCATCCCTCCTGCGTTCGGTCTCGCCGGTGTCAACTTGGGCACCTGGACCGGCTTCGGTTCCACAACCTACTGGAATGCCCTGGTCGCGAATCTCGAGATGCACGGTAAGGGAACCTTTTTCGATCCAAGATTGAACGACCCTGTTCAATATCCGGTGGCGGTGAAAGCCGGCTCGAACGATGTACGTAGCGATCCGGACCTCATCACATCGAAGCTCGCCGCTCTCCATTTCTATCAGTTGGCGATACCGGCGCCGAAACCGTCCGTAGATTCCATGCAGAATCAGGCTGCCCTGCGCGGCAAAGAAGTCTTCACGAATAGGGCCCAATGCGCAAGGTGCCACGTTCCTCCTCTCTTCACAGAGCCCGGATACAACATGCACGCGCCCGAAGAGATCGGAATCGACGACTTCCAATCCAGTCGGTCGCCGACGAAGATGTACCGCACGTCCCCTCTTAAAGGCCTCTTCACGCACGAAAAGGGCGGTTTCTATCATGATGGGCGGTTCGCTACCCTGCAGGCCGTTGTTGACCATTACGACGAGCTCTTTGGAACAGGACTAACCCAACAGGAGAAGGATGATCTGATCGCGTATCTAAGGACCCTCTGATCCGGCAATTGCGAACCTACGTCGAAATTTTTTCTCTGATACGCTTTCCGGATGTCGAGAATGTGCCATCTGCTCCGACTTACCTGTGAACGCGCAACATTCTAGCGCGAAGATAAAGGAGCAGAACGTATGAAATATATCTTAATGATGAACACCATGAAGGCGGGCTCGGATGGGTTCCCCGGCTGGCCCAAGAAGGACATCCAGGCGCACATCGCCTTCATGATGGCCTTCCATCGAGAACTGAGCCAGTCCGGCGAATTGGTCTCGGCCGAGGGATTGTCCTTTCCCGATCAGGCGAAACTGGTGCGGGCTGGCGAGGATGGCATCCCGATAACCGACGGCATATTTCCAGAAGACAAAGAGTTTCTCGCTGGCTATTGGATGGTCGACGTCGATACCCCGGAACGAGCCTACGCGATCGCCGCCCGGGCATCCGCGGCTCCAGGACTGAATGGGGTGCCGATGAACATGCCTATCGAGGTGCGGCCCGTGATGAGCGCACCTCCCGCAGAATTCCTTTGACGAGATCCGCGGTAATACCGTGGTTGTTGAACCTCCCCGGGCTCTGCAGCGCCAATTTGCGCTGCGGATGCCGGGTGCGGTGATCCGGCAACTTCCACGCGTTCTCGCATCTGAGTCAATTTGACGCCGGTTCCCTGCCGCACCCTCGCGGTCCCCCAGCCCTGATCAAACTGTAAACTCAATAAGCATGCGCCGTGTCCTCACCGCTTTGCAGTTGTTTCTGCTTTCCCTCTGGTGCTCTGCTTCACACGCGCAGCCTGGCCCTTACTCCTTTCCGGAACTGCAATGGCGCATGATCGGCCCTTTCCGCGCGGGCCGCACCGTCGCCATCAGCGGAGTCGTCCAGCAGCCAAATGTATTTTATATGGCGCCGAACAACGGAGGCGTTTGGAAAAGCACCGACTACGGCAATACCTGGCGTCCGATTTTCGATGGTCAGGACACGGGCTCTATCGGCGGGCTCGCCGTCGCGCCGTCCGATCCGAATGTCCTTTACGTCGGCAGCGGTGAAGGTCTCCAGCGCCCCGATCTCTCGGTCGGCGATGGCATCTACAAATCCACCGACGCGGGCAAAACCTGGCAGCATCTTGGCCTGCGGGACGGCGAACAGATCGGCTCCGTCATCGTCGATCCGCATAACCCCGATCGCGTGTTTTTAGCTGTGCTCGGTCATCCTTACGGGCCGAACAAGGAGCGAGGTATCTATCGTTCCACCGACGGCGGCAAAACCTTCCAGCAGGTTCTCTACAAAGACGAAAACACCGGAGGAATCCAGGTCGCCTTCGATCCTTCAAATCCCCGGATTCTCTTCGCCAGTCTCTGGGCCGCCCGTCAGGCCCCTTGGGAAATCGGAGCCTCCTTCAACGGCCGCGGTAGCGGTCTCTTCAAGTCCACGGACGGCGGAGATCACTGGACGCCTCTGACGCAAGGCATCCCGACAATTGCCCAAGGCCTCGGCCGCATAGGCTTTGCTATCTCCCGCACCGATCCCAAACGCATGTACGCCCTCATGGATGCAAAAGCGGAGTACGGCGGACTCTTTCGCTCCGATGATTCCGGCGAAAGCTGGCGCAAAATCAACCACGAAGGCCGTATCTGGGGCCGTGGCGGCGATTTTGCCTGCGTCGCCGTCGATCCTCAAGACGAAAACACGATATACGTCGCCAACACCACCACGTACAAATCCACCGACGCCGGCCAAACCTTTACCGCTATCAAAGGCGCTCCCGGGGGCGACGACTACCACACCATCTGGATCAACCCCGCGAACCCGCAAATCATCTTTCTCGGCGCTGATCAGGGCGCAACTCTCAGCGTGAACGGCGGCCAGACCTGGAGTTCCTGGTACAGCCAGCCCACCGCGCAGTTCTATCACGTCATCACCGACAACCGTTTTCCCTATTGGGTCTATGGCGGTCAACAGGAGAGTGGTTCAGCGGCGGTCGAGAGCCGCAGTGATGACGGCGAAATTACCTTCCGCGAATTCCATCCGGTGAGCGTCGAGGAGTACGGCTACGTCGCGCCAGACCCTCTCGATCCCAATATCATCTATGGCGGAAAGGCCACTCGCTTCAACCAAACGACCGGGGACGTGCAAGACGTCGGCCCTCAGGTGTTGCCCGGAAAGTATCGTTTCGTCCGCACCATGCCGCTCCTGTTCTCGCCCGCCGATCCGCACACGCTCTTTCTGGGCTCGAACGTTTTATTTGAAACAACCAATGGAGGTGATAGTTGGAACGTCATCAGCCCTGACCTCACCCGCGCCACCTGGGAAATGCCCGCCACCATCAAGGCATTCGAATCGGCCGATCCTGAAGGCGGGAAGCACCGTGGCGTTATCTATACCATCGCGCCGTCCCCCAGGGACGTAAACCTGATCTGGATCGGTACCGATGACGGACTCATTCAGGTGACTCGCGACGGCGGAAAAAACTGGCAAAATGTCACTCCACCTGCGCTTACGCCCTGGAGCAAAGTGTCCCTCATGGTCGCCTCCGCCTTCGACACTGATACCGCCTACGCCGCCATCAATCGCTTTCGCCTCGATGATCTGCGCCCCCATATCTATCGCACCCACGACGGAGGAAAGTCCTGGCAGGAAACGGTGAACGGTCTGCCGGATCGCGCCGTGCTCAACGCTGTCCGTGAAGACCCGCAGCGCAAAGGTCTCCTCTTCGCCGCCACCGAAATCGGCGTCTTCGTTTCCTTCGATGACGGAGACCGCTGGCAGCCTCTGCAAAACAATCTGCCCGTCACCTCTGTCCGTGATCTCGTTATTCACGACAACGATCTCGTCATCGGCACCCACGGACGCTCGTTCTGGATACTCGACGACATTACGCCCTTGCGCCAGGTCAATGACGAAATCGCCCAATCGAAAGCGCATCTATTCATGCCCGAAACCGCCGTCCGCTGGCGTTGGAACCGCAATACAGATACTCCCTTGCCGCCCGAACTCCCGGCTGGTCAAAATCCTCCGCCCGGAGCCATCCTCGACTACAGCTTGAACGGCGCGCCTGGCCCGGTCACCCTCGACATATTCGATGCCGGCAACAAACTCGTGCGCCATTACACAAGCGACGACAAGCCTGCAGTCACCGAAGCGCAATTGCGAGAAGAGCTGAACGTGCCCACCCACTGGGTTCGCCCGCACCAGACCCTTTCCGCTGCCCCGGGCGTTCACCGCTTCGTATGGGAGCTCCGCTATCCCCAGCCGAAAGCCCTTCGGCACGAATACCCCATCTCTGCGGTTTACAGAAACACTCCCCGCAATCCTCGCGGACCGCTTGTTTTGCCCGGCCGCTACACGGTGAAACTCACCGCCGGAGGACAAACCTACTCGCAGCCTCTCACCGTCAGCATGGATCCGCGTATCGCAACGCCCGTCTCCGGCATCGAGCAGCAACTCACGCTTTCACGCCAGCTCACAGACCTCCTGGCCGATGACTACGAAGCCGTCGCCGAGGTGCGTGGCATCCGCCAGCAACTTGATAAGCTAGAGCCCCAGGTGAATGCAAACAATCTCAAACCGGAGCTGAACCAGTTCGGAAATCACCTGAACGACTTCGGAACCACCGCCGGCCCCGAGTACGAAATCTCTGGCGATGATCACCAAACTCGTTACGACCTCGCACGCCTCAACTCGCAACTCGTCCGCTTGTTGGATATCCTCCAGGGAACCGACAATGCTCCGACCACCCAAGCCGTCGCAGCCGTTGCTCAAATCGAAAAAACCGTCCATGAGGAACTAGCGGCCTGGACCAACTTCAAAACAAAGGCTCTACCCGAGCTAAACAACCGGTTGCGGAAAGCCCGGCTTCCTCTGCTCACATCGCAGCCCAGTACAGACAACTTGGAAGCCACTGACTCTGCCGACAAAGACGCCGAACCCTAGAATCATGAACACCACCGACCGACGCCAATTTCTGAAGACTTCCGCGCTCGGCGCAGCCGCCCTCTTACTAACGCCGGGGGCCGCCCGTAGCGCCGCATCCGACTCCCGCATCGAAGTACTCCTCGATGAGACCCTTGGAACCATCTCGCCGAACATCTACGGCCAGTTCACAGAACACCTCGGCACCGTCATCTACGATGGCGTCTGGGTAGGCGAAAACTCGAAGATCCCGAACGTTCGCGGCATCCGCAAGGCCCTTGTCGATCATCTACGCCGCATCAACGTTCCCATCATGCGCTGGCCCGGCGGTTGCTTCGCCGATAGCTACGACTGGAAAGACGGCGTCGGTCCCCGCTCCAAACGTCCTCGCCGCACCAACTTCTGGGAGGATGACCCTGAAGCTAAGCGCCTCCACGAGAAAGGTCCCGAACTCTTCGATCCCAATACGTTTGGGACCAGCGAGTTCGCCGATTTCTGCCGCCAGAGCGGTGCGCAGTTGTACCTGGCCGCGAACGTACGCTCTCTGCCCGCGCTCGATTTCGATCACTGGATCGCCTACTGCAACTCACCCGCCGGCAGCACCGCAATGGCTGACCTTCGCGCCGCCGATGGGTCCCGCGATCCCTTCAACGTGCGCTTCTGGGGTGTCGGCAACGAAAGCTGGGGTTGCGGTGGTAACTTCATGCCCGAAGACTATGCGGCGGAGTTCCGCCGCTATACCACCTGGCTTCCGTCCTACGGTCAAGACCTTCAACTCATCGCCTCGGGAGCGAACGACAACGATCTCGACTGGACACACCGCTTCTTCGAGGAGATCATGAACCCCGGACGCCGGTACCGCAATCCTCACTTCGTCGGCTGGTCTCTTCATCACTACGCCTGGAACTTGGCTCGAGGCAAGACCACCGATTGGGTGAAGGGGAAGGGAAGTGCGCTGCAGTTCGACGAAGTGGACTGGTATGAACTCTTCCGCGAAGGATACTTCATGGAAAAGATCATTACGGATCAGTGGGCCGCGATTGGGCAATACGACCGCGATCGTCACATACGTCTCGTGGTCGATGAATACGGCCCCTGGTACCGCCCCGGTTCGGAAGTCGACCCGGCTGCCTTCTACAGCCAGCAGATTACGCTGCGTGATGCTGCTTTCACAGCCTTCACGCTCGACATCTTCAACCGGCATCCCGAGAAAGTGATGCTGGCCGCGTGCGCTCAACTCATCAACTGTCTGAACTCACTTTTCCTGTCCCGCGAAGACCAATTTATGGCGACGCCCGTTTATCACGTCTTCGATATGTATAAGGGGCATCAGGGCGGGGAAGCCGTCCGCGCCGAGTTCTCCTCTCCGGAGGTCCACTACACCCGTGACGGCCAGCCTGCGACATTCTGGGGGCTGAAAGGATCCGCCTCGCGCAAAGGAAATACTCTCACGTTGAGCGTCGTCAATGCCGATACCCAAAAGCCGCGCGAAACCGAAATCGTACTACGTGGCGCAGCAACCGCTCAATCGGCCAACGTGATCACGCTTACCAACTCGGACATCCACGCACACAATACTTTCGATCATCCCGATGCGGTTCATCCCGCAACATCAACCGCCACGGCAGAAGGCGGCACGCTGCGTTTCACCTTTCCGCCCGCTTCGGTAACCACGCTCTCGATACTACTGGCCTAAATCCCACCGCCGCTAGGATAAACTGCAGCGCCCGCCGACATCCGTGTAGATTTCGTTGCGGGAAGGTCCAAAGCAGGCCGCACTGCGGCGACCTCTTGCGGTACTCGGCCGGAAAACCGTCTTGCCTTCTCGGCAACCCGTCGCTTTGCGCGGAGTAGCGTGCCCCACAAGGGGCGAAAGGCAGCGAAGCGCTTTCTTCGCTGCCACGCGCGGTACGCTCCAGCGCTTCCGGGGATCAGTTCGTGCTGCGATAGATGAAAATCAAAGGCCTTCCATTCCCCCCGGCCCCAGTACATTCTCAGTTTTTCCAGCCAGTGTTCCATGACTGCACTCTGGTAAAACTGGCGCAACGGTTCGGACATCTCGCCATGATGTTCGTCCCAAAAGGATTTCTGCGCCGTGTACATGTAGAAATGCGATCGATTGACGTTCTTTTTTGTGATCGAGTTCCGGTGACGACGGTAAAGGGTCGTAATCTGATGTGTACAGATGAAGGGGTACTTATACGAAAGCCGGAGGAAGAGATCGAAATCTTGTCCCTGGCGCATTGCTTCCCTGTACCCCCCTTCCGCGAGCAAAATTTCCCGCCGTGCAATCACGTTCATCTGCGGAATGCGCGTGTACGGCGCGCACCACAGGAAACAATTCACCGGTTCTCCCGCCGGTAGATCAATTGCCCAAGTCCAGTCGTCGTCCTGAAAGACCTTTGTGCGGGAAAACGCTAGCACAGCCTCCTCGTTCTTCTCCAGCAGCGGAACCACCGCCTCGCAGTGATTCTCCAGCCAAAGATCGTCGGCATCTTGGAACGCGATTAGCTCGTGCGAAGCTGCCCGGATTCCTACGTTCCTTGCGGCTGCTGATCCGCCATTGCTCGGCATCTGAATCAGCTTTACGCCTCGGTGGGCGAAGCTCAGTGCAATCGAAGCACTTCGGTCCGTCGAGCAATCGTCGACAACGATCACCTCCTCCGGCCGTCGTCTCTGCGAGATCACAGAGCGAAGGCAATCGGCGAGGTATACCTCCGCGTTATATACCGGAATTACAACCGATACACCCTCCTTCATAAAATCTGCCTGGTGCCTCTTGGCGGTTTAGATATTCCAGAAATAAAGGAATGATAAAAATCTAAACCTATATACAAGCAAGTCACACACATTTGGTTGTCGTCCTTATGTTGGAACTGTTTTGTCGGATAGGTCTGATTATATGGGGCAGACGCAGGTTATAGAAGCAGAACCCAACTCAATAGGTACTGCTTATTCCGTCCTGGAAAGGCGGTCAGTATTGCTAAAAACCAATTAATTAGGGAGGAATCTAATCCTGAACCCATGCGCGTAATTACTTATTGTTCAATCTCTCTCATATTAAATCGGAGAGTAGGGAACCGCTCCCACCTGCGGCGCCGCGTTTGTTCCCTGTCGTAGTGATTCCGCTTCGATGAAGATCCGCTGGATCTTCGGGTACTGCGATCGTATCGCTTTCTCTAACCGGTCGACGGTCGCCGTGACCTCAGCCGCCGAAAGTCTCTCCCGAAACTGGACTTCCAGCGCCAGAAAAATCGAGAATGGCCCAAAGTACATCGTCAGCGGCGTGCCCACAAACGCCACCCCGGGGTCACTCTGCGCCAGCCGGCGGATGTTGTCCAGCGTCCGCCTATCCATACCTTCGCCAATCAGCAGCCCTCTGCTTTCAATCGCCAGCACGATAGCCACGACAGCCAGCGTGCACCCGATCAGAATCGAGGCGAGCCCGTCTAAAATCGGAAGGTTCAGCAGACTGCCTAGAAAGATCCCCAGAAACGCAAATAGCAGTCCTACCAGAGCGGCCAGATTGTCCAGCAGCACCGTAAACACGGTGGGATCTTTGCTGGTTCGCAAGCTGACCCAGAACGATTTCTTTCCCTCCAGGCGCTTAAAATCGCGGTAAGCGATCACTACGGTGATTGCTTCGAAAATCGCTGCGAACCCGAGCACGCCATAGTCCCAGACGCCGGTCCTCGAGTGGTGCTTGCTCAGTATGTGGCCAATCCCCTCGTAAATCGACATGCCGCCGCCGATGGAGAAGATCAGCACGGCGACAATGAACGTCCAGAAATACAACTCCTGGCCATATCCAAACGGATGATTTGCGTCAGGGGGCTTCCTGCTGGCCCGCATGCCCCACAACAGCACCAGCCCATTCAACGAATCCACCACGGAGTGGATCGCCTCGGCCGCCATTGCGGAACTCCCCGTAATCGCCGCTGCTACAAACTTACTGGCTGCAATCGCAAAATCGCATCCGACCGACACATAAACACTAGTCTTGGACTCCGCCATCGTTTTGTAGACTTGCCCGTTGCAAGTCCGTTAACAAAGCGATCTGCATTATTGCGCCCAGACTTCGCCGTGCGGAAAAGCGTACTTGGCCAGCGACTCCGGATACATCTCGATACTGTACCCGGCCTTCTGCGGCACCAGGTAATGCCCGTTGCGGATCCGTACCGGATCGAGAAAGTGCTGATGCAGGTGGTCCACGTATTCAATTACCCGATCCTCCAGCGATGCCGACACGCACAGATAATCGAATATCGAAAGATGCTGCACGTACTCGCACAAGCCCACGCCGCCCGCATGAGGACAAACCGGAATCCCGAACTTCGCCGCCAGCAAAATCACCGCGACATTTTCGTTCACGCCCGCCAGCCGGCAGCTGTCGATCTGGCAGACGTCCATCGCTCCGGCCTGCATGAACTGTTTGAACATGATGCGGTTATGGCAATGCTCGCCTGTCGCGATCCGCACCGGAGCTGCCTCTTTCCGAATCCTCGCGTGGCCCAGAATGTCGTCGGGACTGGTCGGCTCCTCCATCCACCAGGGATCGAACTCCGCCAGCTCTCTGGTCCGCGCAATCGCTTCTTCGATGCCCCATTTCTGGTTGGCATCCATCATCAGCTTGTTCTGCGGTCCAATCTCGTCCCGCACCAGGCGCGCCCGCCGCAAGTCGTCCACCGCATCGCCGCCCACCTTCAACTTGAATCGCGTCCAGCCTTGGGCCAGCGCCTCCCGGCAAAGCCTGCGCACCGCCTCATCGGTGAATCCATACCAGCCCACCGACGTCGTATACGCCGGGTATCCCTGCGCCTGCAGCTCTTCGAGCCGCTCCGACTTGCCCCGCTGCCGCTCCTGCAACAAAGCAAGCGCTTCCTCGCGCGGAAGGGCATCGGAAATATACCGGAAATCCACGACCCGCACAATCTCTTCCGGCGTCATGTCGGCCAGCAGCTTCCAGAGCGGCTTGCCCTCCGCGCGCGCGTACAGATCCCAAACTGCGTTTACCAATGCGCCGCTCGCAAGATGAATTACGCCCTTCTCGGGCCCCAGCCAGCGGAACTGATTCTCATCGGTCAATTGCCGCGAAAATGCCGCTAGGTCCTCCGTAATAGAGGAGAGCGTGCGTCCCTTTACGCTTCGCGACAGATACTCCAGAGCCATCACGCAAAGCTCCGTGCCGCGTCCTAGCGTAAACGTCAGCCCGTGCCCCTCCAGACCCGCATCGGTCTCCAGAATGCAATACGCCGCCGAATAATCGGGTGCTATGTTCACCGCGTCCGAGCCGATACTCTCGCGCGAAGTAGGGAAGCGCACGTCCAGTAAGCGCGCCCCGGTAATCCGAATGTCTTTCACGTGTTTTCCTCTGGCTGCTCTTCAGCTATGCCGCAGTCCATCCGCCGTCAATCGGCAGCACCGCGCCGTTCATAAAGGAAGCTTCTTCTGAACAAAGATACCGGACCAGCCCAGCCACATCTTCCGGTGTACCCAGCCGTCCAATCGGCTGCCGCGCCACCAGTTCGCCGCGAACTTTGTCCTTTTCATGCGCGTGGTACTTGTCCAGGTAACCCTCCACAAACGGGGTCTGCACCGTGCCCGGCGCAATACAGTTCACCCGTAGCTCTTTCGGATAGTCCACAGCCAGCTGCCGCGTCATCGCAACCACCGCTCCCTTGCTCGCGCAATAAGCGAAGCGCTGCTTCACGCCCACCAGGCCTGCCACCGAACCGAGATTCACAATGCTTCCGTGGCTCTGCAGCAGAAGCGGAAGCGCTGCCTTCGTCACCAGAAAAACCGATGTGACGTTCACATTCATCACTCGCAGGAAATCCTCCTCGGCGGTGTGCAGAACATCTCCGACCAACCCAATCCCCGCGTTATTCACCAAAATGTCCAGGCTCGTCAGCTGTCCAAAGCCATCGCTCACCGACTTCGCGTCCGCAACATTCATCTGCAGCGGCTTCGCGTTTCCGAGCGTGCGCCCCAACTCCTCGGCCGCCTGATAATTCAGGTCCGCAATCCACACCTGCGCGCCCGCCGAGACCAGCTCGCGGCACGTCGCCTCTCCAATTCCGCTTGCCCCGCCTGTCACCAGCGCCACTTTCCCGTCTAGCCGGTAACGCTCGCGTGAACCTGCCGTCATTTCCGCTCTTCACTCCCGTCTTTCAGTTCTGGCAAAGGCTCGCCTCCACGCTCGCTCGAAAGGTAAGCCGCTTCCACCGCGCGCATCGTATGAATCGCGTTCTCCACACCCGTCGGGAGCTCGTTCGTCACGCCATCCACGTATGCCTGCAGCGACCCCATCGAGCCGACAAACGCATCGGGAAACCAGTTTCCCCGTGTCGGCAGAATCCTCGCCTTGCCGCCTCGCGGCAAGTAAGTTAGCGTATCAGGCTCGCCTTCCGGATAATTTAAATTCACGCCCATCTGTGCCCGGAGCGCCGCCTTTTCTCCCTCCAACTGCACATAGCTCCGCTGCCACTCCCGGCCGAAGTCGTGGCTGTGATTGGTCGCAATGTAGGCGCGCGTCCATTCGCCGTAATCAAACACGATCGTACTTTTTGTGGCCGCCAACTCAGGCGTCCGCGGACTGCGCACGGTCTTGGCATAAACGCCCTGCGGCTCTCCCAAAAACGCCCGCACCAGATCGACATAGTGAATGCTGTGATACAGGATCTCCAGCCGCGGCGCGGTTCGCAGAAAGCTCCACAGCTCCCAAGGCATGTGCACACTCACCTGGACCTCCATATCATGCACCCGTCCGAGCACGCCGGCCTTCATCAGAAGGGAAGTGGCCAGCATCACCGGAGCCCACCGCAGCTGAAAGTTGATCGCCGCCACCAGACGCTTGCGCCGGCACAGCGAAAGAATCGCTTCCGCTTCCGCCAGCGTCTCGCCCATCGGCTTTTGAATCAGAACAGCCGCGCCATCCGGCAGCAGCGGCAGAACATCGAGCGTCTTCGCCGCCGGAACCGCCACATCGAACACGCTCTCGGGCGGGGCATAGCGGATCGCCTCTTCCACCGAGTCGGTCGCGAGTCCCGATCCTTGGATCGCTTGAACCGCCCGAGCCCTCTCCATCTCGCGGTCCACAAACGCCGCCACCGGTATCCCCGCCATCCGGTAAGCCGGCAGATGTGCATCTTTAACAATCCCGCCGCAGCCTGCGATCACCACCGGCCGGACCCGTCTAGGCATAGGAGGCCGCGCCTGCTCGCAGAGATCGTCTAAATAGCGCTCAGTCGTGTCGTCCAGTCCGGATGCAGGTGTCATTCGTAACGGTTCTCGCTCTATTATGTCCTGCCAAGTAACCTGTGCTTCAGTGCCTTGACGGCGACCAGAACCTTGGGCATAATTGAGGGCCTAGGGTCGAGGCGCTCTATTGACTGGGGAGGGCCAAGTGACCACCGATTCACAGCACTTGCCGTGTCGGCGAGCCACAGCGAAATCAACGGAATTGGCCTTACCGGTTTTGTTCGCTAGGAGGTTCAACCATGAAGAGCAAGTTTTACGCACTTCTTGCCTTGAGTTTTATCGCTGCGCCATTAACGACGCGTGCTGCGGAGCGGCTGATACCGGCCGGTTCTCTGATTCACTGCACCATATCGGAACCAAAACTTTCTTCGAAAACGGTCGACGTTGGCGACCCGATTCTCTGTCAAATAAATCACATTGAACCCTACGGGCGTTCCATTATTCCTTACGGCACGTATCTGGTCGGCCGGTTTGAGGACTACAAGGATCCAGGGCACTTTGTGGGGAAGGGCTGGATGGAGTTGAAATTTGAACGGATGGTGTTGCCGCCTGACCAGATCTTGCCCATGTCAGCCAAGGTCGTCTACGTGCCGAAGTATACAACCGATAAGCAAGGACGCATCCTTGGGAGAGGCCATCCCGTACGGGACATCGTCGAGTGGTCCATTCCCGTCCTCTGGCCGATCGATCTTCTGAACCTGCCACGGCGGGGACCGCGCCCGATCCTCAAGGCCGAAACTCGGCTGATATTGAAGGTCATGGATGACTTTGGCGTTCCGTCTCCCCAGCAGGCCACCTACGCACCGTACTATCCTCAATCCGCTGCTCCGGCGCCGTACTATCCTCAATCCAGTGCTCCACAACCTCCGTACGGCTTCAGACAACGTGAGCCCATGTCGTACGCGCCCCCGGTTGCGGCGCCATCTCCGGATGCTCAGCTCGTGCGGTATCCGCAGTTGCCAGCCTCATCCCGTACGGTACTCGTGCTGCGGGACGGCAATCGAAGGCTCGCAACGGACTATTGGTTTGAAGGCGGTGTCCAACTCCGCTATGTCGCAGTTAACGGCAATTCCATAATCATTCCCTTGGAGTTGTTCGACCTGCCGACGACCGTTGAGGAAAATCGCCGGCACGGCGTCACTTTTGTCATTCGTTCCAAGGACTAACGAAAACAACATCGCTGCACTAAAGGCCGCCTTGACAATCTAGGGGCCTTATTTCGGCTGAAAATGGCGTGGCCGATAACTGATATTATGTAAACTTGCAGGGTACAAATATACTTCACTGACAGAACATGCTAGGCTGGACGTGGAGGGTCTACGGTGATCCTTCCGCAAAAGGCCCGGCGGCGGGACTTCTTTGCGGAAGACGTCCTCTGGTCCGACCCTTACATGGATCTGTCAGGAGACAGCGTGGAATTCCGCCTTTCATATGCGGGCAGGCTTTATGCATCCGGTAACAGCAACCCTCGTGCCGGGCACAAACACGACATCAGAAGAGTATTTCACCCGCAACTCAGGAATCTTTGGAGGGCAACCAACAACCTGAAATCGCTGCTTGATCCGTTGCCTGAACACGCGATAACGATCAACGCAGGGCCATACGAGAACCGATTGCAGAAGCTTCCTGAAAGGTTCCGCTGTGGCGAATACGGACTAGTGCCCCTTGTTACAGAGGATTTGGCGCTGATTTGCGGGCTAGAAATCTTGATGCTCAGGCCAGACCCTCCCGGTTCACTCATCAAATCAGGAGATATTGATGGCAGGCTGAAGACCCTATTCGATGCTCTCAGAATGCCTGGACCAGATACGAATGAACTCGGCGGGAATCGTCCTACTGAAGACGAGATACCGTTCTACTGCCTACTACAGGATGATCGCCTCATTTCCCAAGTGAGCGTTCAAACAGACTTGCTTCTGGAGCCAGTCACCGGAGGATTAATCGATAGAAACGATGTGCGCCTGATTGTCACGGTGAGATTGCGTCCCTCAGACACTCGCTACGGGTCGAGTGGCTTCGCTCTCTAAAACAAAAATCTTATGCAACTTTCGGCTCTATGATAGAAACAGTGAAGCCTAACACGGAAATGATCGAAGGAACGGAAGCGTTCACGCGGTTTGAGAACGCGATGAAGAAAGTGCTTTCAGTTCCGAAGGCTGAGATTCAGAAGCGCATTGAGGAGCACCGCAAGGAGGCAGCGCTCAATCCGAACAAGCGCGGGCCAAAGCCGAAGGGCAAGAAGGAAACTACATCCGGATGAGCAGCGACAGCGTGAAAGATCGCCTTGCCGTTTTACTGGCGTTGCAGATTCTTGACCTCGTTCAAAACGCTGCACCTAATCAGATTGAAGCTGAATGCGCGCTTAAGGCTGCGCTCGCTATGCTTCCGGATCTTGAACTCAGAAAGAAGCCTACTTCGGTTTGACGCTGATCTTCTCGTGCAAATCCGCTGTGTGCTTGTTTTTGAGGTAAGCGTGGCGTTGCAAAAACTCAATCGTCTCAGATGCTGCACGTCCCTCAAGTTCAAGCACGTGATCGCTATCGAAATGGATCAGCAGGTGATCGGAACGCATGTCATCAACGAATCGAATGAGGTCTGGGTTGATTAGGCGTACCTCGCCGTCGTTGTCGGTGATTATCCAGAAGGGGGAGGCCATACACGGCATGGTAGTACACCCGCATGGCGTTTAACCGTGTGCATTTCGCTTCCCACGTCCCTGACGTTTAGCTTCCTTTTCAGAAAGCTTCCGTTTCTCCCTCCTTCCCGGTCAGTTCCTTGTAGGTCAATCTCCGACCGACGATCTGCTTCATGGCCGCAACGAACCGTTCACCGTCATCCGCATCCTTGCGGTGGTTATAACGGAATGTCTGTTCATCCACGTAGCGGAATAGATGGAATGGTTCGACCGAAATATAGGTGCCACCTAGGCCGCGCTTCAGGAGGCTCCAGAAGTTCTCCAGACCATTGGTGTGAATCTGACCATTCACGTACGTCTCAGCGTGATTGATGACGCCGTGGGCATATTCAGCCTGAAGACCGAAATAGGATCGCAGTTGATCGGTGTAGACGTGGGAACCGGCTTCCACATTTTCACGAACGGCGGGAACAACGTTCTGAAACTGGGTGTTGTCGATGACATGAGCGCGAATCTCTCCGCCGCGCTCAAGAATGCCTTGCACCCCGATCTTTCCTGCAACACCGCCGCCTTTGCCTTCGAGCTTCTTTAGCTTGCGCGCCTTGTGCATGTTCCGCGCTTTGCCACCTATGTACGATTCGTCCACCTCGCATTCGCCAGAGAGTTTGCCGCCTTTACGGTCATCCTGCATGGCCAGCCGAGCGCGTTGCAGCACAAACCATGCGGTCTTTTGGGTCACGCCCATCGAGCGGTGAATCTCCCAAGAAGAGATACCGTTCTTGGAGTTCACGACCAGCCACATGACCGGTAGCCACTTGTCTAAGCCGATAGGAGAATCCTCGAAGACGGTTCCGACCTTCAGCGAGAATTTCTGTTTGGGATGCTTCTCGTAGCACTTGAAGACTTTGGCGTTGGGAAGGTATGCAACGTCATCGGAACCGCAATGAGGACAACGCACCTTGCCATCCGGCCAACGCAGCTTCGTCATGAACTCGTGGCAGTTGTCCGCGGTGGAGAAGTAGACGATGGCTTCTTGGAGGGTCTTAGGAGCGCGTTCCATATATCAAGTATGCCTGAAATCGCTCTGTCAGTCAAGTATATTTATACCACTTCCAGGGTACAAATATACTTCACTAATCCGGAGTCTGTTCTGTTGGTTCCGGCGTGATTGGTATCGCCAGCGACGGCGATTGTTGATCGGCATCCCCGGCTGGATCTTGGCGGCTTGTCTGATCTGGCATGGCGGCAGCATTTTGCTGTTGCCGTGACATCCTGGCGGGATATATATGAACGCCTTAATGCCATCTTCCTGCGTATCAAGCGCTGGATCGTGTCGATGGGGCCCATGCCCAGTTGATAGCGGCTCACCCCGAGAGCGCTGGATAGCTACTCCTCCTGACTTTCGACAGTCTCGGCATGAACCCCAATATACGGGTCGATTTGACGTCTGAATTCTACTGCATTCTCTCCTGCCGGGATTGTAAATACCTGCGAAGCGCCGCCTTTTCTTATCGCGGTAGTTATCACTCGGAGATGGCCGTCTTTCGTTTCGACGACCGCTACGATTGCGTTCATATTGATGAGGTGTTTCCCGATTTGTATGAAGGGCGTTCCTATATCCATCAGGTGAGCCTATCACGCCTGTTCGAGGAATGCTGAAGCTCTATCGTTGGCGAGAATCAACAATCAAGAGCATAGTGCAGAACCTGCAGGAACCTAAAACGTAAATACGGGCGGCGTTTGCCCTCATCGAGCCAGATGTCAGCGAGCTGCGGGTCCGGTTCACCCCAGTTGTATCGCCCTTCATCGATAATGCTCAAGCCAATACAGCGCGCCGAACGCAACCACCAATACGGGGGCAGAAACCATCAACGCTCGCGCACTTCGGAGCGGCTCTCTCCAATCCGCTGTGGCGAGAAAAACCAAGCTCACTGGCACCAGCGCCACGATCGACAACTGAAAAAGATGTGCCCCTGCGCCCTCGTCCGGTTGCGGCGGCTGAGCGTACCCGCTGAGCACCGCAAGTAACGCAATAAAAGACAGGGCACTTATGGATATGGCCGCTCACGCGGTTCATTTGCTCGCCACGCATCGCGTAACTTCCTTTCCGGCTAGTTATCGCCGATTCCGCTGCGCCAGGGCCGCCTACCATGAATCGGCACCACTATTCTTCCACGCTTCGATCCGGCCCAGCCATCCCGTACCGTTTGGACGTTCCGCCCCGTTGACCGCGCGTAAATTGGCACCGCATCCTACGGCGTCATCCGAAAGAAATACGCCGTCATCACCAACCCCACCCCAATCACGATCGCCCGAATAGTACCCGGCTTCAGCCGCCGCGCAAACATCGGCCCCACCAAACCGCCGGTAGTCGCAGCCGCCATCATCACCAGCGTTGGAATCCAGTCCACCTTATGCATCGCGATAAAAAGAATCGCCGCAATCGCATTCAAACTTGCGCCGAGAATCGCCTTCACCCCAAGCGACGCGTGCATGTCTGTCATTCCATACAAACCGAACGCCGCCATGAACATGATCCCGATGCCGCCCCCGAAGTATCCGCCGTAAAGCGAGATCGGAAACAAAAGGCACAGCATCGAAATCCGGTTCCCGTGCAATCGCCCGCGCATCACTAAACCAATGTGCCTGCCAAACGCGAAAACCAGCGTCGCAAACAGCAGCAGCCACGGAGCAATCTCACGAAATGTCCGGTCGGACGTCACCAGCAGCAACCACGCTCCCAATATCCCGCCCGCCAGACTAACGGTCAGCCAAACCTTCCATTGATTCTCATTCACGCGCCGGATATCCTCGCGGAACGCCACAGCACTGGTAAACGCCCCCGGCACCAGAGCTACCGTGCTCGACGCGTTCGCCATCACGGCCGGAACACCGCTAATCACCAGTGCGGGAAACGTGAGAAAACTTCCACCACCGGCCAGCGCATTGATGAAGCCAGCGCCGAAACCGGCAACCATCAGCAGCAAATAAGTCATCCTGGTTTTGCGGCGGACTTGACACACGCGCCGAGCCTCTGGACTCGATCTGTAAATACAAGTCAGCCGATAGTGATACTGTATCCTGCGAACTGTGCGTCGCCCTCTTCCCTTCCTCCCTGCCCTCCTCTATTCCCTTCTCCTTACACCGGTAATCTCTGCGCAGGTGGTCCCAAAATGGAATAAGCCGACACCGCCATTTCGCATCGCCGGGAACATCTACTACGTCGGCACGAACTATCTCGCCTCGTATCTCATCACGACCCCCGCTGGCGACATCCTCATTAATCCCGACTACACCGAGTCCGTTCCGCTGATCGAGAAGAGCGTGGCTCAACTAGGGCACAAGTTTTCTGATATCAAAATCATCCTCATCAGCCACGCGCACGACGACCACGCCGCCGGGTGCGCCGTCGCCAAAAAGCTATCCGGCGCTCGTCTGATGGTTATGGAACAGGACGTTCCCCTCATCGAAACCGGCGGCGCCGGCGATTTCGCTTATCACGCGCGTTGGGCTCCTGCAAAGGTCGACCGCGTGTTACACGATGGCGACAAGGTCACCCTTAGCGGAACTACCCTCGTTGCGCATCTCACGCCCGGTCATACAAAAGGCTGCACCACTTGGACCACCGACGTCGTGGATAACGGACAGATTCACCACGCCGTCATTATTGGAAGTACGACTATCGGCCCCAACTACCGTCTGGTCGCAAACCCGCAGTATCCAGCCATCGCGAAAGACTACGAACAGACATTCCGAGTCCTCCACTCCTTGCCCTGCGATCTTTTCCTCGGAGCTCACGGCGTATACTTCAACCTCGACGAAAAGCGAAAGCGTATGAATGACGGAGGTCCCAACCCCTTCATCGATCCCGCCGGATACCAAGCCTTTGTAAACGAAACCGAGCAGAATTTCAAGAACCAACTCGCCAAGCAACAAGCGGCGAAGCCCCTGAAAGGAACCACTTGAGACCCTACTTCCTACTGCTCCTGCTGCCCCTCCTCGCGAACGCAGCCGGTACCTATAGCGCGGAAAAGCGCACCGATCACGGCGTCGAAATCATTCGCCTCGCCGACACCGCCCGCGGCGTCGAAGTCTCCATCGTGCCTTCGGTTGGCAATCGTGCTTACGAACTGAAGGTGCATGGAAAGAATCTTCTTTACTTCCCTTCTCCCGATGTGGCCGCCTTCAAAAACAGTAAACAGCCGGGGTTGAACGGCATCCCGTTCCTCGCTCCCTGGGCGAATCGCATTGCTGGCGGAAGCTTCTGGGCCAATGGTCACAAATACGTCTTCAACCCCGATCTCGGCACGGTCCGCGTAAGTCCCAACGGCATTGCCATCCACGGCATGTTAACCTCCTCGCCGCTGTGGAACGTCACGGATCTCGGATCCGATGGCAAATCCGCGCACGTCACCAGTCGGCTTCTCTTCTGGAAATATCCGGACCTCCTGGCGAACTGGCCCTTCGCTCATGAGTACGAAGTGACGTACACCCTCGCCGATGGTGTTCTCCAGGTCACTACAACCGTGAAAAATCTGAGCGCCAAGCCCATGCCGGTTGTGCTCGGGTTCCATCCCTACTTCAATATTCCCGATGTGCCGCGCTCACACGCCGTCGCTCACATACCGGCTCGAAAGCATGTGGAGACAAATCCGCAGTTGGTAGCGACCGGCGAGTTCACAGCAAATGACCTGCCCGATCAGGTCTCTCTCAGGGACCACACCTTCGATGATGGATTCACGGACCTCATACGAGGCAGCGATGGCCGTGCGATTTTTTCGGTACAGGCAGGCGCCAAAAAAATTGAGGTTATCTACGGGCCCAAATACCAGGTCGGTGTCGTTTACGCTCCGCCCAATCAAAACTTCATCTGCTTCGAACCCATGACTGCCGTCACAAACGGCATCAACCTCGCCCACGACGGCAAATATCCCGAACTGCAGACCGTAGCTCCCGGTGGAACCTGGCGTGAAAGCTTCTGGGTCCGGTTCAGTGGATTCTAAGCCCGCGCATCATTGAACCGTTCAAAGGATTGCCCGATACTCAGTCGAGATGATCTCCTGCCACGCCCTCGCAAAGAACTACGGCAGCGTTCGTGCTGTCTCGGATGTTTCTTTCCAGATCGAAGGAGGCAGCGTTTGTGCTTTGCTCGGACCGAACGGAGCGGGAAAATCTACTGGAGCCGTATACAAGCTGAAACGTCCGGAGGTCCAGTCCCGAACGGATCAGCTCTTACGTATTTTGCGGCTGGAGCACGGCCGGCGAACGTTCATACAACAGTGCTCTTATGGCATGAAGAAGAAAACTTCATTGGCCATGGCGCTTTTGCCGAACCCCCAGGCTCTGTTTCTCGATGAACCGTTCGAAGGTGTTGATCCCGTCACAGCCGAGACCATTCGCATTCAGCTTCGCGCGATGGCTCGCCGAGGCGTAACGGTTCTTCTGACGTCACATATCCTTTGGCTGGTTGATCGCGTGGCAGATCAGATCGTGATAATCAACCATGGCAAAGTTCTTCTTGATAGCGCTGTTAACGATCTGCCCCAGTTGCTTGAGAGCCTCTACCTCGAATTGATGGAACACGCTCCAGGTGAAGACCTACAATGGATCGGATCGCAACAGTCTTAGCTCTTCTGAAGGCGCTTGGACTCGCTTCCTTGCGCGACCTTCAGTCCTTTCGTTCCATCACGGGACAGAACTTCTTTCTTTTCGTCCTGGTCATCTCTTACCAGCAAGCTGCAAGTGCCGAGTTCTTTTTCGTGATCCTGGTCGTGATCATGCTTCTCTCCGTCTCGGCCGGCGCGATGGAGAAGTTGCCGTTCGAACGCTACGCCAGCTGGCCGGTCTCCAGACTGGAGTGGGGCATTGTTCGCGTTGAATCTGTTGCCTTCAACCCGATTGCATGGGTGGCCGTCGCGATTCTGGTGCGTGTAGGATGGCGCCTGGGCCTATTGACCGCCGCGGGCGCCGCGTTTCTGCAAGCTCTCCTATCGCTCTCAACTCGGCTGGTCCGAGCTTCACTGTATTCCTGGCTCCGCTGGATCCCAGCTCCCCCGGGAGTAACCGGCTCTATCATGCGCCTGCAATGGCGCGAGATGCTGGCAACCCTTGATCCATACCTCGCGTTGACTCTGATGCTATCCACGGGACTGTATAGAGCATCCGGAAGGCTAATTGATCCAGCTGCGCCACAAGTCGCCTCCCTATTGGTCAACTTAGCGATCAGCACCGAAACGCAGGTCTTGTTCTCCATGGACGGCACTGGTGCTGAACGCTATCGTCAATTGCCGCTTCGAGGCTGGCAAGTTCTGCTGGCGAAAGACTTGGCCTATCTGGTAATGCTCAGCGTACCTGTACTGCCCCTCGACTTTATCAGTGGATTCGCAAGTGGCCTTACGGTGTTGGCGATAGGTCATCTCCGCTCGGTCTTGAAACCGGTTCCGCAGGTCCGGTGGCGATTCACCTCAGGTTCGCTATTTCCGACGGGGTGATACAAACAGTCGCTCTGTTCGCCGTCGGATTCAATATCAAAATCAAAACCATAACGCAGCCGCTTGGGTGCCTATGCTTCCTGGCCTGGCTCGCGTCGCTCTTGTTCTATGGGTGGCATTGGGATCGTCGCCGGCGACACGGGCGTCTCATTCCCTGAAAGGCGCCGTTACGGACCATACACTTCCCTCCCCAAGCGCGCTTCATTTTGCCGAATCGCGGCTTCCGAATACCGCGTCTAAAAACAGCGTCAAGGAAAGGCAGAAACAATGAAGGTCTTCATAGCAGGTGCTACAGGTGCGATTGGGCGTCCGTTGATCTCCGCGTTGACCCGTGCGGGCCACGATGTCGTAGGAATGACCAGTTCGGAGCATGGCCGGCAGACCGTAAAGGAAAACGGCGCGGATGCCGTCATCGCAAATGCGCTTGATGCGTCGGCTGTCAGCGCCGCCCTTGATAGGGTGCGGCCTGAAGTCGTCATCGATGAGCTCACATCGCTTCCCAAGCACTACACGCCCGAGGAAATGCGTGTTGCCGCCGGACGCGATCGCACCGTGAGGCTCGAAGGAGGACGTAACGTTCAGAATGCCGCGATAGCGGCCGGCGCACTGCGCTATATTGTGCAGTCCACCGGCTTCTTCTATGCGCCTGGTCCGGGACTCGCCGCCGAAGCGGATCCGCTTGCGGTCGATGCGTCGCCTTCCGTTTCCGCCAGCGCGCGGACCTATACCCAAATCGAAGATCGTGTACTAAACGCGGTCGGCATACAAGGTGTTGCGCTCCGGTATGGATTCTTTTATGGGCCGGGGACCTGGTTCACGCAGGATGGAGACGTAGCAAATCAGGTGCGCAACCGCCAGTACCCGATCGCGGGTTCCGGGCAGGGCGTCTGGTCATGGATTCATATCGAGGACGCCGCATCGGCTACGGCCGCGGCGCTCGAATGCGCCCCGGGGATTTACAATATTGTCGATGATGACCCCTCGCAGCTTTCCGTTTGGCTTCCCGCATTTGCCGCGTCCGTGGAAGCACCGGAACCGCCTCGCGTCAGCGAGGAGGTAGCCTTGCAGAATGCCGGTCCCGATGCAGTCTACTACGCGACCAGCCTGCGGGGAGCTTCCAACGCCAAGGCGAAACGCGAGTTCGGCTTCGCTCCGAGAAGGTTGGAATGGCTGGCGTCACGCGGCGCCGCTGCCTGACACCAGCCCAGAACCGCGACAATACCGACCAGGGCCAGCATCCATGTGTGTGGCTCCGGCGTGAATGTGTAAACCGCGCCGGTGTACTCCAATCCTCCGCCAACCGAGTTGATGTTGACGTCTACGATTCCCGATCCAGTTAAACTGCGCAGATCCACGAGACATGGCTTTGGCTCAGCGCCCGAACTCGAGCCAACAATGCCGCACGATGACCCATTGAAAGTAAAGGTGCTGTGATACGTCCCGGGACCGGCGTCCAGTGTAATTTCTGTGCCATTCAGCCCCAGCACGCTACCCGGTGGGCACCGACTGCATCTGGCCGGACCCCAGTTCCCGAGGTGCATCCCGTCGGATACGGAAAAACCGGGTCCGCAGAAGTTGAAATTACCGATGGAAAAACCGCTGAGAGTGATCGTCCCACTCGTGACGGGGATAGCGCTTGCCAGAAATGGAAACAGCGCAAAAAGAACAGACGCCAGCAGAAGCCTCGTCATTCTTCTCCGGCCCGAGTCTACTATACATTCTGAATGGCAGGCCCCTGCACACTTTGCCCCGGCCCTGCGCTATAAGCCCGTGCCGCCGTCACGAAGCCCTCGAGCGTTAAGCCCTCAGGGTCGTTGAACCTATCTCCACAGATCTCTTCGATGACGTGCACTCCCAGCCTGCGGTAGCTTTCAAACTGCGCCTCATCGTAGAACTGATCCGTTGTGGTCTGGTGCGGAAAGCTCTCGTTGGTCGTCGCATAGTACTGAATGTCCGGAGGCTCGTTTCCGTTCAAGGATGGCTTGATGTAAATCAAAGTGCCGTCTTCTGCCCCTTTATCGACCACGCCGTACCGGATATGACCGATCGCGCAATGGTGCCCCGAGAACTCGCTCGACGCCTTGTGGGTCGGAGACATCGGCAAAGCGGGGCTTGCAAACTCAATTGGTATGCCGAGGTCCACTCGAATCTTGCGGACCGCATTGGCCAGATCTTCATATGCATACTTCGGATCAGCGCCGGCATCCGAAACCACAATCAAATGACACCGGCGCAGCACCATTTCATAAAGGCCCAGATTCTCGAAGTGGCCGCCGTCGGAAAGATATAACCAATCATTCACGTCATCCGTGAATCCGAGTGCTTCATCAATAAACCCGCGAATGCCCCACCTCGGCCCCGGCCTCTGCCAAACGGCGCTCGATGATCTCGGATTGCCCAGCCAGCATCCCAGCCTTGCGTTGAAAAGAGTCATCACAAGCCCCAACAGTGGAGAGGAGTGATAGCCCATGTTGGGACTCGCGGCCGCTCCCGAAATCGTGATCGCCGTGCCGAGCGTAATCGGGCTTCGATAGCCTCTGCTGGCATACTTGCCACCGTAAAGCGTGGAGCTTCGATATCCCACGCGGCAACTCCCCGTATGTAGCCGGGTGGACGTGAATGGTTCCGCCTTGCGCTGCTGCCACGCCAAATCCGTTCCGTGAACCAGGTTCACCGATATGTTCACGACGTGTAGCGGCTTATAGCTTGTCAGCCTGCACATCGGAATGTTGTCCTTAGGATCGAATCCCGTAAATAGATTCGGTTGCCGATGGGGATTAGATGCTCCAAGATAAGCGCGTATCAATCTCATCCGGTACATGCCGTAAAGCGAGAACTTGTTGATGTTGATGAAGTACGAAGCGATGAGGCACACCGCAAGCTCGCCTGCTACTACCCAGAGCGCATGAGCCGTAATATTGCCCATCGGGCGAAGCGCCGCAGGCCAGAGCGAGGGCACCAAATCGGGGATCGTATTCAGCAAGCTCACCAGCTTTATATCTGCGGCGCCCAGCAGCATCACCAGCAGCAGAAGAAAAACCGGCAGCACTAGACGCGCTCCGTATTCCTTTATCCAGCTCCGGGACAGTAGCTTTCGGGAATCATCGGCGCTCTTGCTGCTTCCCGTGTCCGGGCTGCTTCCCGCGCGTGCCGCCATCCAGCCCGTCAGGCCGGTTGCCAGCGTAATCGCGGCGTTTAGCTTTGCATTCGCCCAGTTAAGACTCTGAACGGAATAAAGCACGACAAAAGCGAACACAATCCATCCGGTGCCCACCGCCATCAACCATCCGCCGGCCCGCGCCCACCATTCGCGATCTTCATCTTCGGTGATGTAACTGCCAATGCCCACTAGCAAGGTCTGCGAAAACAGGAAGATTCCAATCACGAGGGGAAAGCCTAAAACCGCATATGCCTTCGGGTGCAGAATGTGCCCGCTCTGTGACAGCCGCACAAGACAAGTCACCGCGGACGCCGTCGCGCCCCCGGCGAACCCGGTGACTGCCGCTGCCACTGTAGCCAGCAACGCTGTCCTACGAGGCGGTCGCCGAAACCGGAACAGCACATACGCCATCCCGGCCAGAATGCCCCCGCCATGCATAAGCGCCCCCAAAATGCCCAGATGCCACCAGCGGATTCCCAACTTGCCAAGACCGACCAGATCCCACCAGGCAGCTTGGGGGTTGCCGTTTGGCAGCCACGCCCAGAACACGTTCAGTTGCACTGCGGAAAGCGTCAGCGGTAGTAAGCACAGCAGGAGAAACATCCTCGGGGGTCGCCGCGCATTTCCAGCGCTCGGGAGATCATACCCGACGTAGGCCACCGATAACGCTCCCAGCAATCCTGCCGTCAGCGCCAGAAACCATAAACTGGCAGGTTGCACAAAGTCCGGCCTCAGCCACAACAAACGCCACGCCAAAACCGGAATCAACAGAACTGCGGCAAACAGCGGAATCAAAACCAGCCAGTTCAGGAATATATTGCGCGCCACAGTGGCGGCCAGGGCCCAGGTGTCGGCCGAAAGAACCCCGGGCCTCGGAGCAAGATAATTGCTGTACGTGCGCAAATGGTGCACTTCAGCGGGTTCGGGCTCAAAACCCGTATCCGGAGATCTCGAAAGCTGCTCGATAACGCGGGCCGGTCCGTCGCCAGCCACTGCGCTGCCCAAAGGGTTCAAAGCCTCGGGCCCAAAATGGGTCAAACGCGTGGCCCAGCTCGAAAACCACGCACCCAGATAGCCGCCTCCGGAAACACTGGAAAGATAATCGAACTCTCCCAGGAGTTGCGGGCGATCTCCCACCGGCTGTCGCGAACAGCTTGCCAGGGCCTGTAAAATGCCAAGGCCGAAGGTGGCGCTCCGAATGCCTCCCCCGGAGAAACACATCGCGGTGCGCTTGCGGCCGTGTAATCGCGCCATAAGAGCCGAGCGGAACTTCTGCTCGGCGGCTTCGACTGCGGCTTCTGCGTCGCTTCTCGCTGCGGGGTCCGTCGTCCTCGCGAATTCCGCATCCCGATGACGGCGCGCTTCGGCGTACGCTAGGCGGAGCGCATCGGAAGGAGTCGTCTTCTCACCTGCGAAATCTCTGTCCTCATCGTCCAGAACGTCCAAGTAAGACAGATAGAGTTCGTCCGTTTCCAACGTACTTGGCATATGAGCAGTAACTATATCGAATAAGGCCGGAACTCAGCCGGACAGCGCCGATCGTTTGTCCGGATTCTCGGTGCCCCGCGCCATGCTCTCCAATGCGTCCCCTGCCAGCCGGTACTGCGTCCACTCATCCATCTGGGTGGCCCCCAGCTTTCTGTAGAACTGGATCGCTGGCTCGTTCCACTTGAGCACTCCCCACTCCAACCTGCCGCATCCGCGTTCAGTCGTAATTCTTGACAAGTGCCTCAGCAGCGCCAGCCCGATTCCCTTCCCGCGCAGGTGCGGTTTCACATACAAATCCTCCAGATAGATTCCTGCCTGAGCCAGAAACGTGGAGTATGTCGGAAAGAACACCGCAAAGCCCGCGCATTCCCGGTCCCAATATGCCAACAGCACCTCGGCCGCGGGCTTGCTGCCGAACAGCGTCCTGCGCAGCTGCTCTTCGGTGGCCGTGACGCTTGCGGCAAGTCTCTCGTATTCCGCGAGCGCACGAACCAGATCCAGTATCACCGGCAGGTCCACTTCAGTTGCTGGAACGATCCGTATCCTCGACATGTTCTTCCAAGTCTACGTGGGCACCGCGCGACAAACCCCAACGGGATACGGTATGAGGGTGAACACGTTTCGCATCGCACTTGCCAACCTCCGCTTCCCGGCCACGCCCCAGGAGTCGGTCACGTTGGCCGAAGGCGCCATCGCTCACGCCTCCCTCGAGCGTGCCAGCCTCATCTGCTTTCCGGAATGCTTCATGCCCGGCTACCGGGGCGTGGCGAAACAAATCCCCCCTCCGGATCCTGCATTCCTCGAACGGGCTTGGTCCGCCATAGCCAGCGCCGCCGCCAAGGCCAGCCTCGCGGTCGTTCTCGGCACTGAACGCATCGTCGACAATGCCCTCTTGGCCTCCGCACTCGTAATCAATCCAGATGGATTCATCGCCGGCTTCCAGGATAAAGTCCAACTCGACCCTTCCGAGGAAGGCATCTATTCACCCGGTTCCGGAAGGCGGATCTTCCAAGCCGGTCCGCTGACATTTGGTGTCGCCATCTGCCATGAAGGTTGGCGTTACCCGGAAACAGTCCGCTGGGCCGCCCGCCGCGGAGCGCACATCGTGTTTCACCCTCACTTCCACGAAGCCGGGCCCGGCAGTTACCGCCCCACGATCTTCGCCGATCCTGCCAACTCATTCCACGAGAAGGCCGCCTTGTGTCGCGCCGCCGAAAACACCTGCTACTTCGCCACCGTAAACTTTGCCAGCGCCGGGTCGCCCACCACTTCGGCTGTCGTGAGGCCCGACGGGACGCTGCTCACTTATCAGCCTTACGGCAAAGAAGGACTGCTCATCGTCGACATCGACATCACAGCGGCTACCGGCCTCCTCGCGGCCCGCTGCAAATCCGCCTAGAGTCCCCTCTCGCGAACCTGTTTCGAAACCTGGTCGGCCGAGCGCGGGTTAGCCGGCGATGAGACATACTCCGTCCTGAGAGGGTGCCACATTCTCCACTCCCGCGATGCATTCTGGCGGACTGATTACATTCTCCGACGAAGGAGCAGATCTGCGGGTTCGGTCGGATGATACACCAAGAGGGTCGCCCAACGGTCGCCTGATCTACTTTCTCTCCGACTGCGATGGTTATCTCTGGCTATGGGCGCAGCGTGTTGCTAACGGGACAAAGGCTTTGGTTGGAACACGTTCCCCGTGCACCACTTTCACAATGCCCGGCTGTCCATGGCGAGCGTGGGTCGCGGCATACTCGAAATCGGCGTTGCGAAAGACAAGATCGTAGTAGGGCTTGGACAGTTGACAGGAAACATCTGGAGCATGAGTCGAAAGTCGAGAAATTGATTTCATCACTCCGCCCCACTCTGCGTGCCTGGCCCGTAGGGGCTGGGATGGCGTTGCTACTCTTGATATTCCTCATGCTCCGGGGCCTCGTAGATCGGTTCGTATACTATCCCATGCCGTATCCCCAGGGCGACTGGGCGCTGCAGGCGCGGGCAGGCGCACAGGACCTTTGGCTTACCACTAAAGATGGAATCCGTTTGAACGCTTGGTGGTTCCCCAAGCCCGGTTCACGTTTCGCTACCTTGTTTCTCCACGGAAACGCCGGAAACGTGACGCACAGGATCGACCACGCGCTCGCGATCACGTCCGCCGGCTCGTCGATTCTCGTACTGGACTACCGCGGATATGGAAAAAGCAACGGCCGTCCCAGCGAACAGGGCCTGTACTTGGATGCCGATACTGCATACGACGCGCTGACGCAACTCGGCTTTCGGCCGGGCCAGATTATTCTTCAAGGGGAATCGCTGGGCACAGCCGTAGCCGTGGAACTTGCGTCGCGGCGGCCGTGTGCAGGCTTGATTCTTGAATCGCCGTTGACATCGCTAAGCAATATGGCGGGAGCGGTTCTTCCCGTACTTGGCCCGCTCCTTGCGCGCGGCTTTGACACCGGAAAGAAAATCCGGCAAGTCCACGCGCCTGTGCTCGTGATTCATGGCGATGCCGACGAAATCGTGCCCTTCTCACAAGGCCAAGCTGTATTCAAAGCCGCAAACCCGCCCAAAGAACTCTGGCGTATTCCAGGCGCTCATCACAACGATCTTTTGTACAGTGCCGGTAACGAATACATCACCCGCTTACGCGCTTTTTTGCAACTGCTAGGCCAACGTGGATGAGTGCTTACCACTAAATCACACTCGACAAGTCTTCAAGACCCGTCCATCATCCAGGCGTTATCGCCTGAGCTGTCGGTTCTCATCGCCAGGTACCGGCCATCTGGCGACGGAATCGCCCAAGTTCCCACCCCGGTGCCGCGCCGCCGCACAAGTACCTCGACGCGACCAGACCGATCAATGCGGAGCAGACTTGCATACATCGCGCCAATAAAGCCCGTATAGAAAGCTTTGCCGTCGGCCGAGTAATCCAGGCCACCCAGCCTGTTCCAGCCTTTTACTTCTATGTTCTGCTTTAGCGGCCCGGAAGAGGAATACAGGTCTATTTCGGCCTTCCGGAAATCACTGCGCATCACAGCGATCTCAGAACCGTCAGGTGAAATTGCCTCGCCGCCGCAGAACGAGAAACCAAGAGTTCTTCTGAACGAGTCCCGCGTGCTGCCATCCTCCGGATCCAGAAGAGCAACTGTCATCTGAGGCTGGTTGCCAACCTTCGCCAGCATACAATGTGTGGCCGGCGCCCGTGCGCATTGCACATCGGCAGAGCCATCAAAAGCCATTATCTGGCGAGGCGGGCCACCTGAAAGCGGAATTCGCATCAGTTTTTCACTGCGGCCGCTACTGTCCTCATCTACGAGGTAGAGGATCGATCGGCCATCGGGGCTGACACGTGGCTCAATGGGCGTCTTGCTCCCTGTGACAATCGGCTCGGCTACTGTTTCATCGATCCCCTGTTTGTATATCGCCCATGAGCCGCCGCGGTTAGATGTAAAGAGGACGGCTCGGCTGTCGGGCGTCCACGCCCAGGGATTGCTATTGCTGTCTTCCAGTGTCAGGCGCCGAGAACCGTGCAGACCGCCCTTTGAATCGAGCTCGCCGATATAGATATCTACGCGACTCGACCTCTTGCAATAGACCATCCTTTTTCCATCGCGGCTACTGCTTATATGCGATATATTGACCGCCGGCCACTTCATCGAGCGGCGTGGCCGGCCTGCTCGTCTGGCCGTCTGCAGCTCCACTTTTATTTCCGAGACAACGGGACCACCGTCGGGCTCGCTGGGATCGCTATATTCGACGTAGCTGATGGTGCTATCCGAGAACCAGCCAAGGCTTCCAACCAGGTTTGGCTGAGTAACCAGTACTGCGGGCGACGAGCCTTTAGGGTCACGGCTCTCCAGGAAAAACTCTACCTGTCCGGCATTGTTAACGCGCAGGCCTGCATCTGCCAAGTGGCGGCTGTCCGGTGCCCACTGGAGATCGTTGAAGGCGCCAAAACTTTTGATCGCTGCAAGCCGTCTGGCGTCCTCTCCATTCGCCCACGTAACCCAAATCTCCTGGTCCGAGGTAGGACCGCCGGCCGTATAAGCGACCTCCAGGCCATCCGGCGAAACCGATTTCGCGACTGCGTCCTCGCGCAGCAGTGTTATCCCGCCTCCCAGCACGGAAACAATCCAACTCGAAACCTTTAACCCTTGCCGGGTAGATTGCAAAGCTACGGCGACAAACCGCGCCTGGTCTGGAAACCACGAAACGGGATACCAGCCGTCTTCAGCCGATATCCCCGCCGGCCTGCCGAACGTACGCGTTTCTTGAGTTGCTATTGGCCGAAGATGTATGCCTGTCAAGTCCCCGTACAGCAGATAGTTCCCGTCAGGCGAAATCAGAGCGTTTACTATCGAATTTTCGGCGGCATTCATGGTGAGCTGTCGAAGGGTTCCCTGCGTCGTCCTTGGCGGACCACGATAGATCACCAGAAAGCAAAGCACACCGACAACCACCAGGACCCCGCCCGTCCATGCCGCAAGCGGGGCGCCTCTCTTTCGGACCATTCGAACCGAGGCGGAATCTACCGCTGCGGGCGGGATCGGCGTCGTTGGACTTCGCTCTGCCTCCGGGAAACTTCGGAACACCCCAGAAGCATCCACGTCGGCGCTGGCAGGCGCGACAAACCGATACCCGCGCTTTGGCAGCGTCTCAATGTACTTCGGAATCTCCGCCGAATCGCTCAGTGCCGCCCGAATCTTCTTAATGGATCGATTCAGGCCCTGGTCGAAATCGACATACGTGTCATGGCCCCAGATTCGCTCCTTCAATTCTTCGCGAGTAACTAATTCGCCCGGCCTCTCCAGCAGGGCCGCCAGCACTTCGAAGGGCTGGATCTGAATAATGACTTTGATGTCATTTTTCCGCAGTTCTCCAGTTTCGAGATTCAGGTCAAAGGGACCGAAGCGGACATGCCCTCGCCTATCGCCGTTCATGGAGTACCGCAGTAACCCGACTCTAACACCGTTTCGCGTGCTCCGGGGGAACCGACGCACTTCGAATGCAACCAGCCTAGGCATCCTGTTCAGTCAGCAGATATGGGACGGGCTGGTCTTGACAGTTGATAAGTCGTCACTCATAGTAGCTATCAAATGTTCGAGGCGGTCCATATCGCTGTTATCGTGTGCCTGCTCACGCTCCTGCTGCTCGGCAGCTACTACAGGGTTCAGTCGCAGCGCTCCCGGGAGCCACTGGACCGCACCAAGGAAGGCTGGCCGATTTTGATTGGTGTTCGCGCCTTGGGTTTCCTCACGGCTGTGTCTACGGTCGTTTGGTTGTGGAAGCCAGCCTGGTTCGCCTGGGCTTCCTATCCCATTCCGTTGGCCGTGCGCTGGATGGGCGTTGCGGGTCTCGCCTGCGCGGTCGTTTGGTTAATCTGGATGTTCCACGCCCTCGGGCGGAACCTGACCGATACCGTTGTGACACGTCGCGACGCCTATTTCGTAGATTACGGTCCGTACCGCTTTGTGAGGAATCCGATGTACACCGGAGTTCTCCTGTTGGGGTTGAGCCTGGGGCTGGCGCTTGAAACCTGGCTGCTTCCCGTACTGACAAGTCTCACGTTTGCGCTTCTGGCGCTGCGCACACGCAAGGAGGAACAGTATCTTATTGAGCACTTCGGAGATCCGTACCGTACCTATATAAAACGCGTCGGCCGCTTCCTCCCGAAGCTGTCCGGCTGAGTGATCCGTAAACCGCTAGCGCTCTCCCGCCGCCCCAATCTTTTCAGTACTTTTGACGAACATCTCCGGAACACTCAAAATCCTCTGACTGCACATTCGTTGTCTCTCGACGCCCTGCCCGATCCGCTTCAGGATCGGCGGCATGAGACAACTCCTCCCCTTAATTCCTCTCCTGCTTACCTCGGCTCTTGCTCCCTGCATCGACGCACACGTGCTTACAGTCCGCGTTCACAATGTCAGCGCCGCCGATAAGCGTGACATCGCCAGGCTGGAAGAAACCGCAACCGTCATTTTTCAGAACGCCAGGATCTCAGTCGTCTGGATCGAATGCGTCGTATCCGGATCGCACGCTCCAGCGCCCGCCGCATGCGAAGAACAGCCAAGCCCGGATCACGTCGTCTTGGTAGTAACCAACGTCCACGCTCGCGCCGCAGATCATGTCATTGGCTGGACGAATCTCGGCACCTTCATTGCAAACCTTGACTACCGGAAGGCCAAAGAAATGGCTGGTGCCTCAAAGCTCCACCTTTCCTGTGGGCACATTCTCGGGTACTCAGCGGCCCATGAGATTGGCCACCTTCTCCTAGGGTCGGCTGATCACGGTCTGTTCGGAATCATGAAATCGAATTACGATCCGCGGGACCTGCTGGCCATGTCGCAGGGGCGCCTGAATTTTGTAGAGGACGATGCTCGCCGAATGCGAGCCAGGCTGAACTGCCCATCTCCGGCCGCCCGATGAAGTGACGCATCGGCGATTTCATGCCCCGCCCTCTTCTCTAACGTGCAAACAGCGCGATTCCCTGCCCTGACCCCGGCCTCACAAATTGCCCATTCCGCCATCAATCAGAAGTTCGCTACCCACCGTAAACGCCGACTCGTCGGAGGCCAGGAACACCACGGCCTTCGCAATCTCAACAGGCTTGCCAAAACGCCCGGCTGGCACTTGGCTTTGAATCGAGGCAGACACAGCCTTCAAGTCTTCCTCCGCCAAGCCCAACTTGCTGTAAAGCGGGGTCGCGATCGGGCCGGGGCTCACCGCGTTCACTCGTATCCCGCGTGAGATCAACTCACCGGAAAGCGTACGCGCCAGCGAAAGAACCGCCGCCTTTGTCGCTCCGTAGACGCTTGTGTTCGGCATACCGATGTGAGCGTTCACCGACGCATTGATCACAATCGACGCGGGATTCGAAAACACCGGCAACAGCGCCTGCACCAGAAAGAACGGTCCCTTTAGATTCAACCCGACCGACCGGTCGAAGGCCGCTTCGTCCCACTGCTCCAACGGTCGCAAGTCCGTGACACCGGCGTTTACGAAAAGTACGTCAAGCCCGCCGAACGTGTCCTGAATCGTCCGGGCCACGGTTTTTTGAGCCGCAACATCGCTCGCATCGGAGGGAATAACCAACACGCCCTCTCCGAGTTCCTTACGAGCGCTCTCCAGAGTCGCCGCTGCCCTGCCCGTAACGGCAACGCGTGCACCCTCGCTCAAAAACTGGCGTGCCGTTTCGAGACCGATTCCGCTCGTACCGCCAGTGATTAAGGCTCGCTTGCCTTTCAGCCTATCCATAACAGCCGCCTCCTTCTTGCCTGCTCAGTGTAGCCTGCGAAGCTTTCTTGGTGTAGTCTGGCGATAAGGAACACCGGATGCTAAAACCAATGCTACGCTTGCTCCCCGCGGCTACTGTTGCGCTGCTGACCCGGCAATCCTCCAACACAGCCGCCGTAGCCGGGCTACCGAAACGCCTTGGCAACCGCAGTGACACTTGTAACCAGCTGAGCTTGCAACATATAGCGGTTACTCTGAGGCCAGACCCAACTATCTACCGACCAGGAATTGCCGTTCATCCAACTGCTGCCAACCTTGAGCAACTGCTGGCGATTAAAACGATACCCAACTGAAAAATCGTACACCTGCTGAGGCCCGGCGAACTGATCGGCACTACTCCCGGAGCTGTCTTGAATTCGACCGAAATGTTGTGCCGTAGCGCGCATCGCCAAAAACAGACGCGGCGACAAGATGCATTTCGCCTGGCCGTAAGCCCCGTTCTCTGAAGGAGAGTGGGAAAAACCGGGCAGCTCGAAATGGAAGTGTTGCCATTCACCCTGGACCGACCACCGGCCTCTCGACCACTCCGCATCGGCGCCTGCTCCCCATGCCGGAAAGTCCCGGAGTGTCTTACCTGCTGGAAGCAACGGAATCAAAATCTTATCGAGGTAAGGGCCGCGAAATCCCGACACCCCCAAATGCAATCCCCCAGGCAACGTGTAGCCGGTGCCCGCCGTCCATTGGGCGGCTTGGCCGCCGTCCGTCAAACCGTGCGGATTCGCAGGTGAGCTATTGGTAAGCTGCAAGCGCGCATCTAGGCGGGAGATCGAAATCTCCGCTTCGACTGCAGGCAAGCCATACAGAGTGGCAGGACCCACCCCATACCGCTCGTCGTCTGATCCTCCGCAGTGATAGTCGACCTCCGATCCATACGTCTGTCCCAAGACGTCCTTTACTCCGCAAGGAAGCTGGTCCGGGCGTATGGGTAGATAACCCGTGTACAGCATCGGCGCATCGATGAGAGGCATCTTCGAGTCGTCATATTCAACCGGGAACAATCCGAAAGCGGAACTGAGTTGCCCGGCCTTAATAAGCGCGGTTGCTTTGGAAAAGGTCGCTGAATACCCAACGAAGGCCTGCATCAGTTCGAACTCAACCAGCCGATTCTCTTCAGACCCTGTTTCGTAGGAAAGATACTTTGGCGAATGTACATCCAGCGCGGAGTACGCAAACCAATGCGGGCCAAGTTTAAGCGTCGGAGTCAGGATCGCTCGAAAGCCTGCTGTAGTCGCGCTTCCCTCATTATTTTCAGCGGGTGCTGTCCATGTCGCTCGCGTGTTGCCGCTCACCGTAATGGGAAGCGAAACGCCGGATGTTGCCTCTTGGCATCGAACTCGGAGCCCAACGACCAGCAGGGAGATAAGTAGGAGGACGAAGCGATTCAGCATATTCAACTGCCAACCGTGCTCAAGAACATACCGTCCGGCCGGGTCACAGTTCCAGCAACGGGCAGCGTCAACGTGAACCAGAAACTGGAGCCGGCATCCAGACGGCTTTCAAATCCAATCTCGCCATGCATCAGTTCAACCAATTCCTTCGCGATTGCGAGGCCTAACCCGGTTCCTCCATAGCGGCGCGTTAGTGAGCCGTCTATCTGCGAGAATCTTTGAAAAATAAGGTCCCGCTTTTCCGGGTCGATCCCGATGCCCGTATCCGCCACAACCAGCTTCAGCATGGCCTCTGCCTGCTTTTCGATCAAGCACTCGCAGTGAATTTGAATGGAGCCCCTGTCCGTGAACTTAACTGCGTTGCCGGCCAGATGCAGAAGAATCTGCCGTATGCGCCCAACATCGCCAAGAAATCTCCGTGGCGCGGAAGCAGGGTAGGAGTGCTCTATCACGAGACCCTTTTGCACTGCCTGCGTTTGAACCTCCGCGGCAACATCTGTCAAAAGATCATGCAAGTCGAAGGGCGCTGCCGTAATGCGTAGTTTGCCCGTCTCCATATGGGAAAAGTCCAGAATGTTGTCGATAAGCGACATCAGCGACTGACCGGAATCCCGCACCACCGCCGCATATTCTTGCTGTTCCTCGGTGAGTCCCGTGTCCAGGAGCAAGTCCGTCATTCCTAGGACACCATTCATCGGAGTCCGAAGCTCATGACTGACATTGGTGAGAAACTCCGTCTTCAGGCGATTCGCAGATTCGGCGGCGTCCTTTGCCCCTTCCAACTCGCGGCGGGAGCGGCGTTCTGCCTCCGTTACCTGGTTGAAGGAATTTGCCAGGGCGTCCAGTTCACGCACTCCGTTTCCGACCGTCAG
The DNA here is from genome assembly GCA_035475295.1 of Bryobacteraceae bacterium. Taxonomy (GTDB): domain Bacteria; phylum Acidobacteriota; class Terriglobia; order Bryobacterales; family Bryobacteraceae; genus Bog-105. The sequence goes on from DATIMM010000117.1 coordinate 54,778, forward strand.
TTGCTCCGGCATCTGACCTGTCGATTCGCTTTGCTTTAGTTGTGCAACCAGCCCGCGCAGCGGCTGCGAGACCGAATAAGAAGTTACGAGAGTGCACAGCAACGCCAGCACGACGCCCGCCGTACCGACCTCCACCAGAATCCGGATAAAGGCGGCGTTGAACTGGTCGAGACGGCTCTTGAGCGAACGAAAGCCTAGTAGTTGATAGCCATCCCCGAGCCGTGCCGTTTCCAGTTGGGAAACAATGAAATTCTCCCGGCCCAAGGTCACTTCGCACGCCGAAATCGGCTTGACGCAGCTGCCCCTGATTTGCCGTTCGATGTCGGCGCTCCACCGTGCCGTAAGCATCGACCGCTCAACATTGCCGTTATGGAGCAGTACCGTTTGGCCCGCCATCGGGAGGCGATTCAGTTCGAAACGCATGCCCAAGGTGAGAACGGCCGCTAGCTCTCCTTCAATGCTGATCGGCACAACCTCCAGCTGGTACAGCACGTGTTGGATCTCCCCGATTCCCGGCCGGAATGGCAGCATGGGCAACGAGAACATTGGTTCCGAGTCCGGCCCCACGATGGCTGCAATCGTTTGGCCGCGCAGATCTGAAACCGCGACAAGGTCGTACGGTGAAGAGGATTGCAGTTCGCGTAACTGCGCCTCGATTGTCCGGCGAATCTGCGCGATCGCCAATGGATCGCCATGCCCTTCCGCCAGTAGGCCCACCGCCGCCTTTAGCCCGGCGCTATCGGTCAAATGTGCTAACAGCCTGGTGGTCCTTTGTGAATACTCCAGATTCGCGCGATTTAGCAGAACGTCGGAATCTTGCAACGATTCGCGAAGTTCCTGCTTGATTCGCTCGTGATTGGCAGTGCTCAGAGCTACAAAGCTCGACAGAAGCACCAGGCAAACAGGCAGGAACGAGAACACGAACGCACGCGCGGTTAAAGAAAGGCGCGACATTCCTTAGTTCTCCCAGGCTTCGTCCGGTATGGCCACGTTCATCCGAAGGGATCCGGTTTCCGGAACGGTGATGTTCCGGTGCATGACGCCCACGGACTTTTGCCATACACACATCCGGTAATTCCCAGATGGCAAGTTCGACAAGGCGAACGTGCCATCCTGCGCCGGCTTTCCAAACCATCGGCTGGCAGTGACAACAATCACTCCGTACATGTTGGGGTGAACATGGCAGTACACCTGCACAATTCCGGGATGGGAAAAGGTGACGCTGCGGCTGCGTCCTTCCGCGTAATATCCCAGGTCAAAGGATTGGGTTCGGGACAAAGAAAATATGTTATGAAATATGGGATCTAAATTGGGAAACTCAACCGTAGATCCAACGGGAACGATGAGAGTGTCCGGTTCAATGCGTCGGTTTCGCTGACGCATGACAGCCTTGACGGGCTGGGCCGGTGCTGGGATCTTTGATTCGAGCCAGATAGCGATTCGCTCGTATCCGTTCGAAGTTTTCCCATTGGAACTGCTGCTCGAAACCGCAATGCCGCGCAAATCGTAAATCGCTGGCGCAAATATTTTTGCGCTGCCGGCCTTCTCGGTCACAATTCTGCCCGATATCTCCGATCCAGCAGCGTGCGTCAAACAGGTACAAAGGAGAGCAACAACGTAGCCAATTGTCCTGCTCATCTTGGCACACCTATCTCCTTCTAATTGGTGGTGCCGTACGTTTTTCTTTTTTCTCAACCGGCTATAACTGAAAGCCACCACTTCGGCGAGCCGAAACAATCAGGAACGCGGGACAGAACCTGTCAGGAACAGGCCCCAGGCGGTCCCGGCGCTCTATTGGTGCAGCGGGAAGCGCTCATCGAGCGCGAGATTCAACTGAAGAACGTCCACGCGAGGTTCACCGAAAATACCCCAGTCTCGACCTCGGATCTGACCCTCTACCAATGAGGCGATCTCTCGCGGATCGGCGTGCCGGGCCCGGGCTACTCGCGCAATCTGAAGCTGTGCGTTAGCCGGGCTGATGTCGGGGTCCAGACCACTTGCCGAAGTCGTCAGGGCATCAGCGGGGACCGGCCCCGTCACTGCATTGGTCAGCCGGTATGCCGACCCATCCTTCCGGAGGCGCTTTTCTAAATCCGGATTTGTCGGCCCGAGATTCGAACCGCCGGACGCGCTGGCGTCGTAGCCTTTCGCTCCCGCCGCCGATGGTCGGGGATGAAAGTAATGCTCGCCCGTGAAGTTCTGGCCAATCAGTTTCGAGCCAACCACGGAGCCATTGCGCGTGGCTGGGCTTCCGTTGGCTTGACGGCTAAAGAAAGCCTGCGCGAGGCCAGTGACAGTCAGTGGGTAAACAAGCCCGGTCAGCACCGTGAGAACGAGCGTGATCAGCAGCGCCGGACGTAGTTGCGAAAGCATGATGAGTATCCTCTATGCCAGGTGAACCAATCCGAGAAAGCGGTCGATCAGCCAGATCGCCGGAAACGGAGCCAGCACTCCACCCAGGCCGTACACGAGTAGATTGCGGCGAAGCAAGGCGGAAGCGCTGAGTGCACGGTACTTGACACCCTTCAGCGCAAGTGGAACAAGCGCGATGATGATCAGAGCGTTGAAAATCACAGCCGACAGGATGGCGCTCTCGGGCGAGTGAAGTCCCATGACGTTGAGCTTGCCCAACGCAGGGTACGTTACGGCGAACATCGCTGGGATGATCGCAAAATACTTCGCTACGTCGTTTGCGATCGAGAAGGTCGTCAAAGCGCCGCGTGTGATCAGCAGTTGCTTGCCGATGGCGACGATTTCGATCAGCTTAGTGGGATTGCTATCGAGATCGACCATGTTGCCGGCCTCCTTAGCGGCCATCGTGCCCGTGTTCATCGCGACGCCCACATCCGCCTGCGCCAGGGCAGGTGCGTCGTTCGTACCATCGCCGGTCATCGCAACCAGGCGGCCGTTCCTTTGCTCGCGCTTGATCAGGTCGAGCTTATCCTTCGGCGTGGCCTGCGCCAGAAAATCGTCCACCCCGGCTTCCGATGCAATCGCGGCTGCCGTAAGCGGATTATCCCCGGTGATCATAATCGTTCTGATGCCCATGCGGCGCATTTCTTCGAAACGTTCCCGCATCCCGCCTTTCACGACGTCTTTGAGATGGATCACGCCAAGCGCTGCCGAGTCCACCGCAACCGCGAGCGGCGTACCGCCCGTGCGGCTGATGCTCTCCGCTATCTGTAAGAGGCTGGCCGGAAACGTGCCGCCGCGTTCCTGGACCCAGCGCTCGATGGATTCCGTGGCGCCTTTGCGTATCTCTCGTCCGTCCAGGTTGAGGCCGCTCATGCGTGTCTGAGCGGAAAACGGTATAAACTCCGCTTCGTGAGGAGCGATCTCGCGGCCGCGCAATCCATGTTTCTGCTTCGCCAGCACCACTATGCTGCGGCCCTCCGGTGTTTCATCGGCAAGGCTTGAGAGTTGCGCGGCATCGGCCAGTTCGCCTTCACTCACGCCGGCTGAAGCGATAAAGCGCACTGCCTCGCGGTTTCCAAATGTGATTGTTCCTGTTTTATCAAGCAGCAGTGTGTCGACGTCGCCCGAGGCCTCCACAGCTTTGCCGCTCATCGCAAGCACGTTGTGCTGCATCACCCGATCCATTCCTGCAATTCCAATCGCCGAAAGAAGCCCGCCGATGGTGGTGGGGATCAGGCAAACTAGCAACGCAACCAGAACCGCCACGCTCGGAACAGATCCGGATCCGGACTGAACTACAGCGAATTGAGCGAATGGGGCCAGAGTCACGCAAACCAGCAGAAAAATAAGCGTCAGGCCAGCGATCATAATGTTCAGGGCGATTTCGTTCGGGGTCTTCTGTCGATGCGCGCCCTCGACGAGTGCAATCATACGGTCCAGAAATGTTTCTCCTGGATTCGAAGTAATTCGAATCTTGATGAAGTCCGACAGGACGCGAGTGCCGCCGGTCACTGCGCTACGATCGCCGCCGGCTTCGCGGATAACGGGAGCGCTCTCGCCCGTGATCACGGACTCATCCACGCTCGCGATGCCCTCGATCACTTCACCATCACCGGGAATCGTGTCGCTCGGATAGCACACGCAGATGTCGCCTTTTCGCAGTACGGACGCTGGTACGATCACAACCGTGCCGTTCACGAGCTTCTTTCCGGACGACTCCGTCTTTGCTTTGCGAAGACTGTCGGCCTGCGCCTTCCCTCGCCCTTCGGCCATCGCCTCTGCGAAATTTGCAAACAACACCGTGAACCAAAGCCAAACCGTGATCTGAATGGTAACGCCCATATGTGCGGGGCTGGTGCGGAATAACAACCCAGTCGTCAAGGAAGCGCCAACCGCTACAACGAACATCACCGGATTCTTCAGCAGCGTCTTTGGATGGAGTTTCACGAAGGCATCCATCAATGCCCGCCGGACGATCGGGGTATCGAACAGCGGCCGGGTGCGAATCTTAGATAGCGAGTTGGTTAGCGGCGCTGGTGCCGGGCTGACGAGCTCCGGAGAGGCTTGTTTCTTGATTTGGGCGGGCATTTGGATCCTTTCGCTCTGTCCCGATGCTTACGACATGAGGTGTTCCACAATGGGTCCCAACGACAGAGCCGGGAAGAAGGTAAGAGCGCCCACGATGATCACGACGCCGACCAACAGTCCGACGAAAAGCGGGCCATTGGTTGGCAAGGTGCCAGCCGATGCGGGTATCGCCTTCTTCTGTGCGAGCGACCCGGCCACTGCCAGCAGTGGCAGCAGCATGAAAAACCGGCCGACGAACATAGCCAGGCCGATCGTCAGGTTGTACCAGGGCGTATTAGCGTTCAGGCCTGCGAAAGCGCTGCCGTTGTTTCCCGTACCGCTCGTGTATGCATAAAGGATCTCGGAAAAGCCATGCGGTCCGGGATTCGCTATGTTCGCTGTCGCTGGCCCGGGAGGATTCCAGAAACCATCCTTTGTAAATGGAATCATCGATGAGGCCGCGGCGAACAGAAGAATGCTCGCCGCCAGAATCAAGAGCGCCAACATCGCCATCTTTATTTCCTTCTGCTCAATCTTCTTGCCGAGATACTCCGGTGTGCGGCCCACCATCAAACCCGCGATAAACACAGCGAGTATCGCGTACATCAACATTCCGTACAGGCCCGCGCCCACCCCGCCGAACACGATCTCGCCGAGCTGGATGTTGAACAGTGGAACCAGTCCGCCCAGCGGAGTGAAGCTGTCGTGCATGGAGTTCACCGCTCCGCAGCTCGCGTCGGTAGTGACGGTGGCGAATAAAGCGGAATCGGCTATCCCGAAGCGAGTTTCCTTCCCTTCCATGTTGCCGCCCGGCTGGTCCTTCGTCGCTTGCATCTGAATGCCGGCGCTCCCTAGCGCGGCGGTTCCTTTCTGCTCGAAGTGATAGGCCGTGAGTACGCCTGCAAACCAAAGGACTGACATGGCCGCGAACAGAGCCCACCCCTGCCGCGTATCGCGAACCATTCTGCCGAATGTGTAGGTCAGAGCCGCCGGGATCAGGAAAATGCAGATCATCTCCAGCATGTTGCTGAGGGGAGTCGGATTCTCGAACGGATGCGCGGAGTTCGCGTTGAAGAAACCGCCGCCGTTGGTGCCGAGCATCTTGATAGCTTCCTGCGATGCAACCGGCCCTTGCGCGATCGTTTGCGTAGCACCTTCCACAGTCTTCACGCTTGTATAGGGATGAAAGTTCTGAATGACGCCCTGTGAGCAGAGCACCAGCGCAACCACAAACGACAAAGGCAGAAGGATGTAGGTAATCGATCTCGTCAGATCTACCCAGAAGTTGCCGATCGTATTCGTATTGGATCTTCTAAAGCCTCTGATGAGTGCGATCGCAATAGCGATCCCGGCCGCGGCAGAAACAAAGTTGTGCAGGGTCAATCCCGCCATTTGGACCAGGTAGCTGACCGTTGATTCGGGCGCATAGCTCTGCCAGTTGGTGTTCGTAGTGAAGCTGATACTCGTGTTGAACGCCAGATCAGGTGAGATCGCCTTGGCCCCCAGGTGCAGCGGATTGAGCGGCAAACAGCCTTGCAAACGTTGCAACGCGTATAGGAGCAATCCGCTCACAGCGCTGAAAGCGAGCAGCGCGGCTGCGTATTCCGTCCAGCGTTGCTCCTGGATCTCGTTTACACCCGATAATCGGTAGACGAGTACCTCGAGCCATCGCAGCGGCTTGGTGAGAAAGGTTCGGCGGCCCTCCATCACCGCCGCGATGAACGCACCAAGGGGTTTCGTGCAAAGCAGAATCACGCCAAAGAAGATGGCGATCTGCAGCCAACCGTTTGCCGTCATAGCTAAAACCTTTCAGGCCTGACCAAGGCGTACAGCAGATAGGCGCCCAGCGCTATCGATATAAACGCGGCAATCGCATAATCCATAACTGTTTGTCCTAAAGCCGGTCACACCACTGAGCAAAGCGCCAGGACGCATAAAACAGGCCAACGAGGAGTGCCAGCAGTATCAGGTCATACACGGTGCTTTATCCTCCAGAAAGACCCTCGCGGCTCTGGTCCACCCGGTCGAGCGGCGAAGAGTTACTGGGTGACAAGATCCGTTACCTCAAAACCAAGGTACGGCCGAACCCATAAAAAAGCCGTTAAGATTTCCTTAGGATTTTGCGGTAATCGTTTGCGGAAGTACCAATCGATAGCCGACCCACGGCTCAGTTACCAGATACTGTGGTTTTGAAGGCGCGGGTTCAATTTTCTTCCGTAGAGAATTGATAAAGACGCGCAGATACTCCACTTCGTCGCCGTAATCAGGTCCCCACACCGCCTGCAGTAATTTTCGATGCGGCACGGGCCTGTTCGCGTTATTCGCGAGGAATTGTAGCAGATCGAACTCCTTCGGAGTCAACCGTACGGGGTTCCCGTTCACAGTCACCTGTCGCTGAACGAAATCGATTTCGAGATGGTCAGTTTTGATGAACCTGACATCAGAGGCGGCGGTGGGGCTACGCCGCATAGCGGCACGGATTCGGGCCAGGAGCTCCTGTATGCCGAACGGTTTCGTTACGTAGTCGTCCGCCCCGGCATCGAGCGCCTGGACCTTATCCGGCTCCGTGTTCCGGACAGACAGAATGATGATCGGAATGTCCGAGCGTTCCCGGATCGCGCGGCAAGTCTCCAGTCCTCCCAGGCCCGGCATATTCAGATCGAGCAGAACGAGGTCGGGACGCAGCTCGTCGATTTCGGCCAGCGCTTCTTCGCCGCTTTTCGCTTCCACCACGGTGTACCCGATACTGGACAACGTCGCCTTCATCGCACGCCGCAACTGGGGCTCATCATCGATAACCAGAATGGTTGCCGCATTCATGTTTCCGGTACCTGCATTATGAAAACGGCGCCACCGCCTGGCCGGTTCTCTGCCCGGATTCTGCCGCCATGAGCTTCGATGATACCCTTCGCGATCGCCAGTCCCATGCCGCTGCCCCCGCTGCCATCCCGTCCTCGCGTCCCGCGATAGAACTTGTCAAATATGCGCTCCATCTCGCGTGGACTGATCCCGGGTCCACGGTCGGAAACGGTAATTCTCGTATTACCGGCGATCCGTTCGGCGGCAACTTCGATCCGTCCGTTCGGGCCGGAGTACTTCGCGGCATTTTCGAGCACTTGGTGCAACGCCTGCGAAAGAAGCTCCGGATCTGCAGTAACTCGCAGGTCAGGCGCTACGCGCACCTCGAAACGATGTCTGTTCGGATACGTCGCCACCACTCGTTCCACCTCTTCCAAAAGACTGCTGGCTGACCGTTGCAAAACCACCTTTTGCGACTCGACGCGCGCGAGTTGTATGGCCGCGCTGATCGTCTTGTGCAGGTGTTCTGTTTCTTCGTTGATGATGTTGAGTAGTTCCGCGCGCTTTTCCTCCGATTGGGGCGGGATGGTGATGAGCGTGGTAACGCAGGTTTTAATGGCCGTCAACGGCGTCTTCAGATCGTGCGCAATCCCATCCAGGACGAACGCCTTGAGGCGCTCACCCTGCCGCGCTGCTTCGGCTTCGGCAGCCGTCTTCAGCGCTCGCATGCGTTCATAGCCGATTGCAACAAGGTTAGCGATGCTCTCCTGCTCCGGCTTAGTCAAGCGCGCGCCCGCCAGTCCCAGGCTGCCGATAGTCCGCGTCCCCAAACGGACCGGAATATACGTCGCTTCCCCGCTCTCGTCAATGCTGCTGGATTGAGCAACTCGCTCAAGTTGCAAGCGCGACAGTGGGCCTACATCAGCCGGATAAACTTGGCCATTATTGGAATCGTAGAATGCGACGTGGCTTAAGCCGAAAATATCCCGCACGGGCGTGAGAGCAACTCTTGTGATATCCGCTGCCTCGTCCATCAGCATCGCTCGGCTGAGTTGATAAAGGCGCTCGATCTCGGATCGGCGGGCCAGGGCCTCTTCAGCCCGATCCTTTGCTTTCGCTGATAGCTGGCTCGCCACAATTGCCGTGACGAGAAACGCCGTCAGGGCCACCCAGTTTTGCGGGTCAGCGATCGTCAGTGTTCCGACCGGAGGGAGAAAGAAGAAGTTGAAGGCGAACAGGCAAACGACCGACGTGAACACTCCCTCCCGCAAACCCCACCTGGTCGCAACTCCAAGCACGACCAGGAGCATCGTGAGAGCCACGGTGGTTGCGTTCACATGGACCACGTCGAAGCACAAGAAAGCTACAGCGCCGGAGACGAATAGGCAAGCGAAATAACGGAACCAGGCTGACGATCCCACAAAACCAATGTACGTCCAAACAAGAGGATGGCTTTCAACGAATATATGAGGTGGTGGCGCTCCCGTTGACACTGCCGCGCCTCGCCACGCCCGACCGGCCCCAGGCGCCTGGCGCAATCTGAATACACAATGGCGTGGTTTGCGTACCGCCACGGCCTCCGAACGCCGTAAAATCGAGATGGCTTCTCTCAATCTGAGTGAACCCTATGAATAAACACTTTCGTGTTGCTGGCCGCCTTGCCCTCAAGCTGGACGAACTGGGAGTCAGTGTCTCTGCCGTCCTGCGCACGGCCGGGCTCCCCCACGACTTTTTTGAGCAAACTCGCGTACTCGTCACTACCAGGGAACTGTTCGCGCTGTGGCGCGCGGTCGGCGAAGTCAGCACCGATCCAGCCATTGGCCTCAAACTCGGTACTGAAACCAGGACCGAGCGCTTTCACCCGAGCGGAATCGCCGCTCTATCAACAGCGAACTTTGGTTCGGCTGTCAACCATATGGCCCGCTACAAGCAACTCACTTGCCCGGAGGAGATCCTACAGGACATAAATGGCGAAGAGTGGAGCATCCGATTTCGCTGGCTTCTCGCTGTTGACGTCGAGCCTCAGGTCCTGACCGAATACTGCTTCGCTTGGATCCTGACGATTGCGCGCCACGGCACCGGGACTGATCTCTCTCCAGTACGAGTCGAACTCGCGCAACCTCGTTCGCATGTAAAAACTCTCGAGCAGCACTTTGGCTGTCCTGTGGTTTGCAGGTCTCCGCGCAACGCGATCATCTTCCGCGCCGCTGACGCTCAGTGCCAGCTTGTCACTCGCAATACAGAGCTTCTGGCCATGCTCGCGCCGCAATTCGATGAAGAACTCAAGCAGTGCAACGAACAGCATAGTTTCACCGAGCTCGTTCGCGGAGCAATACAGGAAAGCCTCAGTGGGCATCGCCCGTCCATTGAGCAAGTCCCGCGCAGGCTGCATATCAGCTCCCGCACTCTGCAGCGCCGCTTGCAAGATGCAGGATCCAGCTTCCAACGCGTGCTCGACGAGGCGCGTCATCAGATGGCTCGCCATTATCTGAGCAACTCCGTCCTTGAGCTGAACGAAGCCGCCTATCTCCTCGGTTATGAGGACGCAAACTCCTTCGTTCGCGCTTTCCGCACGTGGGAAGGAATGCCGCCCGGACACTGGCGAGAAACGCAGCGTATGAAAATAGTTCATTAGGCAACAGGAAAAAACAATGCAAAAACGCAAACTAGGAAAAAGCAATCTCGAAGTGTCCGCTCTCGGCCTCGGCTGCATGGGAATGAGCTTCGGGTATGGCCCGGCTCACGACAAACACGAGATGATTGCCCTGATTCGGTCGGCTGTCGATCGCGGCGTCACATTCTTCGATACGGCAGAAGTTTACGGTCCATTCACGAACGAAGAACTCGTTGGCGAAGCTCTCGCACCGGTACGCGACCAGGTGGTGATCGCCACGAAATTCGGATTCGACTTTTCCACCGAGCCGCGCGGTCTCAACAGCCGGCCGGAGCACATACAGGAAGCCGTCGAAGGCTCGCTCCGGCGACTCAAGGTCGAGACAATCGACCTGCTCTATCAGCACCGCGTTGATCCCGATGTGCCGATCGAGGATGTAGCAGGAGCAGTCAAGGATCTGATTCAAGAGGGAAAAGTGAAGCACTCCGGCCTTTCGGAAGCCGGTGTACAGACCATCCGCCGCGCCCACGCCGTTCAGCCAGTGACAGCCCTTCAGAGCGAGTACTCGCTGTGGTGGAGGAAGCCCGAAGCGGAAGTGATTCCCACACTTGAGGAACTGGGTATCGGCTTCGTGCCCTATAGCCCTCTGGGCAAGGGATTCCTCACCGGGAAGATGGATGAGAACACGAAGCTCGGTCAAGGCGACTTCCGCAACACTCTCCCGCGTTTTACTCCGGAAGCGAGGAAGGCGAACCAGGCGTTTGTTGATCTGCTCGGCACCATGGCAAAGCAAAAGGACGCGACACCCGCTCAGATCGCGCTTGCGTGGCTGCTGGCGCAGAAGCCCTGGATCGTTCCAATTCCGGGTACAACCAAGTTGTCGCGTTTAGACGAAAACATCGGGGCAGTGTCAGTCGAACTCACGCCGGACGACCTCCGCGACATTGATGCCGCCGCTTCCAGAATCCCGGTGCAAGGCAATCGATACCCCGAAGCGCTGGAGGCAATGACCGGTCGTTGAACGGCCGATAGGAAAGGGAAACAATATTAGGAGGGAGATTGATATGGCCACGATCCTCGTTAATGGAGTCAAACGCGAAGTTCAGGCGCCGAGTGACACGCCTCTGCTCTACGTCCTGAGAAACGACCTCGAACTTACGGGGCCTCAGTTTGGCTGCGGTCTTGCGCAGTGCGGAGCTTGCTCCGTGCTGCTCAACGGCAAGGAGGTGCGCTCCTGCATCACGCCTCTGGCGGCCGTCGGTGACAAAGAGGTCACAACGCTGGAAGGTCTCCCGGCGCGCTGGGCCAAACAACGAGCCCTAACGGCGGAACAGGCGGCGAAAACTCTTCACCCGGTACAGGAGGCGTGGATCGCGGAGCAGACGCCTCAGTGTGGTTTCTGCCAGAACGGGATGATGATTAAAACGACCGAACTGTTGGAGCGTGTTTCCTCACCCACACTCGCGGAGATCAAGGAGGCCTTTACCACTTCTGGCCCGTCCCCGCATCTCTGCCGTTGCGGAACTTACACAGCCATCCTCCAGGCTGTACAACGCGCCGCCACTCGAATGACGAAAGGGAGTGAAATCCTATGATGGCGAACCAGAAAAAACTAGCGAGCCGCACAACGGATGTCTTCGGCGCCTCCCTTTCGCGCCGGGGCTTCGTGAAGGCCGGTGGTGCGCTGCTGGTGGGCTTCAGCCTGGTCAAGGCTGACGCTATGCCGAAAGCCGAAGCGGCCGTCAGCGGCAACACCCTGAATGCAGGGCTGCCGCAATCGTGGATCGAAATCCACGCCGACAACACCATCTTGATTCGTGTAGGCAAGCCGGATTTCGGCCAGAGCACCGTATTCACCGCGTACCGTCAGATCGTGGCGGAAGAACTCAATGTGCCGTTCGAGGCTATCACGAATGTTGTTTCCGGCGACACAGATCGCACGCCCGACGGCAGCGGAGCCTTCGATTTCCTCCAGGGCGGAATGCCCAACATCCGGAAAGCCGCTGCCTATGTTCACCAGGCGCTGCTCGATTTAGCCTCCGAGCGGCTCGGCGTGCCCAAGGACCAGCTTTCCGTCAAGGACGGAGTTGTCTCCGGTAACGGCAAGACCGTGTCCTACGGGGAGCTGGTCAGGAACCAGAAATTGAATCTGACTATACCGGTCAAAGGCGACGTGCACAGCATGTTCGGATTGACCATCGACGGAGATCCTCCGCTGAAGCCGGTGAGCCAGTACACGATCGTCGGCAAGTCCTTTCCTAACTCCGTGACCGCCTCCAAGGTCGCGGCGAAAGAGACGTGGGTTACCGACGTCCGTCTTCCCGGCATGCTGCATGCGCGCGTGGTACATCCGAAGACGCTGGGGTCCAAACTCGTTTCCGTTGGCCCTCTGGACAAGGCTCGTTTTCCGAATACGCAGGTGATCGTCAAAGGAAATCTGGTGGGCGTGGTCGCCCCCACCGAATGGGAAGCCATTAAAGCTGCGCAACAGATTGCGTCAGGCACAAAGTGGACCGACTGGAAGGGCCTCCCCGGAGACCAGAGGCTGTTTCAATTCCTGAAGGAAGATGCGGACTGGAAAACCACTCCCGCCGAGACAAGCAAGAAATCCAATGGCGATGTTCCTGCCGCGCTTGCGAAATCCTCCAGAAAGCTCTCGGCGACCTACCAGCTTCCGTATCTGAAGCATGCGCCCATTGGACCGGCGATGGCCGTAGCGGACGTTCGTCCGGACGGCACTGTCTACGTCTACACGCATACCCAGAATCCCCAAGCACTGCGCTCCGGGATCGCGCACATGCTCACCACGTCTGTAGATCGCGTTGTGGTACGTACGTTCGCGGGACCCGGCCACTATGGCCGGTCGAACGGCGGTAACTCCGGGGCGGAGGACGAAGCCGTGATCCTGTCGCAGGCGGTCGGCAAGCCCGTTCGCGTGCAATGGATGCGGCCCGATGATTTTCAGTGGTCCACCCAATCATCCACGGCCTTTTCGGATGTGGAGATCGGACTCGATGCCCAAGGCAATTTGACCGGCTTCCAAATCGACCATTACATGCCGGCGATGCAGGACGACCGCCTCGTTGGTGCGATCCTGGCCGGTCTTCCCACCATCCCTGCGCCCAATGAGAAAGGCGCTGTCATGGGTGTCCGGAACAATGTGAGCGACCCATGGATTTACGACGGCGCGCCCGCCGTGCTGGAACGCGCCCACGGAACGTTCCAGGTCGGGCAGAGCTCTTCCCCGATCAATGTCGGACTGCGCGATCACAGTATGCGAACGCCTGTGCAGTATCAGCAGAACTTCCCGCGCGAGCTGGCCATCACGGAGGCCGCCGTGCTCGCGGGCGCGGACCCGCTTCACTTCCGGATTCAACACGCGCGTGAAAAACGGCTCATAGGAGTGCTCGAGTCCGTTCGGGAAGCTGCGGTGTGGCAACCGCGTTCGCAGCCTCCGGTCACTAAAAACGGTGTGAGGCAGGGCCAGGGCGTATCGGCTCTGTTCCGCAACGGAACTTACTGGGCTTGCGTGGCGAATATCGCTGTCAACATGACCAGCGGCGCGATAAAGGTGGAAAAAATGACGGTCGCGGTAGACCCGGGAATCGTCATCAACCCGCTACAGCTGAAGCGCCAGATCGAAGGCGGCACGGTTATGGGAGTCAGCATTTCGTTACGGGAGGAAGTACGGTTCGACGAGAGCGGCGTGACAGTAACCGACTGGCGTAGCTATCCGATCGCCACCATGGCCGATCTTCCCGAGATCAAAGTGGTCCTCATCAACCGGCCGGAGGTTGGCAAGTACGGCCAGGGATCTGAGGCTGCCAATGCTCTGGCTACATCGGCCATCGCCGGAGCCTTCTTGGACGCCACGGGCAAGGTCGCGCGCCGGATTCCGCTAAAGCCCGATTATGTTCAGGCACTCCTGAGAGCTTAGGAACTCCAGGAAGACTTGCGGCCGAACTGCCGTAACGTTCCGGGCAATCTGACATCGCCTTGGGCTCCTATGAGGTATGTTGATGTGAGTCGAGCCGCGTTGCTGCGGTCGGACGATGGAGTGGAGGAGCAACATGATGCGATCCAGATGGATCCGAATCCTGACTTCGTATCTTGCGTTGGCGATGGTAGTCTGTGCGGCGCAGGAAGCCACCGCCCAGCCCACGCCGCGGCGAGCCCTACTGGCGCTCTCGAAACGCAACCACATGCTGGTTATCGTCGATCCAGCCACGTTGCAGGCCATCGCGCGTGCTCCCGTGGGGCCGGACCCGCATGAGGTAATCGCGTCCGCCGATGGCAGGACGGCATACGTTTCCATCTACGGCGGGGGGCGCTATCATACGCTCTCGGTAATCGACCTTGTTGCACAGAAAGCGCTGCCCGACATCGATACAGGAGCGTTGAATGGCCCCCACGGCCTGGCCTTTGTTGGCGGCAAGCTGTGGTTCACAGCCGAAGGTGCGAAGGCCATCGCCCGCTACGATCGGGCAAGCGATAAGGTTGATTGGATCATGGGGACCGGCCAGAATCGAACGCACATGATCTACGTCACCGCAGACCAGAAGCGGATATACACTACCAATGTCAGCTCCGCGACCGTCAGTATTCTGGAGAACGTGGTGCTGCCGCCGATGGGACCTCCCCCCGGAACGCGATTGCCCGCAGGCGCGCCCCCCTCTTCGCCTCCCCGCGGAGGACAGCCCCGCATGGACTGGAATGAGATTGTCATCCCCGTCGGCAAAGGTGACGAAGGCTTCGATGTTTCGCCCGATGGCCGCGAGCTATGGACGGCGAACGCGCAGGACGGCACGCTGTCCATTATCGACCTTGCCAGTAAGAAAGTGACCGCTACGCTGGACGCGAGGATCTTCGGTGCCAACCGGCTCAAGTTCACTCCGGATGGCAAACTTGTATTCATCTCGAGCCTCGCTAACGGCGATTTGGTCATCTATGATGCCGCTTCCCGAAAGCAGCACAAACGCGTCCCGATGGGGCATGGCGCAGCAGGCATTCTGATGGACCCGGTTGGTGCGCGCGCCTTCGTTGCCTGCTCACCTGATAACTATGTTGCAGTCGTGGATCTCAAGACCCTGAAAGTCACCGGCCACCTGGATGTCGGGGGAGTGCCGGATGGCTTGGCCTGGGCGATGCGACCCTAGGGGTTGCGGCGCCGACGGTTGTTCAACGGCGGGCGCAAGCGGGTATAGCAGCACCGAGAACGCAGCCATAGCCTCCTCGAAACAATTTCATAAATTGTCGTGATGTTTAATTGAAGCTTATGAATCGCCGCAATTTTTTGATGGGCACCAGCGCAGTATTGGCAATGGGCGGGTTGGGCCGGAGCGCCACTGCATTGCCGGACGAGAAGCGCCGGCGTGTCGGCCTGATCGGCTGTGGTTGGTACGGCAAGATAGACCTGTTCCGGCTGATACAGGTGTCCCCTGTAGAAGTCGTTTCCCTGTGCGACGTCGATCAGCACGCTCTCGCCGAGGCGGCCCGAATGGTCGCAGAGCGGCAACAATCGAAGGCCACGCCGCGCACCTATGGCGACTATCGCGACATGCTGAAACAGCGCGATCTCGACCTTGTGCTGATTGCGCCGCCGGATCACTGGCATGCCCTGATCGCGATTGAGGCCATGAAGACTGGCATTGATGTCTGGGTGCAGAAGCCGATCAGTCGTGACGTGGTGGAAGGTAGGGCAATGGTGGCGGCGGCCCGCAAGTATGGGCGGGTGGTTCAGGTCGGATTGCAAAGACGGAGCACGCCGCACCTGGTCGAGGCCAAGCGGGAATTTGTGGATACCGGGAAACTCGGGAAGGTTGGGTTAGTCGAGATCTTTTGCTACTACCACATGCGTACGACCCAGAATCCGCCCGATACGGCCCCGCCGCCCTATTTGAACTACGATATGTGGACCGGCCCGGCCCCCATGCGGCCTTACAACAAACTGGTGGAGCCGCGTACCTGGCGAAACTTCACCGAATACGCGAACGGAATTGTGGGCGACATGTGCGTGCACATGCTCGATATGACGCGATGGATGCTCGGCCTGGGTTGGCCGTCGCGGATCGCCTCCACAGGCGGAATCTTCGTGGATAAGCAGAGTAAGGCGAACATCAGCGATACACAGACGTGCACGTTCGACTTCCCGGATTTGCGTGTCGTCTGGCAGCACCGGAGTTGGGGCGATGCGCCCGATCCGAAAGATCAATGGGGAGCTACGTTCTACGGCGACAAGGGAACGTTGAAAGCCAGCGTCTTTCGGTATGAGTTCGCTCCCGCAGGCGGCGGACCCGTCGTTCATCGCGACGTTACCTATGAATTTGAGCAGTATCCGATCGACCGGACGGAGAAGGACCTGGAAAGGCATGTGGCGCCGGCGATCCGATACCATCTACTGAACTTCTTGCACGCGATTGACACACGAAGCAGACCGGTGGCCGATATCGAGGAGGGATACATCTCGACAGCTTCCTGCATCCTGGCGAACAACGCGCTTGCCCTTGGAAGGACGCTCGAATGGAACGCGGAACGGCAAACGGTCGCCGGCGACGAAGAGGCCAACGCGATGTTGCAGCGCCAATATCGCGGACCGTGGGTGCATCCGGAGTTGGACAACGTTTAAAATCCCTGGTTCAAGGGTGATTCGACTGTTCTCGGATCACCCGCCATCCGGAGATCGCCGCTTACACGGGACAGCTCTGGATCGGTAATGATAAACGCCGCAGCGTACAGCCAAGTGGAGATTCACGGTTGCAGGCGAGCCGGAATACTGGCTGCCATGGCCAAGAAACGTAAACGCACTCCAAATCCATACTGAAGCTGTCGGATCTGGAACAGTCCAAATCAGCCGTCCTGAACAGCTTGCCATCCGTCAGTTCGCAACGCTCCTACGATTACGCGATCCGTCAGTTCATTGATTGGTACTGCTCAGAGCCTCGTCTTGCGTTCAACAGGATCGTCGTGACAAGGTACCGTATCTTCCTCGAGCAAGCGCATTACGCATCCTCAACAATCAACCTGCGACTCGCGGCCGTACGGCGTCTGGCGTACGAGGCCGCCGATGCCGGCTTACTCAGCCCAGACCTCGCGGCCGGCATACGTCGCGTGAAGGGCGCAAAGAAACGCTGAGTCCGCGTTGGCAACTGGCTCACCGTGGAACAGGGCAGGGCTCTCCTGTCCGCCTTCGATCGGACGTCACTCCGCGGGAAGCGAGACTACGCCATGGTTGCCGTCCTCCTTGGGTGCGGCTTGCGGCGGGCCGAGTTGGCTGCCGCCCAAGTCCAAGACCTGCAGCAACGGGAAGAACACTGAGCATTCGCTGACGTGATCGGGAAGGGTGGTCACAATAGAACAGTTCCAATACCCGACTGGGTGGCCGATGCCGTCCGAGTTTGGCTGGCGGAGGCTGGCGTGACCGAAGGAGCTGTTTTCCGCGCCATGAATAAAGCCGGTCGAATAGCGGCGAACGGCTTCAGCCCTAAAGTCATTTGGGGTGTGGTCAAGCAAGCTTCTGCCCGGTGCGGATTGGCGAATGTGGCGCCGCACGACCTTCGCCGCACATGCGCGCTCTAATGTCACCAAGTCGGGGGAGAACTCGAACAGATCCAATTCCTGCTAGGGCACATCAGTGTCCAGACAACCGAACGTTATTTGGGCTGCAAACAGCGCTTGAGGCATTCCGTCAGCGACAACATCGGTCTTGAGCCCCAAGCGTAGCCCCTGATCCAAGTCGACTTATCGGCGCGCAAACTGATGAATTCTGGCAGGTACTTCGCAAACGAAGACTTCCGCTCGAGAGAGCACGCTCGCTTCAGACGTTCAGGGACTTCAGGTAAGGCACGCTCGGCGGCATCAGCGCCGGATCCTCTTCAAGCTCGACGAAG
>DATIMM010000118.1:0-2362 GCA_035475295.1 Bryobacteraceae bacterium
GCCGGGCGTGAGGGTGAGGTTCTGGCCTTGGACTTCCTCGGCGTTGATGCGCAGGCTGGTCATCGACTGGCGGCGGAAGCCCGGCTTTTCGGCGGTGAGGGTGTAGGTGCCCGGGGGAAGTCCGGAGAAGCGGTAGAAGCCGTCGCTGCTGGTTTGGACTTTCTGGCTGCGCTGGGTTTCGTTGTTGTTCAGGGTGACAGTTGCTGCGGGGACGGAGCCGCCGCTGGAGTCGGATACCACGCCTTCGATGGCAGCTCGGAATTGGGCGGAGAGAAGGAGCGGGAAAAGCAGAAATCCGGATGTGAGACGCGCGGCTGAAGTCATAACTGTCTCATTTTTGTACGTGGCCGCGGATTTTGGAATGAGTGAAGACGGTTGTGCTGGATTCATTCCGACGGAAATGGGTGTGGATTTCGCGGGGAACGTGTGATTGCTACCGTTCGGACGCCGGGCAGACACCTGAGGTAATCCGTCAACAGGAAAGTGCGGCAAGCTTTTTGAAACTTCCACAGGTTTTCAACACGACGGTTGGTTTGGTGCGGGTTGAATTCTCGGAGGGTACACCGTTGGCGGCTCGGGCTGCAATCGATTGAAGGTAGCGCTGCTCGTCGTAGGGCACACGATCACGCCAGCAGCGGAAGAAGATACGGATCCATTTGAAGGCCAGAGCTCGGATAGCCGCATGATGACCTTTGCCGCGGGCGCGTTGTTTGTCGTAATACGCGCGTGCCCAGGCACAAGTCTGGATGGAGCAGTCGGCCCATTCGTGGAAGGTCTGCCGAACGAATGTCGGACAAGCCCAGCGCCAGTGAATCCAGCAAGCGTTGCCGCTACTTTCTGTGACGGGAGCGATGCCCGTGTACGCCGTTAGATTGTCAGCCGACTCGAAGCGGTCACGTTGGGTTCCCACGGCGGCGATGAGGCGCGGCTCCAATACCGGTCCGGCGCCTGGAAATGATTGCATGATCGCGCGATCGGGATGGGCCTGAAAGGTCTCAGCGATCTGCCGATCAAAATTCGCGATACCGTTCCGCATCTCGGCGAGAATTCGAACGCTGTTCTGGATACACAGCACTCCGCTGGACAGAAGCGCCGGATCATGGGTCGCGGGTAGGGCCTGACGGATCTCCGCTAAGCGCTGCTGGTTTCGCTCCTCGCTTCGACAGTTATGCTGGTGCAAGAATTTCAGCACCACTTTGGGTGAGGCTTTCTGCACGTTCTGCAGAGTCGGCCACCGTAAAAGGAAGGCCTCCACCAGTGCCGTGGAGGGCTTGTCGAACCATTGCAGGACTTGTGGGAAAACCTGTTTGAGCCAATCGATCAGGTACTGGACTTGGGACGTGTGCAGGTCAACCAACTTGCGTCGTTGCTCGGTAAGAAATTGCAATTGGCGCGTCTCCACTGTATCCGGATGCAAGCACTTCAGCTTCTCGGGATGTCGGGTGAGCAGATCTAAAATCAGATCGGCATCCTGATAATCGCTTTTCGCCCCGGAAGGGGAGAAGCTCTTGCGATAGTTGGCCATGCTCGTGGAATGCACCGGGAACAATACCAGATGCGAATACTTGGAAAGCATAGCGATCACCGAGCCACGAGCTTGCTCAAGCGCGACAGCGATCGGCCGGCCGCCGAAGCGCTGGCCTAATTCGCAGGCCCATACCTCGACCGCTTCAGGAGTGTTATCGGTTTCGCCTCGCTGCCGCTTTCCATCGCTGGTGCACATGCTCCAGAAGTGTTTTTGATCAGCCCAGTCCAGGCCGATCCTGGCCGCAAACTGCTCATTTGTGTTGTTTGTAGTGGTCAAAACTAGCTTCATCTCCATTTCTAGATCAGGTTTGACAAGCAGGCAGGACTTTGTTTCCGCGAAGGCCTTATAGTAGAGTCTGAGTACCAGGCGACACCTGAGAATTCGTCCTGGAAACAAGTGCATCCCATGCTCGAAGCTCTGCCCGTAGTCTTTTGGATTCTACGCCTACAGCGTCTGAGTCGAGAAGCCCAATTCGTAGCATGGGATGCCTGCTCGCTCTATTACGTTGCCATCAGCCGTCGCCGACGGCAACAGAGCGAGATTTCCACAATCGCGCGTCGGCGACGGCTGTGGAAATCTAAACCTAACAAAACTCCTTTCGGAGTAACTATAAGAAGCCCGGCGGCAAGCCAGAAGGCTTGGCCCCACAAAAAAGGATCAGATTTTGGATTTTTGCTGTTGGTCTTCTCAACGCGCTAGGTGGGGCTTCAGGAACTGGCCGGTGTACGACTTTTTGCAGGCTGCGATCTGCTCAGGCGTTCCGGTGACTACGACTTCGCCTCCGGCGTGACCGCCTTCGGGGCCGAGATCGATGACGTGATCGGCGGTTTTGAT
>DATIMM010000119.1:0-25841 GCA_035475295.1 Bryobacteraceae bacterium
TTTACAGATCTACGAGACTACTAGGTCCGCTGGCCAGACACGTGAGGCACAGCACCTGATGGTCGTCGAGCCGTCCACCAGTCAAATTGCCGTAAATGAGACGTTGATTATTGATAATCCTTCGAAGACCACGTACATCAACGCGGCCGAAGGCAGTATCCGCTTCTACCTCCCGCCTGCCGCGAATGGACAGGTGCGGATCAACGCGCAGGGTCCTGGTGGAATGCCACTGCCGCAGGCTCCCCAAAAAACCGACAAAGCAAATTTGTATAAGGTCGACTTCGCCATTAAGCCAGGGCAGACAGAGTTCCAGCTCACTTATGTGCTTCCCGTGGGCTCGCCGTTCACTTTCCGCGGAGAGGTAGCCCATGTGAAAGGGATGCAGACAGCGCCCCTGCGTCTAATTGCTCCAGAAGGCGTATCGTTGACCGGAAGTGACATCGAGCGCGTTGGACAAGAGCCTACGACCCGCGCCACGATCTTTACCGTTGCAGCGGCGCGCGGTTTCAAGGTGGACATCACCGGCACTGGTTCGCTGCCCGGTTCGCAGGGCGCGAACGCAAGCGCCGGATCTTCCGGTTCGAATGACGAAAGCGATCAGCCTCGGGTGACCGAAGGCGATCCACAAATCTACCGTCATCTGCCGTGGCTGGTGGCTTTGGCGCTGGCGATTTTAGGCTTGGGGCTCATAACCCTGTTTCGCCGTTCACCGGTGCGCCTGCCGGGCGGAAGCACCGGGGCACGCTAGCCAAAGCCGATGCCGGAAGCGATTGCTATCGAAAAGGTCTGGAAGTTCTACGGTGACTATCCCGCGTTACGGGATGCCACTTTTAGCGTCGGCGAGGGTGCCTGCACGGCGCTGCTCGGACGCAATGGGGCGGGGAAGACCACGCTGCTCCGCATTCTGGCCGGACTGGCCCCCTTTCAGCGCGGCACTGTGCGCCTGGCCGGATCGTCACCGCGCAGCGATAGCGCACGCCGCCAGATTGGATTCTTAGGGCACGGCATCGGCGTATATGAAGATCTAACGGCGGAAGAAAATCTGCGCTTTTTTGCGCGAGTTGCAGATTCAAAGGACCCGGCCGCCACCGCCGAAACCTGGCTCCGGCGCGTCAGTCTGGACCGCGTGGCGAAGATGCCGGTGCGTCAATTCTCTCGTGGGATGAGGCAACGTCTGGCGCTGGCAAGAACTTTTCTGCACTCGCCTCAGGTACTGCTACTGGACGAGCCCTTCACGTCATTAGATGATCGCGCCATTAAAATGCTCAGCGAGTTGCTAATGGAAGCCCAGGCGCGCGGTGCAACTGTTGTCCTCTCTACCCACCAGCTTCGGGAAGCGCTGACAATTGCCACACATGTGGCCCTCATGGAAAATGGCCGCCTACGCTACGCGGGCGAGCGTACTGGAGAGATGCTGGACGACCCAGGCCTGCTGTACCGTTTGTATACCAAGTTGGGCGCGGATTGAGGGCCAGGCGAATCGCCCCATGAGAACGATCCGGCAATCGTTGCAGGTGGCACGCAAAGACCTGGCCGTGGAACTGCGGACCAAGGAGTCTCTCAATGCAGCGGGTGCATTCGCCATCGTCATCTTGCTGCTATTTAGCTTCGCCTTTGATCCGGCGGCCGAGGAAACGAAAGAGATTGCGGGCGGCCTGCTCTGGCTGGTTTTTGCCTTCGCAGGAGCCCTGGTTTTCAATCGGGGATTTGCGCGGGAACTGCCCAACGAATGTCTGGATGCACTGCTGTCTTCCCCGCTATCCCCGGCCAGCCTTTTGATGGGAAAAGCTTCAGCCAACTTCATCATGCTGTTGGTGGTGGAGGCGCTTTCCTTGCTGGTTTTCGGTATTTTCTACAATATGCGATGGTGGCTGCGGCCGTGGGAACTGGCAGGCATCTTCGCACTGGCGACCTGGGGAATTTCGGTTGTCGGCGCGGTGTTTGGAGCGCTAACGGTCAATCTGCGGTTGCGGGAATTGATGCTGCCCGTCTTGATCTATCCCTTGTTAATTCCCCTGCTGATGTCCGCCATCGTACTGACAAACACCCTGCTCGCCAATGGAGCCATGACCGCCGATCAGCTTATATGGGTGCGTGTGCTCGGGGTATTTGACATTGTGTTTACGGCTTTGGCGGTGGCACTCGCCGAGACAATTTTGGTCAACTAAGAGATAGAAGGAGCCGGATTTTATGCGCGAAAAGTTTGTAATTGGCTTGGCGGCGGCGGCAGGCCTGCTCTTGGCCTTTGACCTGTACCGCATCTTGCTGGTGCTGCCGGACGAAGCGATGCAAGGTGCCATCTACCGCATTATGTTTTTTCATATTCCGGCGGCGCTCACGGGCTTTACAGGTTATTTCGTCGCGCTGATACTGAGCGTGCTGTATCTCAGCTCAGGTAATCTGAAATACGACTCGCTGGCCGCCTCGGTCACAGAAGTCGCTCTCGTATTTTCCTGCGTAAACATCGTCACCGGAAGCATTTGGGCACGTGTCATTTGGGGCATTTGGTGGACCTGGGATTACCGCCTCACGTCGACCTTGATTTCCATCTTGATCTATGCCGGCTATCTTATGTTGCGCCGTGCGATTGACGAGCCCACCCAGCGCGCACGCCTGTCTGCCGCTTTATCGATCTTCGGCTGCGTAGACGTCGTGATTATCTGGAAGTCGATCGAATGGTTTCGCACGCAACATCCCGGACCGGTGCTCAGCATCAGGACTGGCGGCGGAAACATTGATCCCGCGATGGAGCACATGATCTACTACAACCTGCTGGCAATTCTTATGTTGGCCACAGCTTTAGTCCTGGTTCGAACCCGGCAGGAAGACATCTCGCGCGAGATCGATTCGCTGCGGCGCACCGCCAATGCAGCCGAGAGAAATATAGCTTAAGGAGAATCGTCTATGGATCCCCATACGTTGGCTTTGATGTACGCCCGGAATTTCATGTTCATGTTCTACGGCTTTTCGGCGGCGTGGCTCATCGTGGCTGTGTACGTGATCAGCCTGGCGCGCCGGGGAGCACGCCTTAAGAAAGAACTCGATGATGTCCGGAGACTGACCGACAGCGCAGACAGCCCGCTATAAAATAGGCCGTGCGAAAAATAGCAGCCCTATTCCTCCTGTCGGCTTGCGTCGTCCTGGCGCGTCCGAAGGCCTTGTTCTATATGACCGAGAGCCCGGAGTCCGTGCGGTCGTTCCTCGCCCACGTAAACAAGGTCGACATCATCGTTCCTACCTGGTACCAGGTGGACGCAAATGGTCTCGTTTGGGGTGGTCCAAACCCGCTGGTTCTGCAAACGGCCAAGGCTCATCACGTTCCAGTCGTGCCGATTGTTACCAACAGCGGCTTCAACCAGGAAGCCTTTCATAAACTGGCGTCGAACGCGGATGCGCGGCAGTCATTCCTTCGGGCGCTCATCAGCGAATGCAAGAAGAATGGCTATGAAGGAATCCAATTCGACCTGGAGCATCTGCTCTGGACGGACAGGGATGCACTCACACAGTTAGTGGCGGAAGCCGCGGATAGCTTCCATAAGGAGAGGCTACAACTATCGATTGCTACAGTGCCGAATGCTCCCGGGACACCTGGAGAAAGCAACTATTCGCACTGGAACTTCGAGAACTGGCAGGGCGCATACGATTTGAAAGCACTTGCTCAGCACGTCGACTTGATCTGTCTGATGACCTATTCTCAGCACACCGTCTTAACGCCGCCCGGCCCCATCGCCGCATACCCGTGGACAGTTCAGAATCTCGATTACGCCTTGCAGTCTGTTCCGAAAGAGAGACTGTCACTCGGGATACCGGTGTACGGATCCCACTGGTTTGCGGGGGATCCAATTCACGCGGCGGATGGTAAGGATACAGCACACGTTTTGTCCAGCACGATCACCGGGCAGGATGCGCAGTTATTAATCGACACCTATCATCCTCAAGTGGAATGGGACGATCACGACAAGAGCACTTGGTTCTATTTCTACCGGGCTGGCACGCGGGAATGGGTTTTCTACACCGACCGCCGCACTTTTCAGGCTCGGTATAATCTCACAACGGAACGGGGCCTGCAAGGTTTTTGTTCCTGGGTCCTCGGCGAGGAAGACCCAGGCATATGGGATGTGTTACCGGCTCATCAGTAGATCAATCCGGGAGCGACACCCTCCCCATCAAAAACTAAAGCGTGCCTGCAGGGTCACAATACGCCCGGACAGTGCTGTTTGGGGCTGTCCGAAGAGCGGGTTGCTGCTAGTGCCGTTAGTGCTGATCATCTGATCCACTGCGTTAGCTGTCAGCGGCGATAGGTTGGTTATGTTGAAGAGATTGAATAGACTGCCACGAAACTCCAGCCGTGCATTTTCGCCGAAGATTTTCATCTTCGGCAGACCGAACGACTTTTGAATCGTCATATCCACGTCGAAGAAGTGCGGCCCTTGCAATATGTTGCGTCCGACCTGCGGCGGCGGTGGCGGACCACCGGACGCTGGAAATGCAGGCGAGGTCGTGAATGACGGAACCGTAAAATACGAGAGCGCCCCGTTCGGGAAGTTTCCGCTCGGTTGTTTGAAGGTGCTGTTGCTGTAATCCGTTCCAGCCCCGCCGAGATAGGCAGTTGGTCGCAAATTGCAGTATCCGCTGTTCGCATAGACCACATTGCAGCCAGTGTTGCTGTACAGCGGTGTCCACGGAAAGCCGGTATGCCAATTCATAATGCCTGAAAGTTCCCAACCGCCGAATACTTTGCCTTTCCAGTCGTTCGCTTGGAAAATCCGTGGGCTCCAGGTTCCATACAGCTTCACCAGATGCCGAACGTCGAAATCGGCCAAGCCTCTCAAATACTGCAGCCCGTATGGATAATCGCCGATGAAGTAATCGTTCGAACCCTCATCAATAGTTCGGCTCCAGCGATACTGCGCGTCCACTTGGAAAGACTGCGCGAACCTGTGCGACACCTCTGCTAGCAACGCATTGTAGTTGGAGTTTGTGTCATTCGTGAAGAAATAAAGGTTCTGCACCCTCGGGTTCAAAGGAACGTACAAGAAGTTCAAATTGTTCTGCCGGGCGTAATGCCGGCTGCTGCTGCCCTGATAGCCGAGCGAAGCCGTCCAGTTATTCCCAAGATCATACTGGGTATCCAATGAATAGCGATATGTGTACGTGGTCGGGAGAAAAGCGGGGAAGCCGTTCAGCGTTATCGGGGCTCCGCTTAGGGGAAGATTTGTGACTGGATCAAACGCCTGTAGCGCATTGGGGTTAGCGGGATACCCGGAAAACTGATGCACATCGCCCGGAACAGCGTAAACGACGTTCGATCCAGTAAGCGTCAAGCCACTGACGAGCGGCGGATTGCTGCGCCCGTTCAGCGTAATCGCCTCTTCTTCCTTGTTGTATCCGATCCCGAAGCCTCCACGGATTACCATGCGCTCGCTGTTCGGGTTTGGCCTCCAGGCAAAACCAAATTGCGGTCCCCAGTTGTTGTGGCTGGCCTTGTAAAGATCGCCTCCAATGCGAAGCCGTAGTCCGACGAGCGGGTCCGGGCCGTTGCCCAGTTCCACATTGCTGATGTTTCCATACTTCTCATGCACTGGCTGGTAGTACTCGTAGCGAATACCCAAGTTAAGCGTCAGGTTAGGCAGCACCTTCCAATCGTCTTGCACGAATCCGGCATAGATAGCGGACCGGATATACTTCGTCGCGCTGGAGGGCTGACCGGTTTTGGGATCGAAATTTCCAACCTCCTGGTATGGCGCATCGTTTGCCAGATCCCAAAGGTTGCGAAAGTTATAAGTGGGGCGGGCTGCGTAAGCCGTGTTGTCGTCGTCCTGCTCCCAATACAGGTCGGGCCCGAACTTAATGGAGTGGTTGCCGAACACAGTACTTGCGGTGTCGCGGAAATTGTATGTCGTCTGGGCGAAAATGCCCGGTCCCGGAGCGCCCAGATACTGCGGCGTGACGGACCCGAAATTATCTACCTGGACCTGCGGGAGACCCCACGGTTCTTGCGGATTGCTTGACACCTCGTTGAAGTTCCACCGCGTGACATTGAAACGCGCTTCGTTTAGCCACGTTGGGCTGATCGTGTGGTTCCACAGCAAGGCCGCCGTCTCATTCAGCCGGTCGCTGTGCCAAAAGTTAGCAGGACGCACAGGGCCGTTGTAGAACGTACTGTTGTTCGGAACGTAATACGTCGTAAAGGCAATCAGATCCCTGCTCGTGGCCTGGAAATCCGCCCGCCCGTTAAACTGCTGCGGTGCGGAGTTCGTCGGATTAACCGTCTGGACGAAAAACACATCGGGCACTCCATCCAGGCCACCGCCGGCTCCGAAGTTTCCGTTGCTGACATAACCGGGATCGCGTGTTCCCAGCGGAGCCTTCAATGGTGAGCCCACATCCAGGCCCATATAATTGCCGCCTGAGAACACCGGCTGACAAAGGCTGGTACTGAAGACTCCGGCGTCGGCGCAGGTCTTTGGAACGATCTGATTGAAGGACACCCCTTCGCCCGGATATCCCGTCAGCTTCGCCGCAATGCTGTTCGGGACCGCTGCTTTCACAGCTGCAAGGTACTGCGGCGTCTCATACCAGTTCAAGGCAGTCGACTGTGAGTTATTCCGCAGCGTCTCATAAGAAAAGAAAAAGAACAGGTGATTTCGAAGGATAGGGCCGCCCAAGCTTCCAGCCCACTGATTAAATCGGTCTGTGTCGCGCTGTACTGGGTTGTTCGGTCCGTTATAGCGCTGATACGCATTCAATCCCGGGCGGTTGGCCTGGAATAAGGCGCTGCCATGAAACTCGTTTGTGCCGTTCTTCGAAACCGTAAGGACTTGTGCGCCACTGTTCCTGCCGTTCTCCGCGCTGTAGGGATTCGACTGGACCGTCACTTCTTTGATCGACTCCTGATTGGGAGTAATCACAGCCGCACCGCCCCACGCCAGGCTATTGACGCTGATGCCATCCACCTGAAAACTGTTGGAGTTGTTTCTGGTTCCGTTCGCGACTACCTGCACCTGGTTCTCCGTTTGAAAAATGCTGTTTGTTCCAGTCGTGCCACCCGGTCCCGCGCTGCCCGGCAGATTTTGCGAGCCGCTGCCCGACGCACTCCGCGCGTTGTCCCCGAATGCTCCTGGAGCCAGCTGTGCCACCTGGTAGGGATCACGGCTGAACGTTGGGAGAGCTTGTATCTGCGCGCCAGAAAAGGTTCCCGAAATTGTCGCCGTCTCGGTCTGGATCGCTGGCTCGGTTGACGCCGTGACCGTCACGGTTTGTGTACTCGGCGCTCCCACTTCCAACCTTACGTTCTGCCCCTGCGCTTGCTCCGAAGTCAATTGCACGCTGCTCAGCACCTTCTTTGAAAAACCTGGTGCTTCTACGGTGAGGCTATACTGGCCCGGCGCAAGCCCGGCCACTGAATAAACTCCAGCATCGGACGTCGTAACAGTTCGCGAGATGTTCGTCTCTTTGCTGGTGACAGTAACCTTTGCTCCGGGTACCGCTGACCCCTGCGGATCCGTCACTGTGCCTTGAAGAGTGCCCCGATATTGTGCATTCAGGGGAAGAGTGAAAGTGAAGAGAGACAGAGCGGCGAAGACAACGAGCCAACTCCAAAAAAACGTCATCCTGGACGTGATTTGCATGACCCACCTCGTGCCCTTATAGTAAGACCAAGGGTGAGGCATTGCAAGCATCATTAACGCTCTTATGGGTGCTCTTTTGCTGGTTATTGCAAGGCCAATAGACGCGCAATCCGCCTACTTTAAGACATCCTTTTGCTTGACAACAGTATTACTTCGGATCGCCATTATTACAGCGCCGGACAGGGCTCGTCACCAAAGATCTTGGGCCTCATCAGCGACCAACTGTCTATCGAAACTGAGGACACTTTGGTACACCGACCAATGCCGGTCGCTATTGGTGGAAGTCGATGCCGGCTGGTCGTCGGGAAACAGAAATTCGCCTCCACCCGTGGAGGAATCGCGAAATCTATTTCGCGGGAAACACACTCTATTTTCCTGCTATACGCCGGAGCCACTTCCATCCGGCGAGCTTCCGCGCATCGTCTTAAAAGACAAATGGGGTAAGTTCATCCATCCGCTCAATGCCGAAGCCTTCGCCCATAACCTTCTGCACGCCGTGGGACGGGGGCGAAGATTCCGCTCCACCGGTTCAGTAGCGTATCGCTTCGCCGTACGCCCCGCAGGATGCGCTCTGCTGGCCCTGGTCGCCGGAGTCTCACGCCAATCAGTAACCGGCTGACGGGCTGAAACGAGGTGGGCTGATCCGGAGATCGAGCCGATGATGAAGCGTAGCGGACTGCAATCCGGCCCAGGCGTAACGCTGTCTGGAGATGACCACCCAAGATAAAGGGGTTAGATCCGGAGGAACAGCCAAGCCGATCGTAGAACCCTGCGGCCGGGCTGCTGATGCTCTGCGCCTAACCGGAGTTCGAGGCTCTCGTTCTTCTCCAACAGGGATAATCCTATGCGGCTGACGAGATCATCACATGCGACTCTGTTGAAAGATGCATTCCCACATGAAAACGCTGGCTCTGCTGGTTCTTGCGAGCCTGGCGTGCTTCGGCCAAACTAAGCCCATACTCCCGCGAGTTCAAGTGGATACAGACCTCGGCCATGCTCCGGTAACGGGGAAATCCATTACTGTCTCGGACGGCCAAGATCTCCAGGCAGCGATCGATCGCGCGAAACCTGGCGATGAGATCGTCCTGCAAGCCGGGAAAACATGGACCGGAACTTATGTACTCCCCGACAAAGGAAAGATAGACAGTTGGATTCGGATTCGGAGTTCCGCGCTTTCTTCGCTTCCCGCTCCCGGAAATCGCGTTTCCCCAAAGGACGCAGCCAACATGCCGAAGATCGTCGCACCCGGCTCTGCTCAGGCATTCAAGATCGCACCGCGTGCCAATCACTACCGGTTTATCGGGCTCGAAATCACTGAACAGCCAAAGCAATCGATCAACTTCGGACTCATCATGCAGGGAGATCCGAACGATCCCAACGCGGCTGACCTGCCTTCCTACATCACCGTTGACCGCTGCTACATTCACGGCCAGGTCCTCGGCCACATCAAATTCGGGTGGCAGCTAAACGGCTCCTATCTCGCTCTCATCGACAGCTATGTTTCCGAATTCCACGGCATGGGCCAGGACACCCAGGCCATTACTGGATACATGGGCACCGGACCTTTGAAAATCTCTAACAATTTTCTCGAGGGCGCTGGTGAAAACATCATCTTCGGTGGTGCTTACGACGCCATCCCGAACACCACCACAGCCGACGTGACGTTCACTGGCAACTATCTGTATAAGCCCGAAAAATGGCGGACCGAGAGCATCGTGCCTCCACCCTCGGGTGTTACGGCCAAGGCGGCACCCGACGGTAGATTGGGTCCGGGCACCTACTATTACGCCGTGGTGGCGCTAGGGACCGCCGGAACACTATATACGCTCCCTGGGCAGACTCAGAGCGCCCGCAGCACAGAAGTGTCCCTCAGATTAAACAAAGATGCGCACTCCGTGAATCTGCAATGGACAGAGCCTTCTTACGGTGATCGCGAGGATACGAGGCTGGCCGACAATTACGTGATTCTCCGCACCCAAGATCCGCCCGGAGCATCTTCCCGCAAATGGGTGTACTACTCGGCAACCCCAAAGGCGGGAACTACCATCGTCTCCTTCACCGACACCGGCGCGGAGGCGAAAAGCGGCTTCAACGAGTGGCCCCGGTATTGGTCCGTGAAGAATCTATTTGAGATCAAGAACGGCGTGCGCTGGTTGGTGCAGGGAAACGTGATGGAAGGGAACTGGGTCAGTGCTCAAAACGGATTGTCCGTCTTGTTCACTCCGCGCAATGAGACGCCGTTTATGCCTGGAAACCAGATCACCGACATCACATTTTGTGACAACGTAATACGGCACGTAGCTGGAGGAATCAACATCGGTTCCGAAGATGACACCGCTCCACGATCTGAGGCTTCGCGGCAGATACCCACCGCGCGTCTTGATTTCTACAATAACCTTTTCGAGGATGTGAACTGGAAGTACAACGGCAACGGTGTTTTCTTTCAAGCAGGCCCCGGCGCGTTTCCTGGACAGTCCGGCGCGCAAGATATTACGCTCGACCACAACACGGTTTTTCAGACCGGGAATTTCGCAGCCCTCGGGAACTGTTGCGGTAAGCCGATGAAGAATCTCACATTCACAAACAACATCTTCGGGGAAGGCTCGTACGGATGGTACGTCAATAGCCTGGGTCAATCCTTTAAGGCACTGACGCAGGTGATCGATAACTTGGTCTTCAAAAACAACGTTTGGGCCGGTGATCCTGGACCCTACCAGTACCCCGGCAATTTCTTTCCGCCCAGCCTGAACCACGTGGGCTTTGCCAACTACAACGACGGTAGCAACGGAGATTATCGCCTTGCCTCAAACAGTCGCTACAAAAAAGCGGCTACTGACGGGACAGATCCCGGAGCAAATATGGAAAGCCTAAAAAACGTGATTGCGAAGGCGGTGGCTGGTCGAGCGGGGTCCCTCACCACGTCCAGCGCTGAGACTCAAACATCCGGAGCCCGCGAGAACCGGTACTAGCGAAGCCAGTCCCCAGGTGCTGCCGAAAGCAAGAAGCCCAGCACCACACCCTACTAGTCTATTTAGACCGTCGCGGACGCCGAAGCGCGCCCAAGCCGAGCAAGCCAAGAGCTGCAGATTCCAGGCCGCCGGCTCCGGGATCGCGTCGATTTTGCCGAATAAACCGTCGTTCCCTGGTTGATTCCCGCGTTGAAATACAACGCATTCGGATTGGTCGATCCCGGTACCCCGGGGTCAAAGGATATCGCCCAAAGGCCCTGATTCACCAGTGGATTACCCTCAGCATCACGCAGAGTGCCCAGAAAATTGCCGTTGGAGTCGAACGCATTGATATCGCGGCAAAGCGGTGTCTGAAGAGATCAACAAGCACATGAGCCACGACGTGTGGTAAGATCCGGCGCAGTGGAGGAAGACGAATGGCTGATTGCTCCAGACGTGATTTACTGAAGGCCGGACTCGCGGCGGCAGCACTCGCCGGTCCCGGAGCGCTATCGCTTCGAGCGGCGCGCGCTACTGCGACCGATTGGGTGACCCTCGGGAAGTCCGACGTCAAGGTGACCCGGCTTGCTTTCGGCACCGGAAGCTTCAGTGGAAAGGTCCAGCGCGATCTGGGACAGGATCAGTTCACCAGACTGGTGCGCTATGCCTACGACCATGGCATCCGTTTCTTCGAGACCGCTGAATCGTATACGGATATGCACAGGATGTTGGGCGTCGCGTTGAAAGGGATTCCCCGTGACAGCTACCGGCTCATGACCAAGGTAACCACCCGCGAGGACGTTGATCCGCAGGCGAAGATCGACGAGTTGCGTAAACTCGCCAATACCGAATACTTCGACATAGCGCTGCTCCACTGGCAGCATGTTGCCTCATGGCCGACCGACAGCGCCCGGTGGCAGGACGGAATCCTGGAGGCCCAATCGAAAAAAGCGCTGGTAGCCCATGGCGCGTCGGTGCACGGTCTCCCGGCATTGCGCCAGGTCCCGAGCAACCAGTGGCTCGAAATTGCAATGATCCGGATGAACCATAAGGGCACCGCCATGGATGCCGAGGATTACAACACGCACGGACCGGGAAATGTAACCGAGGTCGTCACGCACGTAAAGCAGGCACGAAAGGCTGGAATGGGCGTGATCAGCATGAAACTGGTGGGCGAGGGTAGGTTCACGAAGCGTGAGGACCGTCAGGCCGCGATGAGGTTCGCATTCAAGCACGCGGGCGTGAACAGCGTCACAGTGGGCTACAAGAACACCGCAGAGGTCGACGAAGCTATTGAAAATCTGAATTTAGCGCTGGCGTAGCAGTCGGCCGGGAGGGGTTTTCCTGCCGAATAGCGGGCAAGTACCCGGCCGGGACTTCGGCCCACCCCCTTCCGGAACCTCTGGGGATACCCTCACGCAAATATCTCAATTTCCTCCGGGATAGCCCCCCATAAACCCTAGACTGTGTTAACCTGAGTAAGTAAAAAATCGAGATTAGGTAACAGACGAGGAGTATCGTTTTCTAGCATGGCCCTGGCGGTAGAACAAAAGTCTCAGGTGATCGAAAAGTACCGGATCAATAAATCGGATTCGGGTTCGCCAGAGGTGCAAGTAGCCCTTCTGAGTCAACGGATCTTGCAGTTGACCGAGCATTTTAAGACGCATCACAAGGATCATCATTCGCGGCGCGGATTGCTGACCATGGTGGCGCGCCGCCGTAAAATGCTCAAGTATCTGAAAGATCGTAGTCCGGAACGCTATAAAAATCTTATCCAGAGCCTAGGCATTCGTCGCTAGTCACGTTCTCAGGTAGGCGCGGGTCGGGCCCGATCTTCTCCTTCGCGTGTCGATAGAGCTCACCGTAGTACCCGCGTAACATCACTCTGGCGAGTGGTCCTTCCTTAGCTTCATCTCTCTAAGTCCTCACTTAATCAAAGTTGGCCCTCGCGGTTCCGCTGGAATTCGAGGTTCGAAATGAGGAATTCAGGTGCGGCGTACCGCACTATGGGAAGCATTGATGTCACACAAAGTTGAAATTGACCTGTATGGGTCGAAGATCTCGCTCGAAACGGGCAAGGTTGCAAAACAGGCGAACGGGTCTGTCGTGGTGCGGTCTGGAGAGTCGGTGGTGTTAGTCACCGCATGCTCCGCGGAGAAGCCAAAGCCGGGCGCCACATTCTTCCCGCTAACAGTCGATTATCGGGAATACATGTATGCTGCGGGCAAGTTCCCGGGCGGATTTATTAAGCGCGAAGGGCGTCCTTCCGAAAAAGAAGTATTGACGAGCCGGTTGATTGATCGTCCGGTACGTCCCTTGTTCCCGGAGGGCTTCTCCTGCGAAACGCAGATCATCGCGATGGTACTCTCGGCGGACCCGCAGAATGATCCCAGCATGCTGGCCATCGTAGGCGCCGGGGCGGCTCTGGCCATTTCGGATATCCCCTTCCATCACGTTCTGGGCGGCGTCCGTGTAGCTCTCTCGAACGGCAGCTACAGCGCGAACCCCAGCTACGACGACACGAAGGACGCCAAGCTGAGCATCGTCGTTGCCGGGACGGAACAGGGCATCGTCATGGTGGAAGCGGGCGCAAACTCCGCCTCTGAAGCAGAGGTGGTCGAGGCCATCGAGTTCGGGCATGACTGCTGCAAGAAGATAGTCGCCGGAATCCGCGAGCTCGTGAAAGCCGTTGGCAAGCCGAAGCGTGAGTATACACCGGCTCCTGTCAATCAGGAAATGCTAGCGAAGATATCCGATGCGGTCCGCACGGAACTCACCGACGCGTTGAATACAGAAAAGTATTCCAAGCTCGAGAGTTATGCCCGTGTCGACCAGGCGAAGGAAAAGGCTGTGGCGCTGTTCACTGAAGAAGAACAGCAGGCCGAAGCCAAAAGGCAGTTCGATTCCTTAAAGGAGCGCATCTTCCGTGATCAGATGCTGAAGGACCGCCGTCGTCCCGATGGCCGTGCGTTCGATGCTATCCGCCAGATCACCTGCGAAGTGAACCTTCTGCCTCGTACCCACGGCTCAGCCTTATTTACCCGTGGTGAAACGCAGGCCCTGGTAACCACCACTCTCGGCACCAAGGACGACGAACAGCGGATTGAACTCTTCGATCCTTCGGAAACCTCCAAGCGCTTCATGCTTCACTACAACTTCCCGCCCTTCAGCGTCGGTGAAGTCGGATTCATGCGTGGACCGGGGCGCCGCGAAATCGGACATGGCGCATTGGCAGAGCGTGCTCTCTCCTCCGTTATTCCGGATGAAGGCACCTTCCCCTACACCTTACGAGTCGTGAGCGACATTCTCGAATCGAACGGCTCCAGCTCCATGGCCAGTGTCTGCGGCGGCACTCTCTCGCTGATGGACGCTGGTGTGCCTATTAGGGCCCCTGTTGCCGGAATCGCCATGGGTTTGGTATTGGAAGGCGATTCGTATGCCATCCTCACCGACATCGCGGGTGCGGAAGACCATTACGGCGATATGGACTTTAAGGTAGCCGGCACGAAGGAGGGAATCACTGCCCTGCAGATGGATATCAAGGTGCCGAACGTGACCACCGCCATCATGAAGCAGGCGCTGGAACAGGCGCGCAAGGCCCGTCTGGAGATCTTGGAAAAGATGCTGGCCACTATTGATACGCCACGAACGGCGTTGTCTCAGTACGCGCCGCGCATCTACACGACCAAAATTCCAACCGACAAAATCCGTGAGCTAATCGGTCCCGGCGGCAAGGTCATCAAGGGCATCATCGACCAGACCGGCGTCAAAATCGACGTCACCGACGACGGTACCGTGAATATCTTCGCTTCCGACGGAGCCTCGGCACAGCGTGCCCTGCAGATGGTAGGCGACATCGCGGCGGTCGCCGAAGTGGGCAAGACCTACCTCGGGAAGGTCGTGCGTATCGCCGATTTCGGTGCCTTCGTCGAGATCTTCCCCGGAACTGACGGACTGCTGCACATTAGCGAGATCTCGGAAAGCCGTATCAAGAACGTTCGCGACGAGCTCAAAGAAGGCGATCAGATCCTGGTGAAGGTGCTGGCGCTCGAAGGCAACAAAATAAAGCTCAGCCGGAAAGCAATTTTGAAAGAACAGCGCGAAAAATTGAAGGCTTCGGCCGATAAGAGTGAGTAAGACGCCCAAAATACTTCACTTGCTCTGGGCAAAGTAAACAAATTATCCTCCGATAATAACGGTGGCCTCGCGCAGGGCCACCGTTTTCTTTTTTGCGGAAAAGGATCGCAAGTTCTGAGGGGACGGGAGGTTACCCTGGTATCCGGAGCTCTCTTTTGCCCCTTCATTCCAGCGCTCAACAATACCTCGAAGAACTCGCAGCCCTGAATTTAGCGCCGAAGCGCACCCTTCCAATCGCAACCGTAAGGCGGAATGCCATTGCCAAGGCCGTCATGGGAAAGGCCAGGACGGAGATCGGCTCGCTTACGGACCAAAACATTCCCAGCGAGGGCGGGGAATTGCCCCTTAGAATCTATACCCCGGAAGGCACGGGCCCGTTCCCGGCGATCGTTTACTTTCATGGTGGCGGTTGGGCGACTAATAACCTTGACACCCACGATGAACTCTGCCGCAAGCTGTCCACGGAAACCGGGACTGTGGTGGTCTCGGCCGATTACCGCCTGGCGCCTGAAGCGAAATTCCCAGCCGGGATCAATGATGCTGCCGCGGCGGTTAAATGGACTTTCCAGCATGCAGCGGACCTGAATGCGGATACCAACCGAATCTTGGTGGCAGGAGATAGCTCGGGCGGCAATTTTGCCGCTGCCCTTTGCCTGCGTTTCCGCGACGAAAATGGCCCGCCTATTGCTGGGCAAATTCTCTATTACCCGGTCACCGACTACTACGATTCTTGTGCCCAGTCCTACCGGAGCTTTAGCGAAGGGTATGGCCTGACCGCAGCCGACATGGCATGGTTCTGGGATCTTTACCTTCCCGACAAAGCTGCAGCTAATGATCCTTATGCATCGCCTCTAAGGGCCAAGGATATTAAAGGCCTGCCTCCCGCTCTGGTCATTACAGCGGAATACGATCCCCTGGTGGATGAGGGCCACGCTTATGCGATGCGCCTGCAAGAGGCAGGAGTCCCTACTCGTTATAACTGCTACTCAGGCACTATCCATGGATTTCTGATCGTTCCGGCTCTGGCCGAGGACACCGCCCGCGCGGTCCGCGAAACGAACGAGTGGTTGGCCAGCGTATTTGCCTCAGGGCAGCAAGCCGTTTCTACGGGATGATGATCGCGGCGTTGGTGGCCAATGTTCCCGCAGCAGTCATATCGCCGCGTCTCTGAAGATAGAACACTTGACCATAGACGACCCAGTTGCCCGTATTGGCCGACATGAGCCCTACTGACGATCCAAACAACGTGCCATCCGGACTATCCACACGAATGTCGTACGGGCAAGTGGCATCTGCCGTGATATTCGTGACTCCAAACGCCGCATCCGCCACAATGGGCGTCGTGGAAAAGACAAGAGCCGTACAAGATCGCGATGGAGAAGCGGAGCTTGTCTTCAGGATCGCAAGATTGTGGCGCCAATTAGTGTCGCCCTGGGGTTGTAAATAAAGAAGCGTGCCATCGCTCACGGAAGGCACCACAGTGCTGCCCCCGCTACTTCCCGATGTCAACAGTTGTCCGGCCGAATCGTTCAGCCGCAAATCCCACGCACAGTTCGCATTTACGCTCACCGTGGTTGAGGCGCCCGGCGCGGTAATCGGATTAGGGTTGGCCGTGAACTGCGTGATTGCGCAACTGGGCGGTATCTGGTCAGGCAGCTTTGTATTGATCGTAAATGTGGACATAGTACCGGAGGCGGATGCATTTCCCTGCTGCTGCAAGTAGAACGACATGCCGTTCACCACCCAGTTCCCCGTTTGCGCGGTGGTCGATCCCTGGCCGCTTCCCAAGAGTGCGCCATTGGGGCTGCCCACCCGGATGTCGTAGGGGCAGCTCGCATCCGCGTGTATGCTCGCGGTGTTCAGCCGCTCGGTGGTGATGATCGGATTCTGGCCCGCCGAAAAGTCGTTCACAGTGCATCCGGCTATGGCGGGCTGTACCACGAGCGTAAGCACGGACAGTGTATCTGCCGCACTGGTATTCCCATGCGGCTGCAGGTACATCGTCATCTGGTTCGATATCCAGTCCCCCGTTTGCAACACATTGTAGCCGCGCCCCTCTTTAAACTCAGGCCCGTTCGGTGCTCCGATCCGAATGTCGAACGAACAGTTCGTGGCCGCAGTAATGGATGTTCTGCCGAACGGATTATTCGTCACGATGGGATTCGGAGTCGCCGTAAAGGCCGTGGCAATGCAACCCTGCCCCGTCTTCACCTGGACTGTCAGGTTCGCCAGCGTCCCGCTCGGAGAAGTATTCCCGCTCTGCTGAAGATAAAATTTGAGTCCATTGCTAACCCAACTGCCCGTTAGCGTCGAGCTATAGCCGTTGCCGGTGGCAAACAACGGCCCATTCGGACCGCCGATGCGAACCTCATAAGGGCAGGTGACGTTCGCATTGATGGACGTAATCCCGTAGGGATTATTGGTATAGATCGGATTCGGCCCCGCGACAAAACTCAGCACCGTGCATCCCGGAACTGAGTAATTGCCGCTGCCTGTCCCACTGAGCGCCACCCTCTGCACGCCAATCGAGTCGCTAATCACCAGGGAGGCCGTTCGATTGCCATTGTCGCTGGGCGTAAAGCTCACCGCAATCGTGCAGTTTGCGCCGGCGGGCAGGCTCGCGCCGCAACGGTTCGTCGCGGAGAAGTCGCTCGCATTTGCCCCCGTGATCGCAACGGAGCTCACCGCCAACGGCGCGTTTCCTGGATTCGCAAGCACGACGCTCTGGCTCGCGCTCACCGTGCCCAGGTTTTGATAAGAGAAAGCTAGACTGCCTGTGCTGAGCGTCGCCTGCGGAGTCCCCACCACGGTCGCCGTTACGGGAACGCTCTGGGGATTGACCGCAGCAGAAGTAATAAAGTTCAAAGCGCCCGTCTGTATTCCCAGAGCTTGGGGCGAGAACGATACCCGCACCTGGCAGCTTGCTCCCGCTGCAAGCGAACCCGCGCACGTCGTATCCACGATCGAAAACCCGCTTGCTCCACCAAAAGCGACTGATACGCCATTCACCGAGAGCACAGTCGCGGCCGTGTTCTTCAACGTCAGCACGCCTATTACTGAGGGCGCATTCACGGCCACGCTTCCAAACGACAGGACCGATGGGGTAAAGTCCGCCTGCCCTGAAAGACCCGTGCCGCTGAGGACCACCGATTGGGGCGCATTGCCATCTGAATCTGCATACACCAGAGCTGCAGTCAACTCGCCAATATCTCCCGTTTGCGGCGAAAACACGACGTTGAGAGAGCATCTCGCACCCGGACTCAGAGCCTGCCCGCAGTTGTTATCTTTCATGATGAAATCAGGTGAACTCAGCGAAACGGAAGCAACGGTGAGCGTGCTGTTGCCGGGATTCGTGAATACGATCGGCAGCGGCGTGCTCAGTGTTCCTACCGTTTGACCGCCAAAGTTGAGGCTCGTCGGATTCGCCCCAATCGGACCCGGCGTCATCGTGATCCGTCGAATCGCGTTGTTGGCCGAATCAGCGATATAGACATTGTTTCGCAGATCCAACGCCACGCTCATAGGATTGTTTAACGATGCTCCTACCGCACTTCCGCCGTCGCCCGCGTATCCCGCGATTCCGTTTCCGGCAATAGTCGAGATGACGCCTGTCGTTTTATTCACAAAGCGTATGCGATTGTTTCCAAAATCTGCGATGTAGAGGTTGCCTGCGGGATCGATCCGCACGTCGGAAGGCGCCCACAACTCTGCGCTCGTGGCCGGCCCAGTGTCTCCTCCGAACCCGGCAATCCCGTTTCCCGCCACAACCGAAGTTGCTCCCGTGGCCAAAACAACCTTCCGGATTACGTTGTTCTGCGTATCAGCGATGTAAAGGTTTCCCGAGCCATCGAGCCCGAGCCCAGCCGGACTATTCAGAACCAGCCCTGCTGCCGGTGCGGCCGCAACCGAGCTGATAACCTTCGAGGAAGCATCCACTCTCCGCAGAGCGTTGTTGAAGGTGTCCGAGAAATAAAGATTCCCCGCCGTGTCGACAGTAACTCCCGTCGGCCCGTTCAATACAGCCGCGACCGCGAGACCGCCATCCCCGGAGCACAAGGCGTAATTGGTGCAGAGCGTGCCGCTACCCGCAACGGTCGTGATCGTCCCCGTTTGCCTGACCACTTTTCGAATCCGATTGTTATCGTGATCGACAATGTACAGATTTCCCGCCGCGTCTATCGCAACTCCCGTGGGGCTGCTGAGCGAGGCGCCGGTCGCCGGACCGCCGTCCCCGGAAAAACCCGCCCGCCCGTTTCCTGCAACGATGGATATAGCCTGTGTGTTCGCATCAACCCGCCGAACGACTTGGCTAACCGTGTCTGCGATGAAGATATTTCCCGAAGAATCGAGGATTATGCCCGAAGGAAAGCGAAGGGTGGAAGCGTCGCCTATAGTGGTAATGTTCCCTGATAATGTCAGCGACGAGGTCTGCCCGGCACCTATGCCGGGCGCAAGCGCGAACGCCAGAAATGTAAACCAAAACCGGACACAGACGTTTCGAAATAACACCACGTAATAAGTGGCAGTAAGGCTATCTTTTTCAGTTCGGATTAACCCGAAGGGGTATTACCCTGGCCAGTTCGCGGTCAATCTGGATCCAACCTCCGTTCCCGCACAGGATCCATCGGTGGCCCAGTGTGTTCGTGTAATTTTGACAGTACTCCGACGAACGAGAGTGGCAACGAAACCGATCAATGTCCGGACTTCGCCGGCTCCCCTGCCGGAAGGTAGAAGAACATGACGGCGAGCATCACGTACACTGCCAGAAGCTGGGCACCTTCAAGCCAATTTGATTGTCCATCGGACGCGACTTGACTCGTAATTACCACCGCAAGTACAAGTGCTACGATCTCGACCGGCGTAAATACCAGATCCATAGGGCGCGGACTGACCCACTGGCTGATAATGACAAGCAAAGGGGCAACGAAGAGCGCGATTTGAATACTGCTGCCTGCTGCTATTCCGACGCTTAAATCCATACGGTTATTCAGGGCCGCTCTGACGGCCGCAGTTGCCTCTGCCGCATTTCCTGCTATTGCGACCACTACTAAACCGGCAAACAACTCTGTCATTCCAAGTGATCTGGATGCGGCTTCGATCGATCCCACCAGTACCTCGCCCATCCAGGCCACCAGCGCTGCGCTTACGACCAAGGTCGTAAGTGCACGAGCCGTGCTCCAGGTCCCTTCAGGAGCGTCGCCTTCCTCTGCTTTGTGTGGCGTCAGCAACTGTTCATGGGTGTGAAGGGTGAACAGGAGACTCAGTCCGTACAGTATGGCCAGTACAATACTGAACTCCAGACTCAGATCTCGTACGCCCGAGCCCGTGGCGGCGCCTCCCAATAGCGAGAAAGCTGCTGGCAGAACCAGTGAAATAGCCGCCAACCCTAGCATGGTCGTTTGCGTCCGCGCCGAAAGTGGATTGAAACTGAGCGTCTTCTTCCGTATTCCTCCGGCCAGCATCGAGATTCCCAGTGTCAAGAGTAGATTGACCAGAATGGATCCCGTGATCGACGCCTTTACGAGCTGTTGCAGTCCGGCTTTTAAAGCAAAGAACCCAATCAGCAACTCGCCGGCATTGCCGAAGGTGACATTCAGCAAAGCTCCGAGCGTGGGACCCGTCTTATACGCCGTTTGCTCCGTTGAATCGCTGAGAAGTTTCGCTAGCGGGATCATGGCAATGGCAGCCAAAACGAAGATCAGCGTTTCATGGGAGGCTGCGAGATATCTCACCGCCAGTGCGACAGGCACAAGAATCAATGACCAATGGATTTTCTGCATGCAAAGTCTCAGTGGCTCACGTTACCGTCACGATCGCTTGTCTCACGATCCGACACGCACATCTGTCGTTCTGCTCTTCCCACCCGGCGACCGCGACGGTCAGCATGGCTCTAGATGAGGAGCATCTACTTGGCGGACTTGGCCTTCTTAGGTCTGACGCAAGTACACCCACGGCTCGTAATAAGGAAGTATTCGGACACCTACATCACTGCCCAACACCCGGAGAGAGGCTTCGAGCATCTGCGGATATCCGACGTTGTTGATCATCATGTCGTAGTGACATGGAATTGCTACTTTCGGTTGAATGGCCGCCACGATTTCAGCGGCCTGCATGTGGCTCAAATTGTGGAATCCACCATTAATGCAAATGGTGCAGATGTCCGGGTTGCGCGGAAGCAGGTCTTTGAGCAGTTCACAGTAAGCGGTATCGCCGGTGTTGTAGAACGTGATCCCATTGGCGAACTCAAATAGAACGCCCAGGTGATTCAAATCCGTGTTATCAGTAGACAGGGCAAACGTGCCTCGAACCTTCGTTGGGCCGCCGAACTGCAATTCTTGACCGGGATGCAGTAAGTGACAGGACGCGGAAGGTACTCCGCACTGTTCGTATCTTTGTATCGACTGCCATGGTCCGATAAAGGCCGCATGCCGCTTCCTCGCAAACCGGCGGATCGTTTCCGGATCAGCGTGATCATCGTGGGAATGCGTAGTTAGAAAAACATCGACATCCAAATCCTCCGGTTCGACAAAAACGGGTAATTGCCGGTTTACGCGGAACGGAAGTTCGGCGAAGCGTTGGGCGCAACTGTCGGTGAGGTAAAGATCGATACCGATGAGCGGACCCTGGCCAGCTTTGACAATGAATCCGTTTTGGCCGAAGAACCAGACCGCAAGTCCGTTAGGCGGAACTGAAAAAGATCGGATGGAATCCATGTAGCCGCGACTATCAAGAAGCCGATCCAACACCATCCGCACAGGAGCCGATCTGTCAAAAGGGTTGTTGGTTCCGAAATCGTAGTTCTTCATCCTGTGCTGGGAATACCAGGCCATTCACCTGACATCGTACGATGCTCATGTGCCGCCATCACGTTCGATGCCACGGCTCATCGATCATAACGCTCATAAAATTGGAGCTCACGGCACTCGGTCAAGGCCTGTTTCTCCAACCTTTGAGAAAACTCAAAACTCCGAGCAGTTACATTGATTA
This sequence comes from Bryobacteraceae bacterium, assembly GCA_035475295.1. Classification (GTDB taxonomy): domain Bacteria; phylum Acidobacteriota; class Terriglobia; order Bryobacterales; family Bryobacteraceae; genus Bog-105. The sequence continues at coordinate 21,704 of DATIMM010000119.1, forward strand.
CATGGCGAGCACAGTGGAAACAAATAAGACGTATGACGTCGTTATAGTCGGTTCCGGTGCTGGCGGCGGTGTCGCCGCGCAAGTACTGGCAAATGCTGGCGCCAAGATATGCATGTTGGAAGCAGGTGGATGGTTTGATTGCACGAAGCAATCAAAAATGTTTGAGTGGCCCTATAACGCCCCGCATCGAGGCGCGCCCACCCGCCAAATGCCTCTGGGCTATTTCGATGCCACACTGCTGGGCGGGTGGGAAGTCCCTGGAGAACCTTATATCAATGCACCCGGCTCGGAGTGGATGTGGTGGCGAGCCCGCATGCTCGGTGGCCGCACCAACCATTACGGGCGAATTTCCTTGCGAATGGGCCCCTACGATTTCAAACCCTATAGCCGCGATGGGAAAGGGTTCGATTGGCCGATCACCTACGAAGATCTCGCGCCGTACTATGACAAGGTCGAGGAATTGATTGGCGTCTTTGGATCCGAAGAAGGTATTGAGAACGCGCCCGATGGGAAATTTCTGCCTGTCCCTGCTCCTCGTTGCCACGAGAGAGTCATCAAAATGGCTGCGGACAAGCTGAAGATTCCCTGCATCCCTTCACGACTGGCTATTCTTACCAAGTCCATCCATGGTCGCCCCGCGTGCCACTATTGTGCCGAATGCGGTCGATCCTGCGGGGTGAATGCCAACTTCAACTCGCCGGGTGTTCACATCTTTCCCGCAATGAAGACCGGCAACCTGGAAGTTCGGACAGATGCCATGGTTCGAGAGGTGTTGGTCGGAAACGACGGGTTGGCTCAAGGTGTCTCGTACATCGACAAGAAGACCCGCAAAGATGTGGAGGTTCGTGCCAAGATCGTCGTTCTTGCTGCCAGTTGCTGTGAAACGGCTCGCATCATGCTTAATTCGAAGAGTACGCGGTTTCCCAACGGGCTCGCTAATTCGTCTGGTCTGGTCGGCCGTTATGTGATGGATACTGTCGGTTCCTCGGTGAGCGGACATCTGCCGATTATGGAGGACCTTCCGGCACGTAACGAGGACGGTGTTGGCGGCATGCATCTGTACATGCCATGGTGGCTGTACAAGCAACAAAAAGCCGGAAAGCTTCCTTTTGCTCGCGGGTATCACATCGAACTCGGCGGGGGCCGGCGTTTACCGGCCGGGGGTATTTTGGGCGGCTATGCGGAACGTTTTCTTGGTGGCGGTTACGGGCCCGAATTGAAGCAGAATCTCCGCAAGCTCTACGGCGCCGAAGTCTATTTTGCCGGGCGGGGTGAGATGATTCCGAATCACGAGAGCTTTTGCGAGATTGATCCCGATGTAGTGGATCAGTGGAGTATACCTGTTTTGCGATTCCACTTCAAATGGAGCGAGGACGAGCTACTGCAAGCCAAACACATGCAAGAGACCTTTAAAGAGCTCATCGAGGCTGCTGGCGGTGTAGTCACCCACAGTTCCGGCCCCGAGAGTGATTGGGGAATCGAAAATGGCGGTCAAGTGAAGCATGAAGTAGGAGCGGCCAGAATGGGCAACGATCCCAAAACCTCTGTGCTCAACCAGTACTGCCAGGCTTGGGATATCAAGAATCTGTTTGTGACCGATGGCGCTCCTTTTGTGAGCAATGCGGACAAGAACCCGACGCTAACAATCTCTGCACTTGGCTGGCGGACGTCCGAATACATTGCAGATCAAGTTAAAAAACGCAATTTAAGCGTGTAGCGAACGTCCGGTTTCAGCAAATAGTCCCGCGGCTATGGGCGGCTCCGTCGATCAGCACGGAGCTTGTCCAGCAGCGCACTCATTTTTCTCACCCTGTCCGGATACTGGGAAGCCAAATTATTTCTTTCGCCGGGATCGGCTGAAAGGTTGTAGAGTTGCGGCTGCGGATCGTTGCCTAACTCTGTGTTCGTGTCCTTATTGATCTTGGGGAAATTACTCGGCTGGATCAGCTTCCAATCGCCATCTACTAAGGATCGGACATCCGCGTCCTCGACCAGTTCTGGCCGGCCCACTTTCGACGTCCCGAGTAATGCGGGAAGTTCATTCAGACTGTCCGGCGCAGCTTGTTCAGGAAGTTTTTGCCCAGTCATGGCCGCCAGCGAACTGAGTAGGTCCACTTGCCCGATCAGCGCGCTCGACACCGAATCGGGTTTCACATGTCCTGGCCAACGAACGATGAATGGTACGCGTGTCCCTCCGTCGAAGTTGCTGTACTTCCCACCTCGATATGGCCCCGCAGGTTTGTGGCTGCCTAGCTTTTCGACCGCTTGGTCTCGATAACCATCGTCGAGTACGGGTCCGTTGTCGCTGGACAGGATCACCAGAGTATTATCGGTGAGTCCGTTACGATCGAGAGCCGTGAGAATCTGACCGACGGACCAATCGAATTCTGCAATTGCATCGCCGCGCGGGCCCATTCCCGTCTTTCCGGCAAAACGCTGGTTGGGCAGTCGCGGGACATGAATATCGTGTGCCGCGTAGTATAAAAAGAACGGTTCTGCCTTATGTTGGTCGATGTATGCCGTCGCCTTCCGGGATAGAACGTCCACGATTGTCTCGTCCACCCATAATGCGGACTTGCCGCCGGTCATGTACCCGATTCGGCTCACCCCGTTGACAATCGCCTGATCGTGACCGTGACTCGGTTTTACCCTCAGCAGTTCCGGATCGCCTTTTCCGGTATGCTCTCCAGGAAAGGGATGCTTGTAGCTCACTCGAATCGGATCCTTCAGGTCGAGATTCACCACCCGATGATTCTCCACAAATACGCACGGCACGCGGTCTAGCGTGGCAGGAATCACAAAAGAATAATCGAACCCGATCTCAAGCGGACCTGGTTTGATCTCTCCATTCCAGTCAATCGTGCCGTTCCCCAGCCCCAGATGCCATTTCCCAATGGCAGCGGTATTGTAGCCCTGCTTCTTGAGCATAGAGGGAAGAGTCACTCGTCCCGGCTCAATAATCAATGCGGCATCCCCGGGAAGAATGCCGGTGCCCTTCTTGCGCCAGGCATATTCGCCAGTGAGCAAAGCATAGCGTGAAGGTGTGCACGTCGCCGACGGCGAATGGGCATTTGTGAAGCGAAGGCCAGCGCTCGCAATCCTGTCAATGTTCGGAGTCTTGACTCGCGTAGCGCCATAGCACCCCACGTCCCCATATCCAAGGTCGTCAGCATAGATTAGAACGATGTTGGGCCTGCTGCGGGGAGCAGGTAATCCCATACGAGTAAAAGCCAACGAGGATACAGCACCACCTGTCCGCCTGAAAAAATCTCTTCTATTCATTCTTGTCTCCCCCAGTTCTATTTTGATCACCAAGCCCCGGCACTATGCTTGAGCTTCCCGAGCGAGTGTCGCAGCGCACGCCGTCCACCAGTTGGTATTATGCTGCGGGAGCACCACATTGAGCAACAATTCCGACGAACCAATTACACGTCGCAACCTGCTGGGCACGGCCCTTGGAGTTACGATGCTTGGAGCCGCCTTTTTGAACACTGAGGATCAACTTAACGCGCAGACGCCGCGCCCCGCTCCACGCGTACGTGAATCGATCGACTTCGGCTGGAAGTTTTTCAAGGGTGATGTGCCTGGTGCGCAGGCGCCCGGCTTTGCCGACGCTCAGTGGCGAGCGGTGGACTTGCCGCACGACTGGAGCATCGAAGGCCTCTTTGGGGAAAACGAATCCACCGGCGGACCGGGTGGCTATCTGCCGACGGGCATCGGATGGTATCGAAAACACTTCCGAGTGCCCGGCGCATCCAGCAACCGAAAAGTGGTGGTGGAATTCGACGGCGTTTATCAGAACAGTGAAGTATGGATCAACGGCCACTATCTCGGGAAAAGGCCGTTCGGGTACATTACGTTCTCCTACGATTTGACGCCTCACCTCGAGCCCGGTAATAACACGCTGGCCGTGCGGGTGGATAACTCGCATCAGCCGAATTCACGTTGGTACTCGGGTTCCGGCATTTACCGCCATACTTGGCTCATTGTGACGAATCCGGTGCATGTTGCGCAGTGGGGTACGTTCGTTACCACGCCGCATATCTCGGAGACAGCTGCTACGGTCCGCGTGAAGACGCGAATCCGCAACGACTCCGCATCGCCACAAACCTGCGCTTTGCACAGCGCGATTGTCGAT
>DATIMM010000120.1:0-2604 GCA_035475295.1 Bryobacteraceae bacterium
ACGGCGATGGCTTGGACGAAGTCGTTACCTGGGATGACAACGCAGTATGGGTGTACGGCCCGGATCAACCCGCCAAAGCCGGCAAAATATATGCACCCACACGCAACCCACTTTATAACTGGTCGAACTATATGTCACGGGTGTCCACTCCCGGGTGGAAGACGAAGTGATGTTCGGAAGGACAAGTAGGCTGCCGGTAGTGATCCGGCCAGCCCTCATCCTTTCGGCAGGGGCATTTACTATGGAGTGAGATTAGCCGCGCAGTAGCTGGCGCGGGGCGGACACGATGAAGGTCCGGACGCGCCAGCGATTTGCGGTGAAGGCATTGAAGCTAATTTCGCTTGAGGTGCGCCGGAGGTTGCGTGTGGAAGTTCTCGGCCAAGTGATTGGGGCGTTGAGAGCTGCTCTTCCAACTCCGACCTTATTCGAAGACAGGAGATTCAGCCCCGCACTCGGGGACCCATAGAATCTTTCCGAGCGTGCGGAAGTAATTCTTGACTAGCGCGAACCGGGTATAGCGTTCACCGAGCGCATTGGCGATTTTGCACAATCCGAGGGCACTTAGTCCGACGCCGGAGGGGGAGGAGGTGCGGGAGTGAGCCCGTGACGGCGCATGATGTCGATCATTTTTGCGCCGTCGGGCGGGCCTCCAGCCGCTGCGCTAACCGCCTCCGCCGATTCGCGGAAATACTCCGGGCCGATTGCGGCGGGAGTAATGGCGCACAACACCTTCACATCTTCGCTGCCGTTGTTGTCGAACCGGTGAACGGCGCCCCGCGGAATGCAGAGCGCCTGCCCCGGCGCCACATCGATCAGCTTGCCGTCCACGGTCCAGGTCAATACGCCGTGGACTCCGTAGATCGTTTCTTCGAAGTGGTCGTGACTGTGCGCTGGCGCCATCAGGCGCTGCCCGGCAGGGACTACCACTTCAAAGACAGCGACCGTGCCGCCCGAGTTTTCGCCGGTGAGAAGGAATCGCACTACGAGCGGCCCCAGGGAGATGGTTTCGGCTGCAGGATTGACAGATAGATCGATCGTTTGCAGGGACATTCAGACCTCCTATCCAACATTCTTTTGTTCACAGATATTTCGTGAATTGGACGGAGCCAGTCATGCGGGGGGAAGAAGTTCCATTCCATACCTAGGTGCAGCCGCGAGCGCTCGGCCGATCAACTCTTTACTTGCAGGCGGCGGGGCCGCGGAACGATCGGCAGCAGGCTCGAACACTTCAGTAAAGAAACCCTCAAGGCCCGCCGGAGTGATTAAGACCAGCGCCTTCGCATAGCCGTCGCCTGTGTTCTTGAAGGAGTGAGCGATTCCACGAGGGAGAAAAGCAAAATCTCCGGCGGATGCAGTGATTGTATCCCCACCGACTTGAATCGTCAGCATGCCTTCGAGCAGTCGGAATGCCTCGTCCTCGCGGTGGTGGATGTGCGGCGGTGTGCCTCCACCTGGCGCGACGGAAATTTCCGACATGAACAACGCGCCGTTGGTCTCCTCGCCAGTGATGAGAAACGTCATCAGTTCACCGGGACCCCAGTAGGCTACGCCGGCTCCCTCGGGAATACGTTTTATCTGGCTTCGCTGCTGCGGGTTCGCAGTCTGCTGTTGAGTTGCCAATAGGGCATCGTCAGTATCGTGGTCCAGCAAGTTGTTGATGTGAGGTGTCACTTAGCTCTCCATGTGGTAAACTATGTTTACCAGAAAGAATAGTAAGCATCGCTTATGGAGTGTGTCAATGAATTTCTCGCGGGAGAATTTGCCGGTCAAAGCCAAAGATATGCTCATCGGCGCGCTGCTACGCGTTCCCGCCGAGGCCATTCACCGGCGAATCGTCCACGATCTGAACGCGGCGGGCTTTAAGGGGCTAAGCCTGTCGCATATGGCGGTGTTCCGATATCCGGGGCCCGATGGAGTTCGCCCCGGTGTTCTCGCCGAGCGCGCAGGAATGAGCAAACAGGCTATGAACCGCTTGTTGGGAAGTCTGGAAGAACTCGGATATCTGGTCCGGTCGGACGCGCCCGACGAGGGCCGCGCGCGCATTGTCCGCTTTACGGAGCACGGACACGCCGCATGGGTCAAGGCTCTTGAGGTGCTCCGTGAGATCGAGCGTGAATGGCGAACCGAGCTGGGCCCGAAGGATCTCGCTCAACTCAAGGAGTTGCTTTTTCGCGTTTGGAAGAGTTCGCTGGTCCGTCAGCCATTGTAGCCCGCAGTCAGAGCGATCAGTGAACGATTCCCAGATGACGGGCAAACCGGTCGCTGGTAATCAAATGTTGCTAACAGGCCAATGCGCTGATCGAACATCGTGTTTAGGACTGATCTGTGGGCAGTGCTCGCAGACGCGCTTCAATCGAACCGGCGAACCGCCTGAAGAGCATAGCTGAGGGCCGGCGTCTCGGAACCTTGTTCCGGGGCGGCGCCGGTAAGAGAGGGCCTACCTGCCTCAGCCCAGCCAGCCAGAGAACGGAAACAGAACGCCAACATCGCTGTCCTCATTCGGCAGTAGATCCCTGATGCCCGCAGCAGAACCAGCTACGTGCAGGCTGTAGAGAAGGCTGGCCGCTGGGCGGGAAGAGAGAGGCTCTACTCGCGCTGGATCCT
>DATIMM010000121.1:0-2118 GCA_035475295.1 Bryobacteraceae bacterium
CGATCGCGGCACTGCCGCGCCGCAGATATCGAACCAGCTGGACGGCTACTCCATAATGCGGGTGATAGCGATAGCAGATCTTCGCGGAGTACAAATCATGAGCAGTACGAGAATGCTTTACCGGCATACGACCGCGACACATCTTCTACGCGCAGGCGTGGATATCAACACCATCCGGGCCTGGCTGGGGCATGTTTCGCTCAACACGACGAATGTCTATGCCAAAGTCGATCTGGAGATGAAGGCAAAAGCGCTCGCGACCTGCGAGGTTCGAGCCCTAACGCTACAAATACACTGGCGGGACGACGTGGCGCTCCTTCAGTTCCTGCGAAACTTCTGACCACGACTATGTCGCGTCGCGTCAGCCAAACGAGCACATTCGAAGCCAAGGGCAAGCCGACGCCACATAACCGGTTACGCCACCGAAGAGTTGTTATGTAGTTGGCCACATAACAGCTCGATCACCACAAAACACCGCAGACGAAGATGATAAGAGAGGAGATCGATTTGTAATCTTCTCCCGTGATCGCCAGAAGGTACTGGCTTCCGACAAACGAGAATCCGATGCCGAGTTCCAGTAAGAAACTCCGAAGGTGCCCCAATAGGCTCTGCTCCACTTCACGCTACCGAGCTTCGGCCGAAAGGGGCAGAAAATTAAAATTGTAGAGGTCCTTGAAGAGCTGTTGCGCCAGATCGGATTGCGGAGAGGGGAGAGTGCGTTCGAAATTCGTAATGGCTCTTCCCTGTCTGCTGTACAGTCCGGCTTCCATCTGCATGACCAGAATGTTCCGGCTCCAGCCATAGAGAAACGTTTGTTCGACACATCAGAGCCGTTCTACCGAGTCTTTGACCTGGTCGACGAGCTATGTCCCACGGCAATTTTGCAACAAGCTGTTGCAAAATTTGTTCCTCCGGCCACGCTGTGGCAGACGCTTTCATATAACCGAGATTCCGGGGCGATAGTCCTTGCATCCGAGGATCCGCCGTTCGCAAATCGCTCGCCAAGCGTTCAATGACTCTGGTGCCCGACCCCCTCTCTTTCTGCCGGTTGAGGATTCCTGCCCCATGCTCCAATAAAGCAAAACAACTCACGAGTCACGCTGAGCGAGGCACGACGTTGCGCCGTTTGGATACGTTGCTGGAGATCCGCTACGAGCTCGGTATACCCGAAAGGAAGGGCCGGTTGAATTTCATCCATTCTCTTCAAATGGCACTTCTCTCAATCTCCAGGAGGGCCCTGTTGCCCTCAATCCCCGCGTACGGCTGATGCTCGGATTCAAATCGTTCTCTAACGCGCGACGCGTGCTCCTCGGCATTGAACTCCTGAAGAAGCTCTACAAACGACAATGTCGCCTGCCCGCCAGCCTTCGGCTCCAAGGTTGCTTCTGTTTAGCGCAACACCCTTGCCGGGTGATCTCTTCCCTGTTTCCCGGTGCAACAGAGCCCGTCCTCACGGCAAGCATTAGCCAAGGTCGCTTCGCTGATTTCCGCATCACGCGAATCGGTTACGATGGGTCCGGTAGACGATTGCAGCAGGACTTCGCAACTGGCCGCTAGCACGGCGGAAGCCGTGCTGGCCGTCCAACGTTAATGGATGGCGATGTTGAACTATATCAGGACATTCGTCATGCGAGTTCCGTAAGCGCGTCGCTAGAAGTATCAGCCGCCGTCGAGGAGCCTTAATCTGGGGAAGGGAATGAGAGTTTCCGCCCATAAGCGGTAATCAACAATTAGGTAGGGTTGAACAGATATGCGGGAAAGAATCGCCTCACAGGTCCTGGTAATATCGCTGCTAATCCGAAAACCAGGCTCGCTTAAGGTGGCTGCGGGGCGGCTGGTTAGGTACGGCGGGATAATCGGGGTGTTCTTCCTCGGGGCGTCATCATGCCTGGACGCGCGGCAGCCAGTCAGCACTGCGGGAAGCACCATGGAATCGCAGGATGGTCCGGGGTTCGGCGGTGCCGTGGCAGCTCCTGGCTCCACAGGGAAACCAAGACAAGCGTCTGCCAGCATCACAGGAACGGTTCAAGATCTGCATGGAGCCGTCATTCCGGGAATAGTGGTGACACTGGTGGGGCAAAGCAACACAGTCCGTCGTGTAGCCACGGCGGATCGCAG
>DATIMM010000122.1:0-2230 GCA_035475295.1 Bryobacteraceae bacterium
GCCTAATGCCACATAGTTTTCGCCAAGAGTTTATCTGATTTTACAAAGTAGTCTTCATTCCAAAGTACTTGACGATGATCTGCGGGCAGGATACTCTCATTTCAGGGCATGACATGACGAACTCTCACTCTTGTTCCTCAACCGACACTCGAACTCTGTCCGCTTGCGCCTAGCGTCACATTTTTCGAGCTTGCGTCGCGTTTCCAAGAACTGCTGCCCACTTCATTTCTCGATCAAGCCCAAACGGAAGCCGGCGTAAAACGCAACAACAGCGTGTACTCGACGCTGGTAGTGCTGTGGCTTTTGGTGCGGCAACGCATCCAGGGCGGGGCCTCCCTCGAAACCGCCGTGCTCGACTTACTCCTGGGCCTTCCCGCCACCTTTTGGCCTCGCCCTTGCAAACGCATTCGCGACTGGCGCGCAGGCGGCTCCTCGCCTTCGAGCAATACCGGGGCGTATAATCAGGCGCGGCAGGCTCTGCCGCTTTCTGTCGTGCAAAAAAGCTGCGACCACATCTTTGATCAACTGCTCGCGCGGATGGCTGCGTCGCCGGCCGATGACGAACCGCGCACCTTTGTTCTGGATGGCTCAACCATGCGCGCGGCGCATACTCCAGAGCTATGCAAAACCTATCCTCCAGGATCGAACCAACACGGCGAATCGCACTGGCCCGTCATTAACGTGGTGGTTGCGCACGATCTGCTAACCGGGCTTGCCATGCGACCGGAGTGGGGAGCGATGTACGGCCCAGAGGCGGTGAGTGAACAATCATTGCTGGAGAGAGCGATTGACCGGCTGCCGCCGGGCGCGAGAGTGATTGGCGATGCCAACTTTGGCGTGTTCTCCGTGGCGTATGCCGCCGCGCAGCGCGGCTATTCTGTCTTGCTACGACTAACGGTGGATCGGGCACAGCGGTTAGCCGGGGGCGATCTACACGACGGCATTGACCGTGAGTTAGAGTGGAAACCCAGCAAATGGGAACGCCGTACTCATCCAGAGTTGCCTCCCGACGCAAGCGTCCGGGGACGCTTGCTAGTGCGAAAAGTAAAACCCGATAACGGCGGACCAGCGTTCCTGCTCGCACTGTTCACGACGCTGTCGTCGACAGTGAAGGACGCATTCGAGCTTTATGGAAAACGTTGGGCGATCGAAACGGACCTGCGAACGCTGAAAAGCACGTTGCGTCTGGATCAACTCACCTGCGCAACCCCGGATATGGTGGCCAAAGAAATCGACATGGGCATCACCGCTTACAATCTGGTGCGCGCGCTCATCGGCTTCGCCTCTGAGCAGAGCGGTGTTCCACCGCGCGGCTACAGTTTCACCAAAGTACGGCTCATTCTGCAAACCTTCGCCCCCGCCCTCGCCAACGCGCCCGACGAGAAGACCGCACAACGAATCATGGATCAGATCATGACGTACGTTCAACAGTCCAAATTGCCACGACGTAATCGGAAGCGCCCTTCCTATCCCAGGCAAGTCTGGCAACGAGGAGCCTACTTCCCGAGCCGCAAACAATGACTACCTTGGAAAACTATGTGGCATTGGGCTTACGCCCCCAGAGTTCGGGAAGGGAGCGGCGGTTGAGTTTGCCGATCAGGTCGTGAAGGGCGAGGTCGATGCCGGCTTTGGCGATCGGCATTCCGGTGGAGAAGGAAGGCGCGATGGTTTTCTGCATCGTCTGGTGGATGCCGGCGATGTCGAACGGGTTGTTGTGGAGGAGGGCGGGGGCGAGATAACGGTCGATGGTACTGGCGACGGATTCGGGGGTTTCGTAGCTCCAGGTGGGGATAGGGACGGACTGTCCCCAGCCGATGGTGCCGTCTTCGGCGGTGATTTTGACGAAGACGGTGGGGCGCTCGGGTTTGGGAAAGAAGCGGAAGTAAGCGGTTACGCCGTACGGGGCGTGGAAGGTGTCGATGCGGGAGATGGGAGGCGGGTCGGCCATCTGCCGCCGATTCTATAACAGTTGTGCGCGAACCGTACAATACAATTTCTGCATGAGGTCCGTCGGCTTGCTTCTCGCGATCTCAATGCTGGCGGAGGCACAGATGCCATCGCTGACGGCGAGAATCCGCGTACCCGCGACGGCGAATCCTTATCTGGCAGGGATGCCTGCGGGCACGCGGGCGAGGCGTCTGGATATCGCGCCGGATCAATCGCCGGTGATGGCAAACCTGCCGCCCGGGTCGGTGGCGGTGAGCTTCGAGGCAGCGGGGGCGGTGGAACA
>DATIMM010000123.1:0-72646 GCA_035475295.1 Bryobacteraceae bacterium
TCGGTGGAGTACGTACCGGGAAGATAGGGGCCCGGAAGCGTGCCTGTCAGCTGGACGCTTCGAGCTTGGCACGGTTCTCGTTTAAGCCTTCGAGCACGCTCGCGATCAGTTCCTTGGCATCGGTGAGGCTTTTCGTGATGAGCTGGATATCCATGGCCGGCTTGCCTATCTGCCGGGCGCTCTGGCAGTAGACGCCGTGCTGTCCGACCAGTACCAGGGCATCGGTGATGCAATCCAATGTCACTGCCAGCCGGCCACGCTCGCGGCCCATTTTGAACTCGTAATGTTCCAGGTCTTCTTTTCGTTCTTGGTAAACCGACATACGCACCCTGATTGTCACACGGTTAGCGTGGCTTCGTAAGATCCGTCTCCTACACTGGAAGCAGTTTGTCCAAGATTCAGATACCGGCTTGGCCTCAGAGCGATGAGCGCGAGGCGGAACTGTTGCGCATGGTGCTGGAGAGTCCGCAATGGGGCGGATTCCACCCCTTCGTTACCGAGTTCGAGCAGAGCTTTGCGGCCTATCAACATGCCGACTACGGCGTGAGCATTTTTAATGGCACCGTTTCCCTGGAACTTGCGCTGGCGGTGCTTGGCGTAGGGGCGGGCGATGAGGTGATTGTTCCGGCCGTCTCGTTCATCTCCACCGCAACGGCGGTTTCTCGCGCAGGCGCCATTCCCGTTTTCGTCGACATCGAACCGTATTCATTCAACATCGATCCCGAGCGCGTACGTCAGGCCATTACCCCAAAGACAAAGGCCGTGATGGCTGTTCATTTCGGAGGGCCGTTATGCAACGTTGACGCGCTGCGACAGATTTGCTGCGAGAGCGGACTGCACCTGATCGAAGATGCGGCCCACGCGCACGGGTCGGAGTGGAACGGCAAACGGGCGGGGAGTTTCGGCATCCTCGGCTCCTTCAGCTTTCAAAATGGCAAGGTTTTGTGTTCGGGCGAGGGTGGCATGCTTGTGACATCGAGCGACGAAATTGCTGAACTGGCACGTTCCATCGCCAACCAGGGCCGCATTGCAGGCCGGAGCTTTTACGAACATCACCGGATAGGAACAAACTTTCGACTGACGGCATTTCAAGCAGCGGTACTGCTAGCTCAGTTTGAGCGGTTGCCTGGACAGATCGAGACTCGTACCCGCAATGCGGAACTTCTGAAGCATCAACTCGCCGACGTGCCAGAGGTTGTCTGGCAACGCGTTCCCGACGAGGTGACACGGCACTCTCATTACTTGCTGCCGGGCCGGTTGGTGGGGACCGCGATAACACGCGATGAGTTTCAACGACGGCTATCGAACGCGGGAATTCCCTGTACACCGTTTTATCCGCACACTCTCTATAACAATCCCGTCTACCAGATCAGCGGAAGCTGCCGCGTGATGGCCTGTCTCGTGGCCGAACAGTGTGTGACCGATGCTTTCTGGCTTCCGCACCGTTTGCTGCTCGCAGACGAGGAAACGATTGTCGAGATAGCGGGCGTGATCCGGTCGGCTGTGCGCGGCTGATCCGTTCTTGTTATCGCTAATGCTCGATCCAGATGGTGGCTCCTCCGGGCGGTACTTCGCGCTGGCCCACCAGGATCTGTGCCCCTGCCTGGGCCGGAATGCTTTCGGCTTTGCTTGTGAAGTTAGTGGCCACCCAGAAACCATCACGCCATTCCACGAGGAAGTTGGGGTCCAGATTGGCCGGAGCGGCGCCCGCCGATTCGTAGACGCGATGCATCAAAGCGCGCTCCAGCTCACCATCGAGCGTGTCCACGCCGATGTAGGTGACGGTTCCCTTACCGAGCTTATGGGTCACGGCCGCGGGACGCCCCGCATAGAACTGATCCGCATATCTGGCGAGCACCTCTGTACCCTCATCGGGCTCCACAATGTCTCCCCAACTCCCCCAGGCGTATTCCTTTCCGTCTGCTTTCACGCGCCCATTCACTCCGACAGGCAAAAGATCGTAGAACGGAATGCGCGCGCCGATGAGAGGATAAATCTGTTTCGCCCAAAGCGTCTCCGGCAAGTGGCCGCGCATGTCTTTCTGCCCTGTGCGGCAGGTCAGGATCAGATGGCCGCCGTTCCGTGCATATTCAGTGAACCGGTTAATCAGAGGCTGGTCGAGCAGCTGAAACGCCGGAGCGATTACGAACGGATACTTGGCGAAATCGCGATCCGGCGTGATGACATCCACGGGCGCCATCATGCTCTTCAGCGCCCGGTAGTAACGGAACCAATGGGCTTCGGTGCTCCACCGTGTTGTTTGTTTGTGGCCGGAGATGTCCCAGCGGTTATCGTATGAAATCAGAAAGGCCGTTTTTCGCGCGGCGAGTGCCTTCGGCTCTTGCGCGTTCGCATCGTAGTGTTTCCGCAACTCAACGACGTCATGCATCGCTTGCGAATACTCCCGGCCTCCCGGAGAGGGCGTCACTCCATCGGGCTCGACCAGACCTTTGTGGTACAACTCCGATCCATACAAAGGCTGCCGGTAGCGGTAGGTGCACACCAGCCGGGCGCCCGCCCCGAACGCCTGCAGAATCCACATATGGATGGCGCCAGGCAATGGCCACGGGTTCACTGCGCCCCAGTTGACTTGCCCGGGCTGAAGCTCCATCGGGCCCGATAAGCCATTGAACGACCGCATGAAATCGTGCATGAAGCCGAGAGTCTCCGGGCTGCCGAGGCGAAAGCCTAGCGGACCTTCTCCCAACTCTCCGTGAACCGGGTAGACCGTCCAGGTGAACACATCCAGCGTTTTCGCGGAGAGATCCGGATTGACATCCTCGTGCATGGACATAAAGTTAGTCGTGATCCATTGATTCGCGCTGTATTGGCGTAGAACCCTGGCTTGCATGGCAATGTAATCGGCCGTTTCGTGGGCGAACCAGCGCTTAAAATCGAGTACGGCGTGGGGGCTGGGATCTGCGACGAGTGTTTCCGGATTGGGGATTTGAATCTGATCGAAGTTCTGATACATCAGGGACCAGAAGGCTCCGCCCCAGTCGGCATTCAGGCGGTCGATGGTCCCGTACTTTTCCTTGAGCCACTTGCGAAACCTGGTTGTGGCTGCCTGGGAATAGGAGTAGCGCCGGCCGTAGTGGCTCAATTCGTTGTCGATCTGCCAACCCCACACGCGCGAATCGTGCCCGAAACGCTTTGTCAGTTGGGTATCGATTTTTGTCACATAGTCGCGATACACCGGCGAACTCCAGTCGGCTTGCTCGCGGCTGCCGTGCTGCATGGTACGGCCTTCTGCGTCGACGCTCAGAACCTCCGGATGTTTCTCGGTCAACCAAACAGGAGGCGTGGCGCTTGGGGTGCACAGAACTACTTTCAATCCCTGCTTCGCCGCCAGATCGATATTCTTCTCCAGCCACTCGAAGTCGTATTGGCCTTCTTCGGGCTCCATGAAGTACCAGGCGAATTCGCCCATGTGGATGTACTCCATACCTAGCTTGTGAATGTTCGCGATATCGCGGGCCCATTGAGATTCCGGCCACGCCTCCGGGTAGTAGTAGACGCCGACGGTCAGCATGTCTTTTTTCGGGAACCAATCGGCATTTTGTGCATCTAAGAAGAACCCAGTCATCAAGCACAACCATAGCGAGCAGAGTTGCATCCACCGAGATCTGTTCATGCACGAACATTAGATCACTTGAATTCGGGCCGCTACTGATTTTCTGGTAGATGTACGGACGAGCCAAGTGCCAGATGGTTGGCATTGTGCCTATCCGCTGGCACTTGGCACGGTGCCGAATTGTTGAGGGCGATGAGCTAGCACCAGTGCAGATCTCGCCTGCTCAGCAACATAGACCTGCTTGCGCAGGACCACGGGACAGTGGCAGGCCGCGTGCGCTTGACCATTTATTTAAGTTTGAGGACGATGCGCTGATGTTAAGAATCGGGATCAACCACGATCCGGCGGAGCTCCGGCTCACACTGGAAGGCGAGCTGACCGAGCCGTGGATAGAAGAGTTGAAGGCAGTGTGGGAAAACGAATGCCTGCAATGCCAGTCAACACGCCGTGTGATTGACCTTGAAGATGTCACGCGAGTGGACGAAAGCGGCAAGCGCATTCTCGCAAGCATGAAAGACGGTGGGGCACACCTGTTTGCCACCGGAGTATCGATGAAGCATCTGATCAGAGGTTTAAGGAAAAAGCGTGAAGTCCAATAAAGAGAAAGCTGAAACATATCCGCACTTCGGACTACCGCACCGTGCGGTACGTAACCGAGGTGCCCTCATCGCGGCCGCTATTTTCTGCCTGGTGACGCTGTTTCTCGCAGGCTGCGGTAAGAATAACGCCGCGCCGCCGCCCCCGGGGCCTCCGGACGTTCTTTTCGTCAATGTGGAGCAGCGGGACGTGCCGATCTATGGCGAGTGGGTGGCGACGCTCGATGGCTACACGAACGCACAAATACAGCCGCAGGTTTCCGGCTATTTGATCAAACAGGATTACAGCGAGGGTTCGTACGTCCATAAAGATCAAGTACTCTTCGAGATCGATCCGCGTCCGTTTCAGGCAATACTCGATCAGGCCAAAGGACAACTAGCGCAGGCACAAGGACAGCTCGCACAGGCGGAGGCACAGCTGGGCCTGGCGAACATCAATGTGAAGCGCGATACTCCGCTGGCGAAAGCCCGGGCGATTGCGCAAAGCCAGTTGGACAACGACATTCAAACGCAGGCTGCCGACCAGGCGCAGATTCAAACAGCTAAGGCTGCTATCGAGTCGAGCAAAGCAGCGATTGAACAAGCCTCGTTAAACTTAGGATTCACGAAGGTGCGCTCCTTGATTGACGGTATTGCGGGAACCGCTACCGTCCAGGTGGGCAATCTGGTCAGCACGAGTGCCGTCTTGACCACGGTTTCCCGGGTGAATCCGATCAAAGCATTCTTTCCTATCAGCGAGCAGGAGTACCTCGCTGTCGCGGGCAAAATCAGACAAGGCAATCAGACGGACTTTTTGCGCGAAAAGAATCCGGTGCCGTTGCAGTTGACGCTGGCGAACGGCGACGTTTTCCCCCACGAAGGACGGATCATTTTCACTGATCGCCAGGTGAACCCGCAGACGGGAACCATTCAGGTGGCGGGTACTTTCCCAAATCCCGGCAACTTACTGCGGCCGGGACAGTTTGGGCGCATTCGCGCGAGGACTGCCTTTCATAAAAGGGCACTGCTGATTCCACAACGAGCCGTGACGGAGTTGCAGGGGCGCTACCAGGTTGCCGTGCTGCAGCCGGACAACAAAGTGGACATACGGGATGTAAAGGTGGGCAGCAGAGTGGGTTCGATGTGGGTCATCAATGGCGGACTTCAGGCGAGCGATCGTGTGATCAGCGAGGGAGTAGGAAAAGTGAGACAGGGCCAAACCGTCAATCCCAAGCCCGACGGGACTAAGCCCGGAGACGAACAAGCGAGCATGAACGAGCTCCAAGGTAACTGAGACATGGCTAGTTTTTTTATCAGGCGTCCGATTGTCGCGATGGTGATTTCCATCGTGATGCTACTGGTGGGCCTTGTGTCGATGCTGACGCTTCCCACTTCGCAGTTCCCCAACATCGTCCCCCCGGAAATTAACGTTCAGGCCACCTATCCGGGCGCGGACGCGCAAACACTGGTGCAATCGGTGGCGACACCGCTGGAGCAACAGATCAGTGGCGTGGACAACATGAACTACATGTACTCGGTGAACGCGAATAACGGGACATCGAGAATCATAGTCAATTTTGGCGTTCAGACGGATCCGAATATCGACCAGGTGCTAACCCAGCTTCGTACTTCACAGGCGCAGTCACAGTTGCCATCGGAAGTGAATACGGCGGGCCTGGTGGTGCAGAAGTCGCTCTCCTCGCCGTTGATGCTCCTGGCGCTGTACTCACCCCATGGCACGTACGACAATATTTTTCTGGCGAACTACGGGTTCATAAACTTGGTGGATGAATTGACGCGCGTGCCGGGAGTTGCTCGCGTGCAGGTGTTCGGTGCTGGCCAGTATGCCATGCGCATCTGGGTGAATCCGGACAGGCTCGCCAAACTCCAGGTGACGGTACCGCAGATCATCTCGGCGATCAATGCGCAGAACACGGTGAATCCAGCCGGGCAGATCGGGGGCGATCCCGTTCCTCAAGGGCAGGCCTTTACGTACACGGTGCGGGCGCAAGGGCGCTTAGCGTCGCCTGAGCAGTTCGGCAACATTGTGATTCGTGCGAATCCCGATGGCTCGAATTTACGACTGAAAGATGTGGCGCGGATTGAACTGGGAGCGCAGACCTATGGATTGCAAGGCCGGTTCAACGGCCGTCCCTCGGCGATTCTTGCGCTGTACCAGTTGCCCGGATCAAATGCGGTGCAGGCGGCGGCCGCAGTGCGCACACGCATGGCGGAGTTGGCGAAACGCTTCCCACAGGACTTGAGTTATGAGGTCAGCCTCGATACAACGAAGGCCGTGACCGCGGGCATCCACGAGATCCTATTGACGCTTCTTGAATCACTGGGCCTGGTTGTACTGGTCGTCTACATCTTCCTCCAGGGTTGGCGCGCCACTTTGATTCCGCTGTTGGCCGTACCGGTCTCGCTGGTGGGTACGTTCGTCATTTTTCCGGTGCTCGGGTTCTCCATCAATACGTTGTCGTTATTTGGGCTCGTCCTGGCGATCGGCCTTGTCGTGGACGACGCCATCGTGGTGGTGGAGGCCGTGGAGCGGCATATCGAAGAAGGGATGTCGCCCCGGGATGCCGCGTTCCAGGCCATGAGGGAAGTGTCGAGTCCCGTGATTGCGGTGGCGCTGATTCTCGCTGCCGTGTTCATTCCGACGGCCTTCGTTCCCGGCATCACGGGGCGACTTTACCAGCAGTTCGCGATCACAATCGCTATTTCGGTTCTGATCTCCGCATTCAACGCATTGTCCCTAAGTCCCGCACTGTCGGCACTGATCCTTAAACCGAGAAAACGAATGCGCGGACCCCTGGGCGCCTTTTTCCGGGGCTTCAACCGAGTGTTTAAGCGAACTACCGACGGGTATGTGGGGCTGTCTGCTTACCTGATTCACAAAAGCGCTTTCTCGCTGGTCTTTCTGGGAGTGGTCGCGGTTGTGGCCGTTATAATGGGCGGCCGCTTGCCGGGAGCGTTCATTCCCACCGAAGACCAAGGCTATATGTTTGTGTCGCTCCAATTGCCGCAGGCTTCATCCATTCAGCGGACCAGCGCGGCGGCGGCAAAGGTGGAGCAGGCACTGCTTCACACGCCTGGAATCCAGAGCGTCACGTCCGTTGTGGGATTCAACCTGTTGAGTCTGACCCAGCAGACTTACAACGGCTTCTTCTTTGTGACGCTGAAGGACTGGAGCGTTCGCACCGGGCCCGACGAGCAGTTCAAGACCATACAGGGGAACGTAGCCAAGGCCCTATCGGGGGTGCAGGACGGTATTGCGTTCTCGTTCCCGCCGCCTTCCATTCCCGGTGTCGGCACCTCCGGCGGCGTCCAGGCAATCCTGGAAGATCGGTCGGGATCAGCCGACCCGCACTTCCTGACCGACAACGTGGACAAATTTATCGCTGCCGCGAGCAAACGGCCCGAGCTGGCAAGCGTGACCACCACATATCTGCCGAACGTGCCACAGGTATTTGCCGACGTGGATCGCCTCAAGGTGGAACGGCAGGGAGTGAACATCGCCGATGTCTACTCCACAATGCAAACGTTCATGGGTGGTTATCTGGTGAACTACTTCAACCGCTTCGGGCGACAGTGGCAGGTGTATGTGGAGGCCGAGGGGAACTACCGCACCAATGCCGATGACATCAATAAATTCTACGTGGCGAACAATCGCAACCAGATGTTGCCGCTGAGTGCTGTTACGAATATCAGCACGATTACGGGACCGGAGTTTGTGCTGCGCTACAACGAGTACCAGGCCGCGCAGTTAAATATCGCTACGGCGCCCGGATACAGCTCCGGACAGGCGATGGCGGCCCTGCAGGAGGTCTTCGATCAAACGATGCCTCGCGAGATGGGGCTCGATTACCAGGGCATGTCGTTCCAGGAACAGCAGGCGTCGAAAGGCGTTTCAGCAGGCGCGATCTTTGGGCTTTCGCTGCTGTTCGTGTTTCTTATTCTGGCCGCGCTGTACGAAAGTTGGTCGCTTCCGTTCAGTGTTCTTCTGGGTGTTCCGATCGCAGTGTTTGGGGCATACGCCGCGCTTCAGCTTCGCCACTTCGAAAACGATGTGTACGCGCAGATCGGGTTAGTCATGCTGATCGGACTTTCGGCCAAGAACGCAATCTTGATCGTAGAGTTTGCGCGAGGAGAATACGAGCGGGGCAAGAGCATTATCGACGCGGCGCTCACGGGCGCACGCATCCGACTGCGGCCCATTTTGATGACCGCATTCGCGTTTATCTTCGGCTGTATTCCGCTATGGACAGCCGAAGGCTCCGGTGCCGTATCACGCCAGATTCTGGGAACGGTAGTGATTGGAGGAATGCTGGCGGCGACCGTAATCGCCATATTCCTGATTCCCGTTACCTTTTACGTAGTGGAATACATCTCGCACCGGTTCAGCAGAAAGCATCCGCGGACCGGGGCGGCCACCGAACCTGCAGCAGAGGGAGGACACGCCTGATGAAACGTGCTGCCTATCTGGCCGTGTGCTCATTTAGCTTTATCCTGGCAAGTTGCACGGTGGGTCCCAATTATAAGCGGCCCCGTGTTGAAGTGCCCACTACGTACCGGAATCCATCGCAGCCCGAAGCGCCGCAAGCTCACGCGGCGTCTCTCGGCGACGAAAAGTGGTGGGAGGTCTTTCAGGATCCAGAGCTGCAGAAACTGGTTCATACAGCCATACAGCAGAACTATAACGTGCAGATTGCGGCCTCCCGCGTGATTCAGGCGCGTAACCAGGTGACCATCACCCGGTCCAATCAATTTCCGAACGTCAGCGGGCGGCTGGGTTATTTATCGCAGCGCAACCCGTCTTTTCCGCCGCTTCCGTCCTACGAGATCAATGCCACGCAACTGCAAGGCGCAGCTTCGTGGGACGTCGATTTCTGGGGCAGATACCGGCGAGCGACAGAAGCCGCGCGGGCCGGCCTGCTTTCGACGGAATGGGCGCAACGGGCGGTGATCAGTTCGCTGGTGGCGAATGTGGCAGCCGCGTATTTTCAGCTCCGCGAGCTGGACTTACAACTGGAGATCGCAAAGCGCACGCTGTCATCGCGCCAGGAGTCCGTAAAGCTGACGGAGACGTTGGTGAACGGCGGTGCGACTTCGCTGGTGGACCTTCGCCAGGCACAGCAATTGGTGGAGACAGCGGCGGCCAGCATCCCCGATATTGAACGGCAGATTCAACAGCAGGAAAACCTGATCAAAACATTACTCGGCGAGAACCCCGGCGAGATCGTCCGAGGCCGCAGGCTAACAGATGAGCCGCTGCCCCCAACGATTCCGGCGGGTCTTCCTTCAGCCCTTCTCGAGCGCCGTCCCGATGTTCGCGAGGCTGAGCAGAATCTGATTGCCGCGAATGCGCAAATCGGCGTCGCGCGGGCCCAGCTCTACCCCGATATCTCGCTGACGGGTTCGGGCGGGTCCCAGACGCCCGCGCTGATGCGTCTTTTTACGAGCGGTGCCGGAATCTGGAGCCTTAGTGGAGCGGTTACGCAGCCCATCTTTACGGCCGGGCGGTTGCGTGCGAATGTTCGCCTTTCCGAAGCGCAGCAGCAGGAGGCTCTGTTTAACTACAAGCAGACCGTTCAGCAGGCCTTCAGCAACGTTTCCGATGCACTGATCGGCTACTCCAAATACCGCCAGTTCCGCGAGCATGAGCAGGCTCTGGCGGCTGCGGCCAAAGACGCTTCCGATCTTGCCAACACGCGTTATAACGGGGGTGTAACCAGCTACCTGGAGGTTCTTACCAACGAGACCAACTACTTTTCAGCGGAACTGAGTCTGGCCCAGGCGCAATTGAACGAGCGCTTATCGCTGGTTCAGATCTACAACGCGCTTGGCGGAGGATGGCAACAATAGTAACGATTCCCGGTCAACGGCAATCGTACTTTCAGCACAATGTCTGAATACGATTTAAGAACGTTATTTCCGCTGAAGGATGTTGCTTTCCGAACAGCCAGCGGGGAGTGGCTTTGCCGGCTGGCCGAAGTGTCCGATTTGCGGCCCCAAGCGGACCGGCTTTCCTGGTACGTCGTGTTCGAGCGGGATACCAACAACCAGAATGACCATCCGTCGGGAGTTCGCAAGCTGGAGATCGTCACTTCGGCCAAGCAGGTTCTGGAGCATGGCTTCGGGAAGAATCTCCAGGAGCGCCTGCAAAGATGGCTGGACGGGGATCAGGATGAAGCGCGCGTGGAGTGGTTGCGGGGTTAGGTGCCTGGTCAGACGGCGGTTATGCCGTCCAGCGGTTCTTTGGCCGTATAGGTTAGTATCCACTCCGACCCGGGCGTTTCCAAAAGGAACGGCTCACCTGCTGCCGGTATCAACCAGGCCTCCCCGGCAGTCGTGGGCTGGTCCGCTATCTTCCCCCAGCCTTTCACGCATATCAGAATCAGATAGTAGGGAAGCCCCCCGCTTACCTGGACAGTTCCCGTCGGATGCAGCCGTTCGACGCGGAAGTATTCGGAGGCTACCAGATGGTCGCGCCAGTCAGCCAAAGGTTCTGGTGACATTTTGTAATCGCGGGGAGCTAAATGCGCCACGTTTACGGCGTGGTCCAGATGCAGTTCGCGGGGGCGGCCGTAATCGTACAGCCGGTAAGTGATATCTGAGTTCTGCTGAATTTCACAGATCGTGAGGCCGGCTCCAATGGCATGCACAGTCCCGGCGGGCGTAAAAATCACGTCGCCCGCACTTACCCTCTGCCAGTTGAGGAGACGTTCGATCTTTCCCGATTGTGCCGATTCGCGTAGCTGCTGGCGGCTGATTTCCTGGCGAAAACCTACGGCCAACTCGCCCGGCGGCTGTGATTCGAGCACGTACCAGGCTTCAGTTTTACCCGGGCTTCCGTGATGCTCCTTCGCGTAGGTGTCATCGGGATGCACCTGAACGGACAGCTTGCTCGTGGTGAACAGCAGCTTTACGAGAATGGGGCAAAGGCCTGCATGCTGTGGATCCGCGGCCTCGCCCAGGATTTCGGGATGTGCAGTCAACAGTTCGCCCAGTGATTGGTCGAGCGATGTTTCGTTCTCGGCAAAC
The DNA here is from genome assembly GCA_035475295.1 of Bryobacteraceae bacterium. Taxonomy (GTDB): domain Bacteria; phylum Acidobacteriota; class Terriglobia; order Bryobacterales; family Bryobacteraceae; genus Bog-105. The sequence continues at coordinate 11,197 of DATIMM010000123.1, forward strand.
GTGAACCAAACTTCCCCGATGCGGTCGGCCAGGGGGGCGCCTCCAAAGAAGGGCGCGAGAGTGTCTCGTCCCCACACACGCTCCTGGAAAATCGGTAGCAGCTCAATCGGCTTACGAAGCTCGTCAGGCATAGGTTTATCGGGGAGTTAATTGCTCTCTTCTTTACCTAAGTACAGCTGGTTTACCAAAGTTCTGTGATTTTCCAATACGCGTCCGCGGCGGACTTTCATCGTGGGGGTCAGTTCACCGTGCTCGATAGTAAATTCGCGGTCGAGGATACGGAAGCGGCGGATGCGCTCAAAGTCTGCCAATCTCTGGTTCACGCGCGTGACGGCGTCCTTCACGGCGGCCGTGACAGGCTCGGCTCGTACGATCTCGCTGGGCGTCTGGCCTTTGAACTTTTCCATACCCGCTAATCCTTGTGCCTGCGTGACATTAACAGTCAGCAGGGCCGTCATATAGGGTTGCTTGTCGCCTACGAGGACGATTTGGTTTACGATCGGCTCGGTTTTAAAGAAGGTCTCGATGCGGGCGGGGTAGATTTTTTTGCCGTTCGAAGAGACGATGAGCTCCTTTTTACGGCCAGTGATATACCAATAGCCGTCCTGGTCCACTTCAGCAATGTCGCCGGTGCAAAACCAGCCGTCCTCACTGATGACAGACCGAGTGGCCGCTTCATCGCGCCAGTAGCCGGAGAACAGGCAAGGCGTTCTCACCAGCAGTTCGTTATCTTCGGCGAGCCGCATCTCCACCCCGGACAATGCCTTCCCGATGCTTCCCGGTATGGGCCGATCCAGCGGATTGAAGGAGATCACCCCAGCCTCCGTGATGCCGTACCCTTCGACTAGTGGCATTCCGATAGCCGCATAGAACTCGCCGAGATCCTTTCCGAGCGGAGCAGCGCCGCTGGCGGCAATCCGAATTTTGCCACCCAAACGCTCCCGAATTTTTGCGAAAACAACTTTGTCGGCGATCCGGACAGCTTGCGCCATTCCGGGAGGCAACGACTTGCCTGCGCGTTTGTATTCCTGCGCTTTCATCCCGAGTTTCAGGGCCGCGTGGAACATCTTTCGAGCCACGGCCGGCTTCTTCTTGACCTCGCTTTGGACAGTTGCGTACATGCGCTCCCATACGCGCGGCGGAGCCAGGAAAACGGTTGGCTTTACGGTCCGGAGATCGCTTGGCAAGCGCGCCAGGCTTTCGGAGAACCACACGGACGCTCCCATCCGCATAGGGATCAGCTCCAGAACGATCCGTTGTGCGATATGGGCCGATGGAAGAAATACAAGCGTGGAGTCCGCCGGCCCGATGGGAAAGTGCGTAGGCACCATGTCGAGGTTCGCGATGATTGCGGCGTGGCTGGTAAGGCCCGCCTTGGGTTCACCGGTTGACCCGGAGGTGAGATACAGAATAGCCGGGTCCTGGGGCGAGATCTCGTCCTGTATGCGTGCCCATAGCTGGGGATCCCGTGCGAGTGCCTGGCGGCCCAATTCTTGCAGTTCCAGAAGGGAGTGCGTGATCTCCGTCTGTCCAGTCAGGAGTACGATATGTTCGGGTAGCGTTCCCCCCTGTTCGTCAATCGCCGCCGCCAGGGAATTGAGAGTCTGGGGGTCCTCCACGAAGAGAAAACGAGGCGCAGTCGATATCACGTTGCGCGCCAGATCTGGGATCGGGTACGCGGTATAAAGAGCACCGGAAACTCCGCCCGCGCCCATGATGCCGAGATCGGCCAGGTAAAACTCGGCGCGCGTTTCGGAGAGGATGCAGGCGATTTCGCCCTTTTGAAGGCCTAATTCGCGGAGCCCCACTGCGATTTCCCTGGAGATCTGCGCCCATTCGTTCCAGGTATAGGATCGATAACTCCGCTGCTCCTTGCTCCCCACCGGCTGATGAAGAGCCGCTGCATTCCCGTACTGTGCCGCAGTTTCTTCCAAAATTGTAAATACGTTGCGCCCCGCCATTGCCATCACTTTAGCAATCGCAGCATACGAATGCGCCGGAAGTTCCGGAGACCGCGCCGATATGTATACCGTGGGGACCGTCGCCTTGACGACTACTTCGCTTCCGTCGTGGAGTGCACCGGCGCGCTGCGCCCGGGGATCCGCGGAAGGGCTTCGGGTAGCCGAGGTGGTTTCGGCTCTGTCTCATGCCCTCGATCTGTCCACCGGACAGCCGATCGGACACTCCGTGCGCACTTGCATTCTGGGTATGCGTATCGCAGCCGAAACCGACCTGCCAATTCAGGCAAAGAACGATCTCTACTATGCGCTGCTGCTGAAAGACTGCGGCTGCAGCGGGAACGCTTCAAAGGTATTTCACGCGCTGGGTTCGGACGACCTTAAGGCGAAGCGGAACGTGAAGACCACCGATTGGACGCGCGTAGGCTGGGAAAGTCTTCAGTACGCGTTATCGCATGTGGCTCCGGGTAAGCCCTTTCTGGAGCGGAGCCGGAAACTGTTTGCGCTAGCGCTGAATCAAAGGCGGCACGCCAAAGAGACTACCAAAATTCGGTGCGAACGCGGCGCTACGCTGGCGCGACTGATGGGACTATCGAGCACAACGGCGGACGGGATTCTGAGTCTCGATGAGCATTGGGACGGAAGCGGCAATCCGGATGGGCTGCGACGGACGGAGATTTCCATTCTGTCCCGAATCATGCTTCTGGCGCAGACGCTCGAAGTGTTCCTTGCAAGTCAGGGCGGACGCGCCGCGCTGGAGGTGGCAAAAAGCCGCAGTAAAAAGTGGTTTGATCCAGAGCTGGTTCGAGCCGCGGAGTCGCTCGCGGCTCGGGGCAAACTGTGGGCCGATATAGCCGGCCCCGAAGCTTTCACCGTCAGCTTAGAACTGGAGCCGCTCCAGAAAACGATGGAAAACGGGGACGTCACTCTGGACTCGATTTGCGCGGCGTTTGCCAATATCGTCGATGCTAAGTCGCCATTCACGTTCAATCACTCCAACGGCGTCGCCAATGCGGCTGTTGCGATTGCCCGGACCCTGGGGTTGAGCCGGGAACGGACTTTGTTCGTTCGGCACGCGGCGCTCCTGCACGACTTGGGAAAGCTGGGTGTTTCGAACGAGATTTTGGAGAAACCGGGCAAGCCGACCCCCGATGAATGGGCGATCCTCCGCTTGCACCCGTTCTATACGTGGAAGATTCTTCAGGGGATCTCCACGTTTGAAGAGATGAGCGAGGTTGCGGCGTCTCATCACGAGAAGTTGGACGGCAAAGGATACTTTCGCGGGCTCACCGGAGAGCAGCTGACACTCGACTCAAGAATTTTGGCGGTCGCGGACATCTTCGACGCGCTTTCCGCCAAGCGGCCGTACCGCGATGCTCTTCCGCTCGAGAGGGTATTTGAAATCATGCGCCAGGAAGCACCCCACGCTATCGACGCCATGTGCCTACAGGCGTTGGAAGAATCGGGTGCGGACGGCGATCAGACATTCATTGAATTGAAAAAACTGAGCGAGCAACTGGCTCCTCACCAGAGCCAGTCTGTTTGAATTCAGGATCGGGTGGACTGCTCGTAGTGGTAGGCGATCCGGAACATCGTCGATTCGTCGAAGTGCTTTGCGAAAATTTGCAGGCCGATGGGCAAGCCCTCGGGCGATTCACCGCATGGGACGCTCATGCAAGGAACGCCGGCCAGGTCTCCGGTGAGCGTATAAATATCCGACAGATACATGGCCAGAGGATCATCCACTTTCGCGCCGAGCTTAAAGGCCGGAAACGGCGACACGGGAGCAATCAGGGCGTCCACTTCCCGAAACGCATTGCTAAAGTCGCGAGTGATGAGCGTTCTCACCTGTTGCGCTTTGCGATAGTAGGCGTCGTAGTAGCCGGCGCTCAGGACATAGGTGCCAAGCATGATGCGGCGCTTCACCTCGGTTCCGAACCCGGCTCCACGCGTGTTGCGGTACATGTCGGAAAGGGTACTGCTGTCCGGCCGTATCGTGTAGCGAACTCCATCGTAGCGGGCCAAGTTTGAACTCGCCTCGGCCGTGGCAATGATGTAGTAGCAGGAGAGAGCGTACTCGGTATGAGGCAGGCTGACTTCGCGCACCTGGCAACCCAGCGATTCCAGCTGCCGGATCGCCGCGTGTATCACGTCTCCAGTTTCGCTGCCCAGACCTTCGAAATACTCCTTCGGTAAGCCCAGCTTCAAACCTTTGACGGATTGCTTCATCTGGGACTGATAGTCATCGACGGGCGTGGAGGCGGAAGTGGAGTCTGCCGTATCGCGCCCAGCCATGACACGCAGGACAACCGCCGCATCCTCGACGTTACGCGCAAACGGGCCGATGTGATCGAGCGAACTGGCGAAGGCCACCAGGCCGTAACGGGAGACGCGGCCATACGTAGGTGTCACGCCAACAACGCCGCAGAAGCTGGCAGGCTGACGAATGGAGCCGCCGGTATCGGAGCCGAGCGAAACCACGGCGGTGCCTTGGGCGACTGCTGCCGCCGAACCGCCACTGGAGCCGCCGGGAACGCGATCAAGAGCCTTGGGGTTGCGCACCGGGCCGTAGGCGGAGTTCTCGTTGGAAGAACCCATGGCGAACTCATCGCAGTTCAACTTGCCGACAACAACAGCGCCCTCGTTTTCCAGGCGGGTTACGGCGGTAGCATCATACGGCGGAATGTAGTGCTCGAGCATTCGCGAACCGCAGGTGGTGCGAAGGCCCTTCGTAACGATGACGTCCTTCACGCCCAGAGGAACGCCGGCCAGGGCTCCCAGTGCGGCGCCCTGCGCAAGCTGTTCATCTACCTTTTCCGCTGCCGCGAGGGCACGCTCCGGCGAGAAGAGTAGATAGGCGTTGGTGGATGGATTTTCTTTTTGGGCGAACGCAAGAGCAGCTTCGGTCAATTCACGGGCAGAAAATGCTTTGGATGTGAGTCCTTCGCGGATGCTGGTGATAGTAAGACTGGAGATGTCGGGAGTGCTCATCAGAAATTAGCGTTCAATGACCTTGGGAACTTTGAAATAACCGGCGCCGCTCATCGGAGCATTCGCCAGCGCCTGCTCGTTGGTTAAAGGAGCGTGGGGAACATCGGGGCGCAACGTTGCTGTTTCGCTCTCGCCGGAAAGTACCTGTGCCATGGGCGGGACATCGGTCGTGTCCAAGGCATTGAGCTGTTCTACGTAGGTCAAAATCTCCCCGAGATCGTGAGACATGCGATGTACTTCATCGTTGGACAAGCGGAGATTTGCCAGGTCGGCAACGTAGCGGACTTCCTGATCAGTGAGCTTCAAGCAATGGCCCTTTTGCGCGAGAGTCGATATACCTTCTTTAGCACAGGGTCCTGGATGCGGTGAGACTCATCATCGGAGTCCGGCTGCGAGGCAAGGAGGGGGGCCGCCAGCGATTCCGCGCGCTGCGCTTCACGCCGTGGAATGCCGATACGGAACTCAAGCTCCTCGATGGCGTCGCTGCCCGTCAGCGTACGAAGTCTGCCAATGATTTGGAAGCTTAAGGTATGGAGTTGCCGCTGCCAAATGGCGTCCTCCACTTCAATGACCAGCTTGTTGCGGACAAGCTTCAGACGTGACGTGTGGCTCGCGATGGCCTTGCCGACGGCGGCGGGCCAAACTGCACGGGCAATATCCTCGTCGGACATCACCTGGCGGGAATGCTTGTTTTTTTTGATGATCTTAGCAGCGCGTTCCATGAAATACAGCCCTGAACCTGCAGGACAACAGCGGGGGAGGAGGAACTGTTCTCCGTCGTCAGGGACTATTATTGCGCCTTCGGACGGAGTTCGCAGTTTAGCACGGAGGCAGGCGAACTAAGCAGTCCCCAGTTCAGCGCGGATTGCATCGGCGATACGGGATGTCCACCGGTCCACGGCTTCCTGATTTTCGGCTTCAATCATGACGCGGGCCAGCGGTTCGGTGCCCGAAAAGCGCACCACGGCGCGGCCACTGCCGGCGAACTCGCGCTCGGCTGCGGCGATTTCGTCTTGGACCGATGCCAGTTCGGAGAGAGGACGTTTGTGTTTCACCCGCACGTTCACGAGCTTCTGAGGAAAGGTCTTGATCTCAGAGATCAGTTCGTCCAACGATTGATGGGAATCGCGAATGATCTCCAGAACATGGAGCGCGGTGAGCAGGCCGTCGCCGGTAGTTGCGTATTCGGAGAAGATGACGTGCCCTGACTGTTCGCCACCGAGGGCCGCCTTGCGTTTCAGCATCTCCTCAAGAACATACTTATCGCCGACCGGGGTGCGAACCATTTCAATGTTGTAGACTTCGAAGGCCTTTTCCAGACCCAGGTTCGACATCACTGTGGAGACCACCACATTGCCGGGCAGCTTCCCGGCGCGCCTCAGCGCGGTTCCGGCAAGGAACAACACGGCGTCCCCGTCCACGATTTGCCCTGAACCCGAGACAAACAGGGCACGGTCCGCGTCTCCGTCGAATGCGATTCCAAGGTCGGCTCCGGTTTCCAGAACGCGCTGGCGGAGCGCTTCCAGGTGAAGAGATCCGCAATTGAGGTTGATATTCCGGCCGTCGGGAGTGATGCCCATCCAATCCACGCGAGCACCCAGACGCTCAAAAACCCCAGGCGCCACCGTAGCGGCAGAGCCGTTCGCGCAGTCCACCACCAGGTTGAAGCGCAGGCCTGCGGTGACGGTGTTACAGAGATAGTTGGCGTAATGGTGGTCCAGGCTGGGATCAGCCGTGAGCTCACGCGGTGTGGCGTTTTCGCCGCTGGCCAGCCAGCGATCCATCAGGTGCTCGAGCTCGAGCTCCACGCTGTCGGGAAGCTTATAGCCGGAGTGGCTAATCACTTTGATGCCGTTGTCCTGGTAAGGATTATGAGAGGCAGAGATCATGACGCCTGCGACGTACGGTCCCGTGCGTGTAAGGTATGCTACACCCGGGGTGGTGATGATACCGGCAAAGCGAGCCGAAACTCCGGCGCGGGCCAGTCCGCCCGCAACTTGGCTGGCGATCCAGGGGCTGCTCTCGCGCGTGTCCATGCCGATCACAACCTCTGCCGGATGGTCTTGAACCGAAGACTCGGAAGTGCGCGTTTGCATTAAGTTCTGCCGCGCCCACGTGCCCAGCGCTACTCCCAGCGCGTGGGCTGTTCTTGCATCCAAAGGGGGCTCACCGGCCACTCCCCGGATTCCGTCGGTTCCAAAAAGCTGTCTTGACAAAAGTTACTCCCGATCTATTTGTTCTATTTATGGTACCGATTTGACCAGAGCGTTGCTTAGCAAACGATTCAGATCGGGTTACTGGGGTTAGAATTGGGAGTGGAGAACGGATGAACATCTCGGTCAAGAGCGAGTACGCGCTCAAGGCTGTTTTCGATCTTGCATCGCAGTATCTGGCCGCAAAGAACGGTGGAGCATCTATTGCTCCTGTCAAAATTGCGGACATTGCAAAGCGGCAGAAAATTCCGCAAAAGTTTCTCGAGTTAATTCTGGCTGGCTTAAAGCAAAACGGGTTCGTGGACTCGCGGAGAGGCGCCGAAGGAGGCTATCTTTTGGCGCGTTCGGCGGACACCATTACCGTGGGCGAGGTTTTGCGAGCGGTGGAGAACATCAAAGGCGGCGCACGGCCCCGTACCAACGATCCATTCGATGACGTTTGGCAGCGGGTGGACGCGGCCGTGTCAAACGTGCTCGATCGAACCACGTTTGGAGAGCTGGCGCGTAACTGGCACGACAGACATTCGCAGTACGTCCCAAACTGGGAAATTTGAAAGGAACGTTGTGGTATATCAAGACAATTCTTATAGCATTGGCCGGACGCCGTTAGTGAAGCTGAATCGAGTTGTGAACGGCGCCAAGGCAACGGTTCTGGCGAAAATCGAGGGCCGGAACCCGGCGTATTCGGTGAAATGCCGGATTGGGGCGGCGATTGTTTGGGACGCCGAAAAGCGGGGCGAGCTGAAGCCCGGGAAAGAGATTCTGGAGGCGACCAGCGGCAACACCGGTATTGCACTTGCGTTTGTGGGGGCCGCCAAGGGATACCCGGTCACTCTCACGATGCCCGACACCATGTCCATGGAGCGTCGTAAGGTGTTGAAGGTGTTGGGCGCCAATGTGATCCTGACTGAGGGCGCCAAAGGAATGAAAGGCGCGATGGCGAAGGCCGCGGAGATCAAAGAGTCGGATCCCGACCGCTACTTTGTGGCGAACCAGTTTTCCAATCCCGCCAACCCGCAGGTTCACTTCGATACGACCGGGCCGGAGATTTGGAACGACACGGAAGGCAAAGTCGATGTCCTGGTGTCCGGTGTCGGCACGGGCGGAACCATAACGGGCGTCTCGCGATATATCAAGCAGGCAAAGAAGCATCCGCTCGTTGCTATCGCGGTCGAGCCGACGAATAGCCCGGTAATCACCCAGGCGCTGAACAAGCAAGAGTTGAAACCGGGTTCGCACAAAATTCAGGGGCTGGGCGCCGGGTTTATTCCGGAAACTCTGGACCTTTCCGTTGTGGATCGGGTGGAGCAGGTAACTAACGAGGAGTCAATCGAAATGGCCAAGCGCTTGGCCAAGGAAGAGGGCATCCTGGCGGGCATCAGCTGCGGAGCGGCTGTGGCCGCTGCGGCGCGCGTCGCACAGGAACCGGAAATGGCTGGCAAAACGATCGTTGTGGTTCTTCCCGACACCAGCGAACGCTATTTGAGCTCCGTGCTATTCGACGGAATGTTTGAGCAACTTACCTAAATCTGAAAATATTTTTAGAAAATTTCAGGTTGGCGTAACCTGCCCTCCTGGTCCGTCGTTCTATAGGTACATCCCCGTAACGACGCGGGCGCTTTACCCCATTACCCGAAACCCCAAAGCGCCCGCCCCCCTCTATTCACTTATTCACTTACAACCCTTTTCTTTACAATTCTTTCAGGCAGCCTATCGTTTACACCGGCTTCACGTCTGAGAAGTGTTTCCAGGCAAATCCTGCCTGGGATCACTTTCCAGGGAGGGATATGTGAGAAAGGCATTTTCGCCAGTCGTTATTCTGTGTGCGGTCTCCGCCGGGTTTGTGGGAGGTGTTGCTTCCCAATGGTGGCGCCCCATGCAGACGGTTAGCGCGCAAATTCAGGCTCCGCGTCAGATGCAGGCACAGCGGTTTGTTCTGGTGGATCCGAATGGGAGGACGCGCGGCGAGTTCAAGATGGAGGGCACCCAGCCCGAAATCGTGTTGTATGACCGGGACGGAAGCGTGGCGTGGAAAGTGACGGCCCAGTCGGGACGGCCCCATGTTACACCGATGGATATCCGGAAGTAAGTTGGTAGCGCTAAGGGGAATCGAACCCCTATTTAAGCCTTGAGAGGGCTCCGTCCTAACCGTTAGACGATAGCGCCACGGGGCGAGGTATGACTCCTTCAGTATAGCCGAAGCCTATGCCGGAGGAGTCGATCCCCGTACGACCAACAGGTTGCTATAAAGCGGCGGGCATTGGAAGTTGGGACTTCCCCAGCGCCTTCCCGATCAACGCAATCGCGGCCGTCTCCGACAGCGCCTTGGCGATCGATGTCTCCAGAACAATCATTGAACGCGCCCGTTCCAGCATCTTCTTCTCTCGAAAAGAAAGAGGCTTCGCCTGCTGGATGAAGGTCAAGGTTTTAAAGACTTCAGCGATCTCCAGTAGATTCCCTCCTTTCATCTTGTCCGAGTTCTCCTTGAACCGATCTTTCCAATCGTGCGTACAACAAGGACGGCCAGTCGCCAGGTATTGAAGAACTCTCGTGATCTCGCTGCACTTAGTGACCTTGCGTAGTCCAACATCTCCGACGTGGGAGAAAGGAACCATTACGGTCATGCTGTTCGGAAAAAGGCGGAGAAGATAAAAGCGCTCCTGCTGAGAGCCAAAGAACCGCAGGCTGATATTCTCGATCGTGCCTACGCCGTGGTTTGGATACACCACTTTCTCGCCGACCTGAAAGGTCATTCGGGGACCCCTTTGCTTGATTAAGACTTAGTTAACGGCAGTTACAATGAAATGTTAATCCCGTATAAAGATTTCGTCAAGGGGAATTACTAGTTACACCACAAGACGGGAGGTGTACCTTTTTAGAAGACAACTCTCTTTATTATCAATCACTTGCCATTATGACCACCTGAATGGAGTGGTACTGCTCGACCTTCGATAATAGCAAGGGAAGCCGCTTAAAGGAAACCTGCGGGTAAAATGAACCCCGATCGAAGCAATGTTAAAAAAACATAATTGTCTAGTAAGTCGGGAACTAAATGCTCGATGTTCTACGAGCCCGCCGCGCGAGCCCGTAGAACGAGAAGCCGTGACGGCTACAGGATCGTCGCCGACCAGTTCTCGAGCACAGACTTTACTTTCTGGCAGAACTGATCAGCGAGGGCGCCGTCGATCAGACGGTGATCGAACGTGAGCGCGAGATGAGCTTGGGAGCGGATGGCGATGGCGTCACCATCCACAACGGCTGGCACCTTCTCCACTGCGCCTATCCCGAGAATGGCGACCTGCGGTTGATTGATCACAGGAGTGGCGAAAATGCTTCCGTAACTGCCGAAGTTTGTGATGGAGAACGTCCCCCCCGTAACTTCGTCCGGTTTTAACTGGCGGGATCGGGCCCGGGTAGCCAGATCGACAATCGAGCGTTGCAGCCCCGCTACGTTTTTCTCATCCGCATTTCGGATCACCGGCACGATCAGTCCGTTTTCCAGCGCCACCGCGATTCCGATATTGATGTCGCGATAGTAAACGATGTTTTTGCCGTCGATGGAGGCGTTGAAGATCGGGAAGCCACGGAGGGCCTCCACGGTAGCGGCGGCAACAAACGGCAAGAACGTAAGTGAAAAGCCATTGCGCGCCTGGAACTCGGCTTTTGATTTGTCACGCAGTTTTGCCACCTTCGTCATATCGACACGATGCACCGTGGTGACGTGAGCGGACGTGCGTTTGCTCAGGATCATGTGCTCGGCGATCTTCTGCCGCATGGTGCTCATGGGTTCGGTGCGCGTTTTCGCCGATTCGGCAAGGGGCATCGGGGCCGCAGGTCCCTGTGGTGTGGCAGCGGCGCCCACCGCTCGTTGGGCAGATGGCTGCTGGACCGGCGAAGGCGCGCTATAGGTCTGCGCCGCCTGCGACGACATGTACGCTTCGATGTCCTGCTTCGTGATCCGTCCGCCCGCGCCGGTTCCGCGTACTTGCGCGAGATCGATGTTGTACTCGCGGGCCATTTTGCGGACCAGTGGGGACAGCGGGCCTTGTTCCTCGCCTCCATCGGCCTGCGGCGTTGCCGTGGGAGGAACAGGCGCTTGCGCGGGCTCGGGCTCACCGGACGGCGTGACGGCATAGGGACCTGCGGTTGATGGATAAGGTTCACGCGGCGGCGCCGGGGCCTGGGCAGCAGAGACAGCCGACTTCGATGCGGCCGAGGGGCCTACGTCCACAGACGGTGGCTGCGGAGGGGGCGGCTGGGGTGTCGTTTGTTGCGGAGCAGGCGCAGGTTGGGCCGGCTGGGCCGCCGCCGCTCCGTTACTCTCGCCAATGCGGCCGACCACAGCGTTAATGGCTACCGTGGTCCCTTCCTGAACCAGAATCTCGTTCAGCACGCCGGCGGCGGGCGATGGAATTTCGGTATCTACTTTGTCGGTTGAAATCTCAAAAAGCGGCTCATCGCGCTCCACCTTTTCGCCTGGTTTCTTCAGCCAGCGCGTCAAGGTTCCTTCCACGATGCTTTCGCCCATCTGGGGCATTACCACGTCGGTCATCGAGTCTCCTGCAGTTCACCATGTGCCATGGTGGTGATTTGATAGTTGAAAATTCTTGCGAATGAGGCGGCGATCACTTGCTTTACCTCATCGTGACTTGCTCCGCAACCGAGACTGCGAAGCGAGCAAACTGGTTTCGTTAATCCGCACGGAACAATGTATTGGAAGTAGCTCAAATCGGTATTCACGTTCAGGGCAAATCCGTGCGATGTGATCCATCGGCTAATGTGCACGCCGATAGCGGCGATCTTGGCGCCGCTTACCCAGACGCCCTCATAGCCCGGGTCGGGAATGCGTTCTGCTTTCACATTCAATTCCCGGAGCGCATCGATCAGCGTATTTTCCAGGCCCCGGAAATAGGCGCGAACATCGCGTTTCCATTCTCGCAGATCGAGAATAGGATAGCCGACCACCTGCCCGGGGCCATGATAGGTGACATCGCCGCCCCGGTTCGTTTCGTAGAATTCGATTCCCGTACGCGCTAAAACGTCATCGCTCGCAAGGATGTGCTGTGTTTTCCCGTTGCGGCCCATCGTCACTACGTGGGGATGCTCCGCGAACAAAAGCGTATCTTGTCCGGCACCGTTCTTGCGCTGCTGGATGAGATTCTCCTGCACCTCCAGCGCGTCCGCGTAGCGGATACGCCCGAGGTCCAGAATCTCAAGTGGTCTCATGGGAAAAGTGCCGCCGGCAATGGCGCCCGATTAGACGTTAATCGCCAGGCCGTACACGTTGTTGAAGGCCTCGCCAATGGCCTCGTAAATAGTGGGATGGGCGTGAATCGTGGACATCATGCTTTCCACCGTTGCTTCGGCCTCCATGGCGGTAACGGCTTCCGAAATCAGCTCAAACGCTTCGGGGCCAATGATGTGAACGCCCAGAATTTCTCCGAAGGTTTCATCGGCGATAACTTTCACGAATCCCTCATGCGAGTCGAGAATCGTCGCCTTGCTGTTCCCCACAAAGGGGAACTTGCCGACCTTCACTTTAAAGCCCTGGGCGCGCGCCTGCGCTTCGGTGAGCCCCACGCTTCCGATGCCGGGATTGGTGTACGTTGCGCCGGGGATGCGATTTCGATTGATAGGGCGGGTCGGCTTCCCGGCGATATTGGCGACCGCGATCATGCCTTCCGCAGTTGCCACATGGGCGAGCTGAGGCGTGCCGGCAACGATGTCGCCGATTGCGTAGAGTCCGGGTTCGCCCGTCCTTTGATAGCCATCTACTTTCACGAAACCGCGATCGAGTTGTGCTTTCGTATTCTCCAGGCCGATGTTGTCCGTGACCGGCTTACGGCCAACCGCCACCAGGAGCTTATCGAACTCCATCTCTTCCTTGTTGCCGTTGGCGAGCGTAGCGCTCAGGCTCACGCTATTGGCGTTCTTCCGGATGTTTTCAGCCTTGGCGCCCGTTTCAATGCGGATGCCCGTCTTCTTGAAGTGCTTCTCGAGTTCCTTCGAGATCTCCTCGTCCTCCACGGGTACGAGACGGGGAAGCATCTCCAAGATCGTTACTTTCGATCCAAACCGGTTGAAAATCGAGGCAAACTCCACGCCGACCGCACCGGCGCCGATGATTCCGATACTCTTCGGAATGGCCGGCATATCCAGGATTTCCACATTGGTGAGGATAAGGTTGTTGTCGGGCTGAAGGCCTGGCAGCATCCGGGCATCGGAGCCGGTCGCAAGGATGATGTTTTTGGCTTCAACGGTTTGTGTGCCCTTGTCGCCTTTCACCTCAATGCGGCCACCGCCCAGAAGGCGAGCCTGACCCTTGATCAGGTCTACCTTGTTCTTGCGGAGAAGAAACTCGACGCCTTTGGAGTGCTTGGAGACGATCTTGTTCTTGCGGTCAAGAACCTGGGGATAGTGCAGTTGCGGATCCTGGCACGAGATGCCTTGCGACTCCGGGTGCTTGAAGTGTTCCCAAACGTCAGCCGTATGCAGAAGCGACTTTGTAGGAATGCACCCGACCAGAAGGCAGGTCCCCCCTAGCCTTGGCTGCTTCTCGATCAGAGCTGTCTTTAGACCGTATTGACCGGCCCGTACGGCAGCAGAGTATCCACCAGGGCCGCTGCCAACCACAACGACATCGTAAGTCATTTTCACTGTCGATTGTAGCAGCGACCCTTTGTTTACAACGTCTTTTGAAACGTTGGGATCCAGATTTTAGTAGGCAGTGCGTCACTATGAAACTGGATGGGGATGCGGGTACTGGATTTTTGTATACGCCTGGGAGTGGCTGTGCTGCTCGGCTGCATCATCGGCTCGGAGCGCCAGTGGCGGCAGCGCGTAACAGGATTGCGTACGAATACGTTGGTAGCTATCGGCGCGTGCCTGTTCGTGGAGCTAGGCTCCATGCTGCCCTCCGAGGCGAGCGAAGGGCAAATCGTCGCATACGTGATTTCCGGGATTGGATTCCTTGCCGGTGGCGTGATCCTGAAGGAAGGATCCAACATTCGCGGGCTAAACACGGCGGCCACGGTTTGGTGCACTGCGGCTATCGGAGCCATGGTGGGTGGCGGCTTCCTGATATATGGAGCGATCGGGGTTTGCGCCATCCTGGTGGCGAATCTGGCCATGCGCCCCATCGCAAGACGCATCACGCGGAAAGCCGCTCCCGCGCCCACGCCAGAGACGACCTATTACCACTTCGAGCTCCTCTGCCGTTCGGCGGAAGAGGCCACTATCCGTCGCCTGCTGCTTTGGAACGTGAGTCACCTTCCGGTGAGCTTGTACTCGTTGAAGAGCGAGGACACCGTCCACAGTGACCGTATCCTGATCGACGCCGACCTCAGCAGCGCGGGCCGGAACGATTCAGCGCTGGAACAACTGGTGACGCGGCTGTCGGTGGAGCCGAGCGTCAGCGCACTCAGTTGGCGGATTATGTTACACCCCAGCCATGGCGAACTGGCGCCAACGCCGGACAGCACTGCAGATTTGAACGATGGAGAAGACTTATGAGTCGCCTGGGTAACTCAACGGCCGCCCGGCACGTATCAAAAAACATGCGTTGGATTTCTTGCGCCGTATTTTTGTGCCTGGGCGCAGTGATGTGTCACGCGCAGGACGCCGATACCGCGTCCAAGAAGCAACCGCCGCCCGGAATATTGCGGTCTCTGACCATCAAAGGCAATCACCTTTACTCGGCCGAGGACATTGCGAAAACGACCGGCTTGCATCTGAAGCAGCGAGTGACGGGACCCGTCCTCGAAGCGGCGCGGCAAAAGCTGCTGGCTACCGACCTATTCAGCAACGTTACCGATACGTACCGTTACACCGGCAATCCCCTGCAGTATGACGTCACGATGGAGGTGGAGGAGAATCAGCAGCTTTTTCCCATGGTGTTTGAGCGTTTTCCGGTTTCGCCCGAGGCGATCCGGCAGTATTTACGCGAGCACGTGCCGCTTTACACCGATCGTATTCCGGGGACCGACCCCGTTCTTCACCGATACGCGGCCGCAGTGCAGGAATTTGTTGCGAAGACTGATCCGGCGCTGAAGGTCAAGGCACAGGTCTCGAATGATGATCCCAAGCAATTGACGGTCTTGTTCACGCCGAATACGCCCGCGCCGACTATCGCCCAGGTTCTGGTAAGCGGAAACCAGGCGGTGGATACGGGAACTATCCTGCGGGCTGTAAATTCCGTGGCAATTGGAGTTCCGTTAACCGACGCGCGCCTGAAGATGATTTTGAACGGCGCGATCAAACCACTGTATGCAGCGAAAGGGTATCCGGCGGTATCGTTTCCGAAGGTGGAAACCGAAAAGTCAAAGAACAACCTGGGCATGGTGGTGAAGGTACAAATTCAGGACGGGCCCCAGTTCAAGTTCGGCGATATTCGTTTTCACGGCAGCGGCCTGGATGAGGAGGAGATCCGGTCCAATATTCCGTTTAAGCCGGGCCAAGTCTTCGACGGCAGCAAGGTGGACAATTTCCGTTTGGATTTAGCGCATCGTTTGCGCCGCCAGGGTTTGTTGGACGCGAGCGTAACGACCGATACCCAGGAGGATGACCGCAGGCGGGTAGTGAACGTGGCCTACAACGTCGTGCCCGGCGAGCCTTATCATTTCCAGACCTTGGATATTCAGGGCTTGGACGTTGCCACTCAGCCAGCAATCGAAAAACTTTGGGGCGAGAAGCCGGGCAAGCCCTTCAACCCTGATTACCCCGACTTCTTTCTGAAGCGTGTGCAGGAAATGGGCTTATTCGATAATCTGGCCGATACGCGGTCAGACTACACCGCGAACTCGTCCACGCATGGTGTCACCGTGCATCTTTACTTCAAAGGTGGAAAGTCCCGAAAGCAGATGCAGCGTGAAAAGCAGGAAGAAGAGGAGCGAAAGAGGGAGGATAGCGGTGACATCCCGCTCGGCTTGCTGACCCTCTTCTTCTAGCGATCGAGACGTTCCTCAGCTAACTCCTGAGCTTTGCAATAATCGCGTCCGCGTCGTAAACACACCCGCCCCAGATTCCTCCGCTTGCCTGCTGGAGCGCAGCCCACAGGCGCGTGTCGGCCGGAAGCAAGGGGTCGGGCTGCAGATCATTTCGCAAAGAACGATTCTGCAGGCGTCGCTCGCCTTCCGCGGCGTCAAAGACCTCGCCGTTTTCACCAATCAGATTCACATGGCCTTCCAACTTGTTGCGATCGATCACGATTTCGATAAAGTCCCCTTCGCGGAGTTTGCCGATAGGCCCGCCCGCCAGGGCCTCCGGCGAAATATGGCCCACACAAGCCCCCGTAGAAACCCCACTGAAACGCGCATCGGTAAGCACAGCTACGTGCTTCCCAAACGTGAGATGTTTCAGCGCGGAGGTGATCTGGTAAGTCTCTTCCATTCCCGATCCCATCGGCCCCCGGCAGATGAGAACAAGTACGTCGCCATCCCGAATCTCACCGCTCTTGATAGCAGTGATGGCGTCGTGCTCGGCCACGAATACGCGGGCCGGCCCACGCTTGCGGTATGCGCCGTCCGGATCCACCACAGTAGGATCGATCGAGGTGCTTTTGACAACCGAGCCCTCGGGCGCAAGATTTCCGTGCGGGAAGCAGACCGTAGACGTGAGGCCCCGCGAACGAGCCGAGTCGGGCGATAGAATTACGTCGTCCGGATCGATCCCGTCGAGCTCCACGAGCCGTGCGCGGAAGTTCGCCCGGCGCTCGGATTGCTCCCACCAGTCGAGCGAGGAATCCAGCGTCTCGCCGGAAGCCGTCAAAGCCTTCGTGTTCAGAAGACCGGCGCGCCGCAGGTGGAGCATCACTTCCGGAACGCCCCCTGCCAGGAAGACCTGGACCGTCGGATGGTTCCGGGGTCCGTTGGGCAGCGCGTCCACCAGGCGCGGAATACGGCTGTTAACGTGCGCCCAGTCCTGCGCCCTGGGCCGCGGCAGTCCTGCGGCGTGAGCGATGGCGGGAACGTGGAGCAGCAGATTGGTGGACCCTCCGAACGCGGCATGCAGGACCATGGCGTTCTCGATGGCGGCACTCGTGACAATGTCGCGCGTGCGGAGGCCTGTCTGCTTCAAACGCAAAACAGCCCGTGCGGTACGGCGTGCCATATCGGCCCAGACGGACTGACCCGATGGCGCAAGCGCGGAATGCGTGAGGGACAAGCCCAATGCCTCGCCGACGACCTGCGAGGTGGCGGCGGTTCCCAGGAACTGACAGCCGCCTCCCGGAGAGGCGCAGGCGCGGCAACCGGCTTCCGCGGCCTCCTCGAGTGAAATCTGGTGATGCGCGAAGCGGGCTCCGATGCTTTGTACTTTTCCCGCGTCCTCGCCGTGCTCCGGCATCAGCGTCACACCTCCCGGAACCAGCGCGCAGGGAAGGTCCCGCGTGCCGGCAAGGGCCATCATCATGGCGGGAAGCCCCTTGTCACAGGTCGCCACCCCGATTACGCCGGTACGCGTGGGCAGGGAACGAATCAGCCGGCGGAAAATCGTAGCAGCGTCATTACGGTAGGGAAGGGAATCGAACATTGCCGGCGTTCCCTGGGAGCGGCCGTCGCAAGGATCGGTGCAGGCTCCGGCAAACGGGACGGCACGATGCCTTTTTAGCTCTCGGGCGGCTTCCGCGACCAGCAATCCCACCTCCCAGTGGCCTGTGTGATAGCCCAAAGCAATCGGCGTCCCGTCGTCGGCGCGTACTCCGCCGTGAGTGCTTAAGATGAGTACCTGGTCGCCGGCCAGCGCCGCCGGATTCCAACCCATTCCTACGTTCTGCGAAAGGCCGAACAAATTGCCGGAGGGCTCGGCGATCAGCATGTCAGGGGTGATGGGGAGCGCCCCGGCCGGGCCTGGGGCATGCGTTTGAACATTGAAGATAGAAGAGTCTTCGGAATCGAAAATCTGGCTTGGATTCATGGGAGTAGTTGCAAAGTCCGTTACACTTTAGTGTTTCAGATATCATGCCCCAAGATGCGGAAACGTCTTCTGTGAAGCAGATTGTTGCTATCTATCCTGGCTCGTTCGACCCGTTGACGAACGGTCACCTGGACCTGATTTCACGGTCGGCGAAGCTGGCTGGACGTTTGGTGGTAGCGGTCCTCAAGAATTCCCAAAAACAGCCCTTGTTCGCCGTTGAGGAACGCGTGGAAATGATTCGCGAAGTCACGCGGGAGACAATGAATGTTGAGGTGGACGCGTTTGACGGCCTGCTGGTGGACTATGCCGCCAGGCGCGGGGCGAACGTGATCGTGCGGGGCATTCGTGCCATCTCGGACTACGAGGCCGAGCTGCGGATGGCGCTCATGAACAGGCGGCTGCGGCCTGAAACCGAGACGATTTTTCTGATGGCAGGCGAGGAGTTTTCTTACGTCAGTTCGCGTATGATCAAAGAAATTTTTACGCTGGGCGGTGACGTGAGCAGCTTCGTTCCGCCCTCGGTTGCGGAGCGTCTTCATCGCAAACTGCGGAAGTGAATTCCGAAACACGGTAAATTCAAAAGAGTACTATGCAAACCACTGGCGAGATCGCCGCACGTATTTCAACCATCAGCGTGTCCTCCACCATGAAGGTAGCCGCAGACGCGGACCGCCTGCGCCGCGAAGGCGCGGACGTGGTGGATTTTGGAGCAGGGGAGCCCGATTTCCCCACGCCCGACAACATCAAAGAGGCCGCGGTTAAGGCCCTGGCGGCGAACTTCACAAAGTACACCAATACGGGCGGCACGCAAGAGTTGCGCGAGGCAATCTGCGAACGTCATCGCCTGGATTTCGGCACGAACTACTCGCCGCAGGAATGCATGGTGACCGTTGGCGGCAAGCACGCCATCTTCAACCTGATGCAGGCGCTGATCGATCCGGGCGATGAGGTGATCATTCCCGTGCCCTACTGGGTGACGTATAAAGACGTGGTGAACTACGCCAGCGGTGTTTGTGTCTTTGTGGAAACCGATGAAAAGGCCGGCTTCGAAGTGACCGCGGCCATGATCGAACGGCATATCACGCCGAAGACAAAGCTGGTCATCATCAACTCGCCTTCCAATCCGAGCGGGGCCGTGCTCTCGAAAGAAGAATTTCAAAAAATTTTGGATGTAACGTCCCGGCGCGATATATTTCTGCTGACCGATGAATGCTACAGCCACTTTGTCTACGATGGAACGCCGTTCTCCATTGCCGCCTCGCCTAAAGCCAAGGACACGGTGCTCGTAGCCGGCTCGCTCTCGAAAATGTACGCGATGACGGGATGGCGCATAGGTTTTGCGCTGGCTCCCGCGCCTATTATCGGAGCGATGATGAAGCTGCAAAGCCACAGTACCTCCAACCCGACGTCGATAGCACAGAAAGCGGCTGTGGAAGCCATGCGGGGCCCGCAGGATTCTATCGGGATCATGCTCGCCGAGTATCGTCGTCGCCGCGACTTTGTCGTCAATCGCCTTCTCCAGATTCCCGGCGTTTCGATCACGATGCCAAAGGGCGCGTTCTACGCTTACCCCAATGTCAGCGTCGCCTATCGAAGCGAAAAGGTGAAGAACTCCCTGCAGTTCGCCACGGCGCTTCTGGAACAAGCCCAGGTGGCGGTCGTTCCTGGCGAAGCGTTCGGTACGGACGATCACGTCCGCATCTCCTACGCCACATCCATGACGGAGTTGGAGCGCGGACTCGACCGCATTCACAAGTTTGTAGACGGCTTGCGGGGCTAAACTCCTGGGCGGGCATGAAGACCGTGCGTCACATCGGGCTGATTTCCGATACGCACGGTCTGATGCGGCCCGAAGCTCTTGCTGCGCTGAAAGGCGCGGAACTGATCATTCACGCGGGCGACGTGGGAAGGCCAGAGATTCTGGATGCACTTCAGAGCGTTGCGCCTACCGTGGCAATCCGGGGCAATATAGACAAAGATCCTCCTTGCTCTTCCCTTCCGCCTACCGAGATTGTGGAAGCAGGGCCCACTCTGATCTACATCTTGCATGATGTGAATGACCTCGACCTTGACCCGGTGGCAGCGGGTTTTCAAATCGTAGTGAGCGGGCACTCGCATAAACCGTCCCAGACCGAGCGCAAAGGTGTGTTGTACATCAATCCGGGCAGCGCGGGGCCACGCCGGTTCCGGCTACCCATTACGGTGGCGCGACTGGACTTGAGCAGTCTGCCGTTGCAGGCGAAAATTATTGAATTGCCGGTTTCGGCGTAGCGCGAATCTGCTGTGCCGCGATCTGGGCGATATCGAGCAGTTCCGGCGGATGCTCCGACGTGGCCGCCAGAGCGTCGCGCAGCATTGTGTTGCAGAAGGGGCAGGCCGCGCCGATAACCTCTGCACCCGTGGCGGCCAACTCCTTCGCACGGGCGTGACTGACACGATCGCCGGTCTCCTCGCCCAGGAATACGAGTCCGCCACCCGCGCCACAGCAAAAAGAACGCTCTCTCGCCCGTGGCGGGTCAATGACGGCGGCACTCTTCGCGATCACTTCACGGGGCGGATCGTAGCTCCCACGATAGCGGCCCAGATAGCAGGGATCGTGGAAGACAACTCGCTGACTCGTGGGATCGCTACCGGGAAGTTGCGCAGCGTGACGCGCCAGGAACTCGCTGTGGTGTTCAATCTCGACCTGGACGCCGTATTCGCGCCAGTCTTCGGCGATCGTTCTGACGCAGTGGGGGCAAATAGAAACGATCCTCTTTACGCCGGCCTGTTGCAGCGCGGCGATGTTGGTTTCGGCAAGCTGCCCGAAGACGAGATCGTTCCCCAAGCGCCGCGCTGGATCTCCCGTACACCGTTCCTTCTTTAGCACTCCGAATGAGGTGCCCAGATGCCTCATAATCGTCGCAAAGGAGGCGATGATCTCGCGGCCCTTGGGATCGTAGGCGCCCATGCAGCCCAGCCAAAGACAGTACTCCTGAGTTCCATCGAAGAAAAGCAGTTCCTCCTTCGCAATGAACTTGTCCCGTTCGGATTGCGAAAAGCCGAGCGCGTTGCCATTCCGCTCCAGATTCAGAAAGAGCTTTGTGCCGTGCTCGTCCTCCCACGTGCCCGTATTCACGGCACCACGGCGCAGACCGATGATCATCGGCAGATGCTGGATGCCCACCGGGCACTGGTATTCGCAGGCCCCACACGTAGTGCACTGGAAAACGGCGGTTTGGGACACGGTCGCACTCAAAATAGGCGTTTCGTTCGCATTCCCAAACTCGTTCAGATAGGAGCGCAGCCCTAATGCGATCAGCTTCGGGTTAAGCTCCTTGCCGGTGTTGTTGGCCGGGCAGTGTTCCGTGCACCGGCCGCATTCCACGCAGGAGTACGCTTGCAATGCGGTCAGTTGCGTAATGTCCTTGCCTGTGTGAAGGCCAAAATCCTCATCGTCTGAGAGCGGAGGAATGTGGCTGAAATCATTGCGGTCCAGGAAGATAGTAACCGGACTCAGCATAAGGTGAAGATGCTTCGTGTGGGGAATAAGCGGAAGGAACGCTAGCAATGCGAGCGTATGTATCCACCATAAGAGTCGCCCCCCCAGGGACGGCTCCGGAACCCATAACGCGCCCATGTACGTAACCATCAGGACGAAGATCAACAGGGCAATCACGCCGGATTCGTAAGAAACTGGGCCTAGCCAGCGGGGACGTATGACGAACCGGCGAAAGGCCAGTCCGGCAATGGCCACCGCCACCGCCGCGGCAAAAACGAATACAAACCAAAAATAAGCGCGTCCAAACCACGTTGTGCGGCTCAGGAACGGGAGGCCAAAACCGGACGCCAGGTGATTCAAGGTCACCAAAGCGAACGCGCAGAACCCCCAAAACACCACGGCGTGCGCAAACCCCGGAAGAGGGCGTTCGCGAATGACCTTGGCCTGGCAAAGAACATTGAGGAAAAAATTCCAAGCCCGGCCGCCCAGGGAGCCCAACTGAAAATCGTCATCCTTGCGGGCGCGAAGAATTCGAACGGCCACTCTCTGAAATCGCAGCCAGAATAGAAGAACCGAGATCGCCACGAGCGCCGCGAGCGGTAGTTTGTCAAACCACGCGCCGTGCGCCTGCATGCTTAACATCCCTCGTCGCGCATACGTGTTTCGCCCACCGTTCTAGTAGCATAAAAGAACGTGCGATATGTCATTTCCGGAGCCGCAGGCTTCATTGGATCACATCTTTGCGACCGGCTCATCGGTCAGGGACACCAGGTTGTCGGTCTTGACAACTTCATCACTGGTCACTACGAGAACGTAGAGCATTTCGCCGCCAATCCCGCCTTCGAGTTTGTTCAACATGATGTGTGTACGCCCGTCACCATTGACGGAAAAGTTGACCGGGTTTTTCATCTGGCGTCTCTCGCCAGTCCTGTCGATTATCTGAATCATCCTATTGAAACCCTGGAATCCGGTTCCACCGGAACGCGAAACATGCTGGAGCTGGCACGGCAGCACGAGGCGCGCTTTCTGCTGACCTCCACGTCGGAGTGCTACGGCGACCCGCTCGAACATCCGCAGTCGGAAACGTATTGGGGAAATGTGAATCCGGTGGGACTGCGCTCCTGCTACGACGAGAGCAAGCGCTATGCCGAAGCCTACACGATGGCGTATCACCGGACCTATGGCGTGCGATCGAATATTGCGCGCATTTTCAATACTTACGGTCCACGCATGGCGTTGAACGACGGCAGGGTAGTGCCCGCTTTCATCGACCAGGCCCTGCGGGGTGCGCCTCTTACGGTCTTCGGGGATGGATCGCAAACACGAAGCTTCTGCTATGTCTCGGATCTTGTGGACGGTCTGTTGCTGCTCAGCGAATCGGATGAGGTGTATCCGGTGAATCTGGGCAACCCAATCGAAATGTCAATCCTGAAGTTTGCGCAGCATATCCAGGCGCGCTTCGATGGCAAGGTCGGAATAGAGTATAAGGCCCTTCCCGCTGACGATCCGAAGATCCGCAAGCCGGACATCGCAAAAGCAAAACGGGTGCTGGGCTGGGAACCAAAGGTATCCCTTGATGAAGGACTCACGGTCACGATTGAGTTCTTCAAGCAGAAGGCGCTGCAACCGCAACGGCCCGGTAAGCCGAGCACCGCTTCGCTTTCCAAAAATAAACCGCGCGCCGACCAGATGAGTAGCGCCGCCTTGTAAGTTGTCTAGATGTGGCAGTGCCGCAGGCCGCGTTTGGCCAGGTATTGCTGATGATAGTCTTCCGCCCGATAGAAGGTCTGGGCGGGCACGATCTCGGTGGCGATGGGCCGCGAAAATCGTCCCGACTTTTCCAACGCTTCCTTGGAGGCTCGGGCAATTCGCTCTTGTTCGGGGGTGTGATAGAAAATCACCGTCCGATACTGAGTTCCAAAGTCGGGCCCCTGCCGGTTCACCTGGGTCGGATCATGTTCGTTCCAGAAGATGTTTAAGAGTTGGTCGTAGCTGACCTTGGACGGGTCGTATTCGATTTCAACCACCTCGGCGTGACCGGTTCTATCGGTACAAACGTCCTTGTAGGTGGGGTTTTCAGTATGCCCGCCCTCGTACCCTACCAGCGCATCCACCACGCCATCGATTTCGCGAAAGGCCGATTCCACGCCCCAAAAGCATCCGGCTCCAAATGTAGCTTTTTCCGTCATCCTGTAATTTCCTTGTTTTTTAGATGCAGCAACGCACTCGTTCACGTCACTCTGGATATATACTTTGCCTCAGTACCATAGCTTTGGCGTGAAAACAAGGGTCACCTATCCAAATGGTGGACGTCTAACTACATTAGTGCCATCGTTTTTTGATGTGAACGGGCTAACATCCGTGCGAACCCAAAGTGCAGGGATATATTATTGAGGGAATCCATGAGCTATCTACTAGGATCTAAAAAGGCCAAGATTTGCTTGGCCATCTCGGCGCAAGGACTATTAGCGGCCACTCTCGCCTTCGCGGTAGAGCCGAATACACGAACCTTTACAGCAGACCAACATTCGAAAGTAAAAGGGATCATTCTTTCGCATGACGGAAACACACTCAAGCTGCGCGACGATGACGACAACGCCATCAGCACCATCGACCTTTCCAATGCGACTAAAATCCAGATGAAGCACGGCATGTTTGGTCTCGGAAAGCACACCATGGACGTCACCGCGCTGGTGCCCGGATTGCGCGTGGAAGCCGACGGAAAAGGAAATGAGAAAGGCGATCTGGTAGCGGACAAGGTGACCTTCGATCCCAACTCGATGCGCACCTCGAAGCAAGTTGACGCGCGGGTCGGTCCCATTGAGTCCCGGACAGGACAGCTGGAAGGCCGGCAGGGTCAACTCGAAAATCGGGCCGGGCAGATTGAATCGCGTCAGGGCGAGCTGGAAAGTACAGAAAAGCAGACTCAGCAGCAGGTGGGCCAGGTACGCGGTGTTGCCGAACAGGCCAACCAGGGCGTAAGCACTGTAAATAGACGCGTATCCGACCTCGACAACTATCAGCCGACGGCATCCACCACCGTTTACTTCAAGATCAACAGCGCCACCCTAAGCGATGACGCGAAAAAGGATCTCGACGATCTGGCGCAGAAAGCTCTCGCATCTAAGGGATATGTGATTGAAGTTGCCGGTTTTGCCGATACAACAGGGAACGTGCGCTTGAATCAGCAGCTCAGTGAGCGACGCGCGAACGCCGTTATGCAGTACCTCGAACAGCAGGGCAACATTCCTATCCCAAGAATCTTGACACCGGCGGGAATGGGCACGTCGCACGCTGCGGCGGACAACAGTACGAAAGCAGGACGCAAGATGAACCGTCGCGTGGAAGTGAAGCTGCTGGTGAACCAAGGGCTGGCGGGCTCTGAGTCCGGTGCCACTTCTTCTCCCGGAGCCACGCAGTCGGGACAAGGTACATCCACCCCGTCTTCCCCTAGCACGACAGGCAACTCCACAAGTCAGCCGGCGCCTCCCGCAGGAGCCGCGCCGAACCCCCCGCAGCAGTAAGCTGTTTCTACAACTGTTAGGAAAGGGAGCCTTCGCGGGCTCCTTTTCTTTTGTTGACGACTGGCTTATCTTAAGTGTTTGGCAGACCCCAGCGTGACGGTTCCACTGGGCGCCTCATTCAGTGCATTATCCTCTCGGCTCCCGCAGCAGGCTCGACGGTTGGCATGGAATTCCTATCGTTTGAAAGATTACGTACGGCGATGGGAATGACCCGTTTGTTGTCTAATCCTGATAGAGTTGAAGTCTCGCCAAAGACAACATGGTTCGTCGCCTCACTTTTGGGCAACTCCGTGGGAAGGCGAACCATCAATGCCATTAGATTCCAGCGGTCAAAGGAGCAAGTAAATGGCACGGCCAGTCATTCTCGCGGTGGACGACGACCCCGATGTCCTAAGGGCAGTAGAACGGGACCTGCGCCGCCATTATGCTGAAAACTATCGCGTGCTCGCCGCTGGCTCCGGCCAGGCCGCGCTCGACCTTCTTCAAAAGCTGGAGGCCAAGAACGAACCCATTGCGCTCTTCGTTGTGGATCATCGCATGCCGCAGATGAATGGAATCGAGTTCCTTTCTCGCGCGATAAAAAAGTATCCCGATCCCAAGCGCGTTCTGCTAACGGCCTATGCCGACACCGATGCGGCCATTCGCGCCATCAACGAAGTAAAGCTCAATCATTACCTGTTGAAGCCGTGGGACCCGCCGGAGCAGAACCTGTACCCCGTGCTCGACGACCTGCTGGAGGAATGGCAAGCCTCATTCCGGCCGCCCTATGAGGGACTGCGGGTGCTCGGTGCGCGATGGTCGCCCCGCTCTTATCAACTGCGTGAATTTCTGGCCCGCAATCACGTGCCGTATCAGTGGCTCGATGTGGAGGCCGCCGACAGGGAACCGGAGATCCAGCGAATTGTGGATTCCTTCGGAGCCGAGCAACCCCATCTGCCGCTCGCGTTGTTTCCCGACGGCGTCACCATGGAGGAGCCGACGCAGGCACAAATCGCGGAGAAGATTGGCTTGCATACTCGCGCGGGAAATGACTTCTACGATTTGGCGATCGTAGGCGGAGGTCCGGCGGGCCTCGCCGCGGCTGTCTACGGCGCGTCGGAAGGGCTCCGGACCGTCATCGTGGAACGCGAGGCGCCGGGAGGGCAAGCCGGCCTCAGCTCCCGGATCGAGAATTATCTTGGGTTTCCCTCCGGCTTGAGTGGTGACGATCTGGCTCGCCGGGCAGTTGCTCAGGCGCGGCGGTTCGGTGCCGAGATCCTTTCCCCTCTGGAGGTCACTGGGATCGCTATCGAGGGACCCTACCGGATGTTGAAGCTCGCCGACGGGGGCCAGGTATCGTGCAACGCGCTGATGATCGCCACCGGCGTTCAATGGCGCAAACTGAACATCCCCGGCATAGACCATCTTCAGGGCGCGGGCGTTTATTACGGTGCTGGATCAAGCGAGGCGCTTTCGTGCCGTGACGAAGATGTTTACCTGATAGGCGGAGCTAATTCGGCTGGACAGGCCGCTTTGAACTTCTCGCGTTACGCCCGCCGCGTCGTGATGCTCATCCGTGGCGAATCGCTGGGAGCGTCCATGTCCAAGTACCTCATCGATGAGATTGAAGCCACAGATAACATTTCCGTCGAGAGCCACACCAGTGTGGTTGAGGTTCATGGGGAGGAGCGCCTGGAGTCGATCACGATTGAGTGCAGCCGGACAGGTAGCCGCTCCACCGTCCCAGCGTCCTCTTTGTTTATCTTCATTGGCGCGGAGCCACGAACCGATTGGCTGGACGGAACCATTTGCCGCGATAATCGCGGCTTCGTCTTGACTGGTACCGATCTGATGAAGGAAGGAAAGCCGCCCAGGAGCTGGACGCTGGAACGGGACCCCGGTCTGCTGGAAACCAGTGTGCCTGGCATTTTTGCCGTGGGTGACGTCCGCCACGGATCGATCAAACGCGTGGCCTCCGGCGTGGGCGAGGGCTCGGTCGCCATCCAATTTGTTCATCAGTACTTAAGCAAGGTATAGCGGAATGAATAGCGGCGAAAGTGAAACCCTGATTGCCGAAAGGCCCGGCGTTGAAGAGTTGCGGTCTATTCCGGTCTTCTCGGACCTCCGTCCTGATCAGCTGGAGTGGCTCGCTTCGCAAATGACTGTCGTAGACGTGCAGCCGCGTGAGATCTTCCTGAAGGAGGATTCGCCCGCTGATCGTCTCTTCGTCATATTTGAAGGTGAGCTGCGCGGGCAACGCGAAAGTCGCGGCTTAGGAGAAGGCCGGATTTTTACCGCGCGTACGGGACAGGTGACCGGAATGCTTCCCTATTCACGGCTCACACACTTCCCCAACAC
Organism: Bryobacteraceae bacterium; assembly: GCA_035475295.1. Lineage (GTDB taxonomy): Bacteria > Acidobacteriota > Terriglobia > Bryobacterales > Bryobacteraceae > Bog-105. The sequence goes on from DATIMM010000123.1 coordinate 38,612, forward strand.
GGTTCGCGCTATTCTTCCCAGCCGTGTGGGATCACTCCCGAAAGATCGTTTTCCTGAAATGCTGGAGCGCATACCTGTGCTCGGCGACCGCTTGGTGGGGCTACTCTCGGATCGCATACGCGAAACCGCCAAGATAGATCAGCAACGCGAAAAACTGATGGCTCTCGGCAAGTTGTCCGCCGGGCTGGCGCACGAATTGAATAACCCTGCTGCGGCGGCCCGCCGTGCGGCCGACACGCTGCGTAATTCTGTTCTCTCGTTGAGAACGGCGAACCTCATGCTGGATAAGCACGCCTTGCAGGCTGACGCGCGAGTGTTTCTAGCTCGTCTGGAATGCGACTGGGCCCAGCAGGCGGGGCCGCACGAAGCCCTCGACACCCTGGAGCGCAGCGACCGGGAAGAAGAGTTTGCCCTATGGCTGCAAAAGCGCAATGTTCCAGATGCCTGGCAACTGGCCGCCGCATTGGTCGATGCCGGCTGTAAACAAAGCACGCTTGAGGAAGTCGCCTCCCGCGTTCCGCCGGAGCTGCTGTCGAACGTGCTGATAAAGCTTACTGCGTCCTTCACAATTAGCCGGCTGGTGGAGGAGATCGAAAGCAGCACCGGCAAGATCTCGGAACTCGTCCGCGCCGTCAAAGAATACTCCTACATGGACCAGACGCCGGAGCAGGAAGTGGATGTCCATGCCGGCATTGAGAACACCCTCATCATGTTGAAGCACCGCCTGAAGAATGGGGTCTCCGTCATCCGCGATTACGATCGGACGATTCCTCTGGTTTGTGCCCGCGGTAGTGAGTTGAATCAGGTCTGGACGAATCTCATTGCCAACGCTGTGGACGCGATGAACGGCAAGGGAGAACTTCGTATCCGCACCGCCCGCGAACCGAATTGCGCTCTCGTGGAAATCGTCGATAATGGCCCAGGCATTCCCGCCGAAATCCAGAGCCGCATCTTCGAACCGTTCTTCACGACCAAGGGCGCCGGTGAAGGCACCGGCCTGGGGCTCGATGCCGTCTATCGGATCGTGCAAAACCACCACGGCCAGGTGCAGTTTGAATCGCGCCCCGGTGAAACGCGTTTTCAGGTGCGCCTTCCGTTCAGCAAGAAGGAGGAGACCGTATGAAACACTGCCAACATTTAGATCAGATTCACGAAGTGTCGCCCCACACTCAGGGCTGTGAAGAGTGCCTCAAAATGGGGGATCGCTGGGTGCATCTCCGCCTATGCCTCAGCTGTGGCCACGTCGGCTGTTGCGACTCGTCAAAAAACAAGCACGCGACAAAACACTTTCATGAGACGTCGCATCCCATTATGCGTTCCCTGGAGGCAGGAGAAAACTGGGGCTGGTGTTACGTGGACCGGCTGGAGCTTGCGTTTGCGTGAACACAAAACCCGGTGCGGAGCGCATGGCCAGTAAAGGCGTAGATCTGTCGCACCTGCTCCTGCCGATTCAGCCCGATGACCATGTCGAAGGCGATTCGGAAGCAATCTACACGCTCGTCGAATATGGTGATTACGAGTGTCCTGAGTGCGGCCGTCTGTTTCTTATCCTGCGCGAAATCCGCTCGCAGCTGGGTGCTCAACTGCGTATTGTCTTCCGCCACTATCCGCTATCTGGACTCCATGTGAACGCGCAGTTGGCCGCCGAAGCTGCCGAGGCCGCCGGAGCGCAGGGCCGCTTCTGGGAGATGCATTGCCACCTGTTTGAAAATCAGCATGCGTTGAAAAGTAAGGACCTGATCCGATATGCCGACAAGCTGTCTCTCGACGTGAAGCGATTTGCTTACGATCTGAAGCATCGAACTTTTGAAGACGTCGTGCGCGAGAACTTCAGGCGAGGAGTACAGAATGGCGTCTACGGCACGCCGGGTCTGTTCATCAACGGTGTGCGCCACAGTCTCGCATGGGATCTCCCGATTCTCCTCGAAAAGCTGGTTCAGCCCGATCCTGTAGTTCCGCTCGACCCTCCTGCGATGCTATGATCCGTCCATAAAGGAGCCCTCTATGCCGTACAATCCCGGCCCTGGTTCTGAATTCACTTCTCCCGGGGCGGCCGCAGCAGGTGCCGGCCTTCCCTATTCCGTCGACAATGCCCTCGCCGTCAGGCCGGAAGACAAAACCAGACGCAGCATCGGTTTCCTGATCGACGTTATTCCGAGTCTGTTTCTGGGGTTAATCAACTTGTTGCCCGTCCTTGGCTGGATCGTGCACGGCTTTCTTTCCGCCTGTTATTGGTTGTTGCGCGATATCACCGGAGCGAGCCTGGGGAAGATGGTGACGGGGAGCCTGGTGGTTCGTGAAGATGGCGGTCCCGCCAGCACCGGTCAAAAGATCCTACGTAACTTGCCGTTCGCTCTCCCTGGATTGGTAGGTATGATTCCGATTGTTGGAATCTTCTTTGAAATGATCCTCGCGGTCGTGATCCTTGGGATCGAAGTCATCCTGTTCTTTGCTACTGGCCGCAGACTGGGTGACCGGCTGGCACGAACAACCGTGGTTCGAAAATAAAGCTGCTCTTCAAATCATGCGCCGTCTGGCGATAACGCCCATAGCCACGCACAACGGAACAGCGATCCAGCTCACAATCTTTACTGGATTGCTCGGCACAACACCGAGTGCCACATTCAGCGCTCCCATAAAAATGAATAAGTTCGACCAGTTTTTCCGATTCATGTTCGCCCCGCTCTGAACTTCATTGTTAGCGTGATGCACCAGGGAGAGCAATGGCATAGGTAGTTCCAGCAGTTTGTCTGAGGAATTGGCGCGTTCGGAGTGGCTGCTCTCCCCTCGGAGCTCTGCTCGAACTATTCGTGCCGATCGCTTTCACGGTGCAATCTGGATGAAGTTCAAGTGCGTTGGCAGCTGCCAGGGAACATCGAACAGCCGCACCCCCGCGTATGGACCTCCATCCAGGAACTGATTGGGATCCGGGTTGGATTTCCCGTCTGCTGCAAAGTAACTGGCAACCTGTTTCTGCTCGGCCAGCGCAATCGATGTCTCGGCCGCAAGCGCGGGATCAAATATTGTTGGGTTGCTTAAGATTCGATGCGGAAGAATAGGAAAGCTTACGCCCGCATACGTGACGACCAGGAGCTCCGGATGAAGGGCGACCGCGCGGTCGAACCGAAAGTACCACGAGGAAAAAACAGCATTCGCTGCCTGGATCACTCGCGAGTTCATCGGATTAGGAACTTCCAGATCGCCGTACCCGAACTGAAACATCGTCTGCTTGGGAGCCATGTCAGCCAGCGGTTCCGATTTCAGGTGCGGGGCAAAACTTAACGGATCGCCCACCACGTTTAGCCATTCCGCGGCTTCAAATGCCGCTTGGATCTCCAGCGCTCCCGGTACCTCGTTTACTGCAACTGGAGCGTCACGGTAAACATAGTTGTCGTTGAATTGATCATGAAAATACATCTGTGGCTGAGCTGGAGGGACATTGAAAAGAACTGGACTATTCGTCCCCAGGTAAACGTCCCCCAGTGGCCGGCCGGAAATCGCCAGTCGTGCGTCGTCGGAGAACGGTGCGCCATCGCCATTTAGGACGGCAGCGCGAATTCCCGGTTCCACGGCATGGGTCAACGTACCGTAAATGGAGCCGAACGATTGCCCGACGTAATAGATCCGATCGGGATCGAGATCCATGCCCAGGCCATTCGTCTCGCGTATCGTCTGCACCAGGGCGAATAGATCCACTGCTGTTTGCCGCGCGCAATCCCTCACCGCCAGCGGCCCCGGTAATATACAGCCGTCCGACGCTCCGATAGGGCCGTCCGGCGAAAGCGCTATCCCGCGCCCGGGAGTGGAAACGACGGAAACGTTGCCCTCTTTGCCTGACAGCTTAACGGTGCCACCGGGCCCAAATCCATGCCCGGTAATTTCAATGGCGAGTGTGGCGAAACCACGTGAAGCCAGCGTGGACGCGATAAAAGTCGGGGCCCCAAACTGGTTGTCGCCCAATCCATGCCCGTAAATCACTACTGGAAATCCATGGCCATCGCCGGGAAGCTTGCTCGCCGGCGGCAAAAAGACGTGGAACGATATCGGCTCATAGCCTGCGGGTGTCCCTTGCGGAACACCGGGAACCGGCGTAGGACTCGCGATAGGCTCGTTGGTGGGCATCGCCGGAATCGATCCTGCCAGAGGTCCGCTCACGCTGAGGAAGTTGGGAGATAAATAGAATCCAAACACGACCCGGTCCACATCCGAAAGGACACTCAGAGGAATGTCTACCTCGGTTTGCGGGCTCTTGTTGTCCTCCGGCATGTAAGTGAAGCTCTTCAAGTCTGCCAGAGAAAACGAAGTTGTGTTTCCCGCGGGCACCACAACCGGTGGCTGATGCGAATCGACAAAGCGCCGCGCCTTTTCCAGCCATGTGGTTGCGCTCATCGTTGTAAACACCGAAGCTGCAACCACTCGGTTGCCCCACGCGCCCCTGAGCAGTGCCTCGGGTGTCTGTAACGCCTGGCTCAGCGCCGCGCAGTAATCGCTTTTAGCCGCAGATATGCACGTCCTGAATGCCGAATCAGGCTGTATGGGGTGGCCGCCCGCATTCCGGACGCTGTTGCTGACCACCAGCAGGTAACGTGACTGCTGGTCGAGCACACGATCAGGCTTGAAGTAAGCGCAGCGGCTGGACGGGTCGTAAAGAACCTGATTAATGGACACCGGGAACTGCACCGAGTCCAGCGCGATGTACCAAATGCCAGCTTTCAGAGTATTGGGATCGATCGCATCGGAAAAACAAACGTTCGTTCGGGCGTTGATACTGAAACCATCCAACTGATTTAAAAGGGTCGTGTCTTGACAAACCGTTAAACCCGGCGATACGGCACAACCTTCAGGGGCAGGCAGATTGATTTGTCGCCCGGTGTTTTGGCTCGTATTTGCTGTTGTCAATGCATCCGCTGGAAACGGACCGACGGCTGGAGATTCTGGCTGAAATAACGCGACAGTTTGGGACAAAATACAAGTATTTATAACAGCAATCAATAATATGATTCTCATAACCCCTTGCAACTGCCTTAAATAGGCCTCTAATGAGTTCGAGTGTAGCCATGTTTTCACTCGAATACCACTTGTTTTGAACTATATCGATGTTCATCGATGTTACTGTATAACTCACTTTGTAGCTCATAAGGAAAAGGAATAGAATTATATATGCTCCCCTAAGAAAAAATGAAATATATCTTACTTGGTTTACTCCCGGTACGTCGGACAGTTCTGTATTGCCTGCTTCTCACAGGTGTTTCTCATGCGTTTGCACAAAAGTCCCAGAATCCAGCCACAAGCAAGAGCAATTCCGAGGCCGATGTACTTCTTTTCAACAATGGAGAAAAACTGATCGGCCACCTGGAGCGCATCGTGGGATCGTCGGTCGTTTTCAAAAGCGATATGGCCGGCGAGATCACGGTGGATGTCAGCAAAGTAAAGGAAATTCACTCGCCCCGCCAATTCGCCGTTATCGGCAAAAATGTCGTTATCGGCAAGCACGAAAGTCGGTCAGGCATTCCGCAAGGTCCCATCAGGATCGAGAACCAGCAGGTTACGGTAAGCGCCGCCCCCTCCGCACCACAGCAAACCGTCCCGCTTGGCAGTACCCGCTTTATTGTTGACGAACCCACTTTTACAAAGGACCTGCTAGCCCCGCCCAACTTCTTTCAGAACTGGAAGGGGTCGGCGACGGCCGGAGTGTCGCTGGTGCTGGCCACGCAGAAAAACCGCACGATCACCAGCGCAATCAGTCTTGTTCGGACCGTCCCTAACGATGACTGGCTGGAGCCGGAAAATCGCACAACGGTGAGTTTCAACTCCGCTTACGGCTCACTAAGCCAGCCCGACACGCCGACGATCAAGACCTCGCTTTTTCATGCCGAGGCCGAGCGGGACCAATACTTTAGCCCCAGGGTGTTTTATTTTGGCTCCGGCGCTTGGGACCACAACATTTCCCAAGGTCTCGATCTGCAGCAAACCTATGGCGCCGGAATCGGCTTGACAGTCGTCAAGGACGCCAATCAGGAATTAAACCTCCGGGCGAGTTTGGATTACATCAATCAGAAATTCAATCCGATCCTGATCATCGAGGCCACCGGAAAACCTCCAGTTTCGATGGCGGCGCCGTATAGCAACTCCTTAATTGGTTCCGTGTTTGGGGAAACCTATAACACCAAGCTCCCGAAAAACATTTTCCTGAACGAATTTCTTACCATTACGCCTTCCTGGAACAATCTGAGCGCCTATTCGACAAATGCAGGCTTGAATTTGACCCTTCCCATCTATAAACGCCTGGCGATCACAATCGGAACCATCGATACGTTCCTCAACAACCCGCCCACCGGCTTTAAAAAGAACTCCTTTCAGTTCACATCGGGCGTCACTTACACGCTGCCCTAGGTCTGAACTCCATTCTCAATCTGTGGCACGACGGGTCTTTTTAGGCTAAACTGGCGCTTCCGGCCAACCTTACCTGAAGGGACCTTATGCCACGTCCTCGACTCTTCTTCTCATTGCTCCCCGTTCTCCTCGGCGCTTCTCTTCTTATCGCTGATGAGGGGATGTGGACATTTGACAATATTCCCGCCAAGCAGCTGAAGGAACGCTACAACTTTGTGCCCTCCGCGGAGTGGCTGCGCCATCTCCAACTCGCGTGCGCCCGCTTCAACGACGGCGGATCGGGATCGTTCATTAGCGCGGATGGTCTCGTGCTCACCAATCACCATGTCGCCCGTGGTCAACTGCAAAAGAACTCCACGGCGGAGCACGACTACATCAAGAACGGATTCTATGCCGCTACGCAGGATCAGGAGATCAAATCACCCGATCTCGAAGTCAACGTGCTGGAATCGACCGAAAACGTTACGGACCAGGTCGCGCGAGCAGTCAACCAGATTCAAGATTTGCAGGAGCAGTTCAAGGCACGGAAGGCTGTCATTGCCGGGATCGAGCGCAAAAGCCAGGAAGCCACCGGCCTGCGCTCCGATGTCGTGACGCTCTACTCGGGCGGCGAATACTGGCTCTACCGTTATAAGAAATACACTGACGTGCGCATCGTCTTTGCGCCGGAGCAGCATGCGGCTTTCTATGGAGGCGATCCCGACAACTTTACGTATCCACGCTACGATCTCGATCTGGCGATCTTCCGCGTTTACGAAAATGGCAAGCCGATTCGCACCGACAACTATTTGAAGTGGAACGAAAAGGGAGCCGCCAGCGGCGAACTCGTCTTCGTCGCTGGAAATCCGGGAGGAACGGACCGCTCCAAAACTATGTCGCAGATTCTCTTCGCTCGCGACGTCAGCGATCCCCTGTTCCTGGCTTTCCTCGCCAATCAAATTGATATCTGTCAGCGGTACGCGGCGGAAGGGCCGGAGCAGGCCCGTGAGGCAAGTTCGGATGTCTTCAGACTTCAAAATGCGCAAAAAGCAATTAAAGGGAGGCACGACGCTCTGCTCGACAAGACCACAATCGCCAAAAAGCAGAGCGAAGAAGATAGATTTCGCTCGGCCGTGATGGCCAATCCTGAATGGAAAGACAAATATGGAAATGCCTGGAGCGAGATTAATGCTGCCATGCAGAAGGCGCCCTCCCTCTACAGGCTCCAGATGAAGCGGACGATCGACTCGGATCTGATGCAACTGGCCGAGCAGATTGTCACTTACGTGAGCGAAATCAAAAAGCCTGCGGGCGAGCGTCTGCCGGGCTATCAAGCCTCGCAACTGGACTCGCTGCGTTACCGCATGCTGTCGCCCGCTCCTATCTATCCCGGCCTGGAAAAGGCATCGATTGCCGGAGACCTGCAATTCGCTTCGAAACAGTTGGGTCCGGACGATCCGTTCGTACGAACCATATTGGAGGGACGTACGCCGGAGCAGGCGGCGGCCGACCTTGTGAACGGAACAAAGCTCGCGAACCCCGCTCTTCGTAAGCAACTCCTGGACGGCGGGACTGCGGCCGTCGACGCCTCGACCGATCCCATGATCGTCATGGCTCGCAAGCTCGACCCAATCCGCCGCGAGATGATCAAGAGTTATGAAGACAACGTCCGCAGCGTGACCCAGCGCGCCGGAGAACAACTCGGCAAGGCTCGTTTCCTCGTCTACGGAAAGTCGATCTATCCCGACGCAACTTTTACATTGCGGCTCTCTTACGGGCAGGTGAAGGGCTATCCGATGAACGGAACCATCGCACCCCCCAAGACGACGCTCTTCGGTCTCTACGATCGCGCGGCCAGCTTTAACTACGAGCCGCCCTTTGATCTGGTCTCGCGCTTCCAGGAAGGGCGAACGAAGCTCGACCTGTCGACGCCGTTCAATTTCGTCACTACCAACGACATCATCGGCGGGAACTCAGGCTCACCTGTGGTCAATCGTAACGGCGAACTTGTCGGCCTCATTTTCGACGGCAACATCGAAAGCCTCGCAGGCGACTACGTATACGACGAGCGCGTAAACCGGGCCGTCGCCGTTCATACGGCCGGTATGACCGAAGCGCTGCGAAAGCTATACAATGTCGGTCCGCTTCTGAAAGACATCGGCATAAGCGAAACGGCTGCCGGGTCGTCTCAAAAAACCGGACAATAATTGGTCGGCTCGCACGGTCTTGCCCCCGCCTAACGCCCGCTGGACGCCGTAGCGGTTTCCGTCGCGCCGCCTTGCTGCCCTAGGTACCGGTCGAACCATGCCAGCGTACGCTGCAAAACGTCCACTTGGTCCTTCGGTTCTCGGAAAGAATGCCCTTCGCCTGGATACACCACCAACTGCGTAGGCACATCCAGCGTCTTCAGCGCATGCCAAAACTCGAACGACTGCGGGGCAGGGCACTCGCCATCCCGCTCGCCCACCACCACCAGGGTTGGCGTCTTCACCTGCTTGATGAAGTTGATCGGCGAACTCTTCGCATACGCAGCCGGAGTATTGTATACCGAATTGCCGAAGTACGGAATCATCCATTGGTCAATCGAATTCTCGCCGTAGTAACTTTGCCAATCGGCTATGCCGGCGCCGGCAACCGCTGCGCGAAAACGGTGCGTCTGCGTGACGGTCCACATGGTCATGAACCCGCCGTAACTCCAGCCGGTCACACCGATCCGGTCGTTGTCCACCGGTACCTTGTGAACAACCGTACCGACTCCCGCCAGGATGTCGCGCAGGTCTCCGCCCCCAAAATCCTTCACGTTCGCATGCGTGAACGCCTCGCCCTCGCCATAGCTGCCGCGCGGGTTAGGAAAGAAAACGAAGTATCCCAAGCCCGCCATTACCGACATGTCGAAGTGCGCCGACGGCCAGGCCGGCGTATATTCACCCGCGGGGCCGCCATGGATCGAGACCACCATCGGATACTTCTTTGCAGGATCGTAATTCTCGGGATACAGCAGCCAGCCTTGCACGCGGAACCCCTCGTTATTCCACACGAGGCTTTCGGTCTTGCCCCAATGCCGCTGCTGGCCGTCATTGGCATGGGTCAACTGCTCCCACTTGCCAACCGGTCCCGCCCAAACCGACGGAGGCATCGCCCAGGAGCTACGGATCGCCACGCTGTTCTGTCCGTCTGCCGCTACTGCAAAGTTCGGATAGTTGCCTCCGTCGTGCAGAGCCTCGCTGCCTTTCCAGATCGTCTCGGAGCTGCCGTTTTTTAAATTCAGGCGGCACACCGCGCCTCCGCCATCCAAAGCCTCTGTGACTTCTAGGGCATCGTCACCCTGCCACGTAAACCAGCTTGGTGAGGCCTTCCAGTGGGGAGTTACGTCGCGTGGCTCGCCACCCGCGCCGTCGATCACAAATATGTCGCCGCCCGTGAACCCCGCATCACTCATCAGTCCGCCAATAAAGGCGATCTGCTTTCCATCCGGCGACCAGCGCGGTATAGCCAGTTGGCGATCGACAGGCGGATCGTACAACACATCCATCTGCCCCGATGCCCGCGTTAGCACGTAAAGTTGTGCGGTCCACCAGTTGTTATCCGCCGGCCCCGGCGCTGCAATCGCGGCAAACCGCTTTCCATCTGGCGACCAGTCGTACTCGTAGACGTTCAGGTTAGCCGGAGACTCCTGATGAATCGCTCCGCCTCCTGCATCCATGACTGCAATTCGCTGATTATGGATGTCCGTGCCAATCACTCCGGTCTGCGCCGGTACCGCTTCCAACGGTCCGCCTCCGCCTCCGTTCTCGGCGTAAAGAAACGCTAGCTGCTTTCCATCCGGAGACCAATGGAGCGCGGTCACGTAGCCCTTCAGACCGGATATCTGATGCGGGCTCCCGCCACTCACCCGCGCTACATAAATCTGCTCCTGACCGGCCTCCTCCGCGTTCGACAGAAAGCCGAATCGCTCGCTGTCCGGCGCCCATGTTACGTGGGATATTCGCGTGGGAGTGTCGCCAGCCCCGCCACCAATCTGTTTCGGTTGAGAACCCGGCTTCGTGCGATCCAGCAAATAGAGCGCTGGACCTTTGCCGTCGATGGCCTCGGCTTGCGTCCACGTCACCCAACGGCCATCGGGAGAAATGGACGGCTCGCTGTACCGCTGAACCCGTCGGAGTTCCTGCACCACCTGATCAATTTTCGAGCCCTGCGCCGGGGCTTGCCAAGCCAGGCAAGCCAGCGGTGGAACCATCAAGACCAGCGCCGCCATCCTGCAAATCAACGTCCCGCAAGAATTACGAAGATCCCTCACCATGCTGTTTTCCATGATACGAGCAATGAACAGACCGCCTCGGTCGCAAGCTACACTTGCTGGAGCGATGCTGCGTACTGTCCGCGCTACCCGTTACGTAACACCGCTTCGTGAGGGCGGTTCGCTTCCCGCAATCATCGAAGCAGACGATCTCGGCCTTTACGTGCTCAAGTTCCGCGGCGCGGGACAAGGGCCGTTAGCTCTCGTCGCTGAATTGATCGCGGGCGAAATCGGCCGCTCGCTCGGCCTGAATGTGCCGGAACTTGTGTTTGTGGAGGTCGACCCCGCGCTCGGGCGTAATGAGCCGGACGAAGAGATTCGCGACCTGCTCCGGACCAGCATAGGACTGAACCTCGCGCTCGATTACCTGCCTGGTTCCGTCATGTTCGATCCAGCAGCGGGCGATATCGCCAGCGCAGACGTCGCTTCGCGCGCCGTATGGTTCGATTCCTTCGTCACGAACGTGGACCGGACTCCGCGCAATCCCAATCTCCTCTTGTGGCACGAAGGTCTGTACTTCATCGACCACGGGGCCGCGTTGTACTTTCACCACCAATGGCAAAGCCTGGAGCAGATGGCCGCCACGCGCTTCGCTCTCATCCGGCAGCACGTCCTGTTGCCGTGGGCGACGGGAATCGAAGGGGCGGACCGGGAACTGCGGCGCCTGGTCACAGAAAAGATGTTGGCCGACATCGCCGCGCTCGTGCCGGATGAGTGGCTGCGGGCCGTTTTCGAAACCGAGACGCCCGCGTCTAAACGTGCTGGTTACGTCCGGTATTTTCTGCACCGGCTGAATGCTGCACCCGGCTTTGTGGAGGAGGCCATCCATGCCCGCGCTCAGCTCGTTTGACTACGCAGTCCTCCGTGTTGTGCCCCGTGTGGAACGTCAGGAGTTCATCAATGCTGGCCTCATCCTGTTTTGCCGCGAGCAGCGCTTTCTGCGTGCCCGCGTGTACCTCGACGAGGTTCGTCTCCGCGCCCTCTGGCCCGATGCCGATGTGGAACTCACCCAGCGCCATCTCGGCGCATTCGTCAAGGTATGCAACGGTGATTCCGATGCCGCTCCGATAGCGCTTTTGTCACAAAGCGAGCGCTTCCATTGGTTGGTCGCTCCCCGTAGCACCGTCATCCAGATCTCGCCGGTCCATAGCGGCCTCTGTGAAGCTCCCGAACCCACCATGGAGCGGCTGTTTCAGCAATTGGTGGCACCCTCGTGGGAGCCGTCTGCTTCTTAGCCGTGTTGGACTTCTGTGGCGTAAATCGATGACACTGGATGGGGAACGTCTTCTTGCTCCGCCGGAAGATGCTAAAAAAGAGCCACTGAAATCAGCGATCAATCAATGCCGCGACACGCCCAATCCAAGAAGGACCACGAACTTGTTACGCGTTTGAAGAGCCGCGATCCGCAGGCAGCGGGCGTGCTGTTCGACCGGTACGGAAAACTCCTCTACTCCGTGATTATTCGCGCGGTCGGCACTCCTGCCACGGCCGAAGATCTCGTACACGAAACGTTTTTACGCGTCTGGAACCGTATTCACACCTTCGACGAAGCACACGGGAACCTGGAAGCGTGGCTAATCACGGTTGCACGGAACCGCGCCTTCGATTATCGGTGGTCGTTGAGCGGTAGCGAAATGTCCGGTGCCAGTACTGACAGTCTGGATCAACCCGGATGGTTCGCCAGCGCTCGCGAAACTTCCGATCGCCAGGCCAGGCAGGCGGCGGTAAGGGAAGCTCTCGAAGCGCTCAACAGGGAACAGCGCGAAGTCGTCGAACTTACTCACCTGCAGGGGATGACACAAACCGAAATAGCGGAAAAACTGCAACGGCCGCTGGATACGATAAAAGGCCTCGTCCGGAGTGCCCTGCGGAATCTCCGCGCCGCAACCATGACATACAAAACACAATGAATTGCGATCAGTTCCAGGAAGCTTATGAGCTGTACGCTCTGGGGTTGCTCGAAACGCCGGAGCGCACCCGCCTCGCCGATCACCTCCGCGAAGGCTGCCCAACTTGCCGCAGTGGGGTGCAACGGGCTCTGGAGCAGAATGCGACCGTCTCCAGCACCGTGTCTCTGGTCAACCCTTCCCCCCGCCTCCGGCGACGGATCGTAAGCAGCGTTGGAGAAAAGGCCACCCCGCAGACCGAGAGTCTCGCCTGGCTATGGGGCGTGGCAGCACTGGCAGCCGCCACTATTCTGGCTCTCACGATCGGCCTGAGCGTTCAGAACCGGGCGTGGCGTGCCGAACGGAACCAGGCTCGTGCCGCGTCCAGTCAACTCGCCCACCTGTCCGATGCCGTGAAAATCATGCAAGCCCCGGAAACCGAGCAAATCGATTTCAGTGCGACCGCCTCTGGTACGCCCGGCGGACGGCTCTTTGTCCATCGGCATCTGGGTGTTGCATTGGTCGCCAGAGGGCTCTCTGCCGCGCCTGCGGGCTGGAAATACGAAAGTTGGATTGTGCCCAAGAGCGGGCCGCCTCAGCCTGTGGAAGATTTTGAACTCGATCCCGCGGGTCAGGCCATTACCGTGGTGCCCGGCCCCGTGCGCCAGGACGATTGGAAGGAGATTGCGGTCAGCCAGGAACCGGAGAATGGCCAGCTCACTCGACCTACCAAGTTACTGCTTTCGGCTCCCCTCGCCGCCAGACGAGATTAGCCTTTTACCGCGCGGAAGGTTACCCTCCCTTCCGCCTCTTTGCTTCTTGCTGTTGTTCCTTCTTTTGGTCGCGTGCTTCCTGCTGCCGGTGCCGTTCCTCTCGTTCGGCCACAAGCTTGTCGTAAACCGGCACTTGCTCGGGCGAAAGAATGGATTTTACTTCGTTGATCTGCTCTTCTTTCACTTTCAGCATGGCCGGACGGTACGAATCCCTCACTGCTTTGTACCGGGCCTTTGTATCGTCCAGGATACTTTCCAGTTGGCGCACTTGCTGATCGCTCAGCTTCAGCTTCGCCTTCATTTCCCGAACATAGATCTCTCGCCAGTCTTCCGCCGTTTTTGCATCGACAACGGTTGCGTGGTAATACCGTTCTGCCAATGCTCCCACCGTTGCTCCCAAACAGAACAACAGCACGGCGAGCAACGTGGCTGTCCATTGATTGCGCTTCATAAGAGTAAACCGGCCAAACCCTAGCGATGCTGTGCCCGAAGCTCTTGGGGCGCCTGAAAGCTGGTGGGGTTGTTCCAGATCGCTTCGGTGTAGTCCGTCTTCTCCGCCGTGCTATCCGCCGCCAGGGCATCTGTGTACGTGGGAGGCGCCACGCTGCCCTGTCCTGCTCCGGCTACATTCAACACCAGCAGAAGTAAACAAAGAGCAGCAAAAATCGTCATAGCAGGCCGCGCCATTCGCTCGAACGTAAACGCGAATCCGCGTCGGCCCTCGATCCGTTCCCACAGAATCGGCATGAAATTCGGTGTGGGCTCAACATCAGGACAAGCCGCCCGATAACGCTGAAAAAACTCATCTAATCGATAATCGCCGTCCACCATAAACCCTCACCGCACAGTCTCTCCGCACAGCAGCTTTACAAAACGCGGAATGGCTATAATCTACCATCCGCCTTCGCCGCTTCATAAGCCTTCAGTACTCTTTGCCTGGCGCGGAACAGTCTCACCTTCAACGCGTTCTCTTTTGCGCCGTAAATCTGCTCCAGTTCCTTCAGCGAAAGCCCTTCTACTTCCTTCAAGGTCAGCAGCAGTCGATCCTCGTCGGACACATGCCGGAACAATGCGTCCATAAATTCGCGAGTCTTACCCTTCTGCCGCTCTTCGTCCTCCTGCCTTCCACCCGCAATCGAGTCGGCCATCATCACCTGCTGCTCACTCAGGTCTGCCATCCGCGACTCACTGCGCCGCTTCACACGCCGCAGATAATCATAGGACGCATTCACCGTCAGCCGGTACAGCCAAGGCTCGAACACCTCCGCCGTCCGTAGCTGATCCAGCGAGTAATACAGCCGGACAAACACCTCCTGCGCAACATCTTCCACGTCTTCGGGCCGCCCGATCAGGCGTGAAATGGTGCCCAAAATCCGCTTTCGGTACGCAAGAACCACTTGGTTGAACGCTTGCGGATCTCCCGTTCGCGCTCGTTCGATTAGCTCCTGCTCAATTAGCATGCCTGCTTCTGCTGCCGGCAACTGTCTGAGCTATGTCTCTCTAGGCGTTCCGGCAATTTGTTAGGTTACAAGCATTTGCATCAAACTCCAAGGGGGACGAAGCCGTGGGGGGGTGCTCCTGCCCTATCAGCCATAGGGACTGCACCGTTTCCAGTTGCCGAATCGTCTCCTCCACCTCAGAGCGGCGCGCGTAAAGCCGCTCCAGCTCGCTTAAAACGAAGTGATCAATCGTACTCCGGCACGAAGTATTTCCGTGGGGCATAGCAGTGCTGTAACGACATGGTACTAGAACTCACACCAAAACCGGGCTCATGAACTCGCTTTTAATCTACTCGCGATTCTTCTTGTATCGATATTGCGATTTGTGATATAAAAATTGCGGATTGCAATATGACCGTCGCCGAAAAGTTGCGCTATCTCCGGCTTATCGAAGGCCGCCTGCGCGGACTGGATCGCGAGATGACCCAATCCGAGCTGGTGGGTGCCATCAAACAGGAACTGCACCGCTCCATCAGCCAGTCCTATCTGTCGCAACTGGAAAGCGGCCGTCGTAAGCACCTCACCAACACCACCCGCCTGTTGCTCGCCAAATTTTTTCGGGTACATCCGGGCTATCTCGTTGACGATCCCGAAGGCTTTCAAACCGGGCTCATCAGCGACCTGCGTTCTGTGGAAGACAAATTGGACCTGTGGCTCATTGAAGGAGCCGAACGTTTCTTCCGGGATGCCCCGCTCGCCGGGGCGCTCTTGAAACTTGCTCGCCACGAGGACTCGCGCAAGTGCATTCTTCTACTCGCGGCTGTTCTGGAAACCCCGGAACTCGTAAATCGCCTCTGGGACGTTCTTCACCCTGATACGGAGTCTGCGTTATGACTTGGACCGATCTTTATCTGCTCTGTTTCGCCGTTGGGGCTCTGTGGAGCGTGGCGGCGTTCTGTTTAGGTGGCATGCACCTCGGGCACGGTGGTCACGCTGATATTCATGCTGGTGGGCATATCCATCATGGGCACGTGCATGCCCCGGGGCACGATGCCGGCTGGCTTGGTTATCTGGCCAGCCCGAGCGTAATTGCTGTCTTCCTGGCCTGGTTCGGGGGGCTCGGCTATCTTCTGACCCGGCACTCCTCGCTGTTTTGGTGGATCGATCTGGTTTCGGCAGTGGCGCTGGGCCTCGCTGGCGCCTGGACACTGGCTGCCTTTCTGCGCTTTTTGCAGTCCCGCGAACGGCCGCTCGATCCCCTCGACTACCAGATGGCTGGCGTACTCGGGCATGTCTCTAGCACCATCCGGCCCGAAGGCATCGGCGAGCTTGTTTATCTCCAGGACGGGGTTCGCCGCTCGGTTCCGGCGCGCAGCGAAGACGGCATTGAGATTACGCGTGGCGAAGAAGTCATCGTCACTCGCTATGAAAAGGGCATTGCGTTTGTCCGTACCTGGGACGTTATGACCAAGTAAAGAACGGGTACTCACGAAAGGATCGGTATGTCGAACGACGTTTTATTTATCGCTATTGCGCTTGTGGTCGTGTTGCTGGCGCTCATGATGGCGATCACTTCGCTTTATCGCAAAGCCGGCCCCCACGAGGCCATGATTGTCTATGGTCTGCGGGGCACCCGGATCGTTAAGGGAAGAGGTACCGTCATCTTCCCTGTCGTCGAAAACTTCAAGCAGCTCTCGTTGCAGCTGATGTCCTTCGACGTCGCACCTCAGCAGGATCTCTACACCAAGCAAGGCGTAGCCGTGACGGTGGAGGCCGTTGCGCAAATCAAGGTCAAAGGAGATCCGGAATCCATCCAAACCGCCGCCGAGCAATTTCTGACCAAGACCGACGCCGCCCGCGAGGGGCTTATCCGTCTGGTGATGGAAGGCCATCTGCGCGGCATTATCGGACAGCTTTCCGTCGAACAGATCGTCAAAGAACCCGAGATGGTCGGCGACCGCATGCGCGGCACCTGCGCCGAGGACCTCAGCAAGATGGGGCTCGAAGTGGTCTCCTTCACCATCCGCGAAGTGCGCGACGGGAACGAATACATCACCAACATGGGCCGTCCCGATATCGCTCGTATCCGACGTGACGCCGATGTAGCCGCCGCCGAAGCCGAACGCGACACGGCCATCCGCCGCGCCGATGCTCTCCGCGCCGCCGCCGTCGCCAAAGCACAAGCCGACCAGGAGCGCGTCCTTGCCGAAGCCCTTTCGCTCGCCGCGCAAGCCGAAGCTCAGCGCGATCTGGAAATCAAAAGGGCCCAATACGTCGAAAGCGTCAAGCGCCAGCAGGCGCAGGCCGACAAGGCTTATGACATTCAAGCCAATGTTATGCAGCAGCAGGTGATCACCGAAGCGGTCAAGGTCCGCCAGGCTGAAAAGGAAGGAGAAGTAAAGGTTCAGGAAGCCGAAATCCTGCGCCACGAAAAAGAGCTGATCGCGACCGTACTCAAAAACGCCGAGATTGAGCGCAAGCGCATCGAGATGCTCGCCGAGGCCATGCGCCAGAAATTGATGATCGAAGCCGAAGGCGCCGCGACCGCCACGCGCCTGCAGGGCGAGGCCGACGCCGACATCATTCTCAGGAAAGGCGAAGCGGAGGCCAAAGCCATGAACCTTCGCGCTGAAGCCTACCAGGAATGGAACCAGGCCGCGGTCGTGGATAAGCTGATTACCGGCCTTCCGGAAGTCGTGCGGGCGCTCGCCTCTCCGCTCGCCAACATCGACAAGATCACCATCGTCAGCACCGGCGACGGCGATGCTGCCGGCATGAACAAAATCACGGGCGATATGACTAAAATCGCCGCCCAGATTCCGGCTCTCTTTGAAACGCTCTCCGGCATGCAGATGTCCGATCTGCTCGGCAAAGTACGCGGCATCGGTCCTCACGCCGCGAATGGCGAAGTCAAACTGAGCCCAACAACAGACAAATGAAAGGAAACCGATATGGCACTGCTCGAACGTGTGACAACGCTCATCAAAGCAAACATCAACGACCTTGTCGATAAGGCCGAAAATCCGGAGAAGCTCTTGAAGCAGCTCCTTCTCGACATGCAAAACCAGTTCATGCAGGTGAAGACCCAGGTGGCCATGGCCATCGCCGATCAGCACATGCTGGAGAAGAAGCACCAGGAAAATGTCGATCTGCAAAAACAATGGGTCGAAAAAGCCGAACTCGCCCTCCGGCAAAACGAAGAAGCCCTCGCTCGCACAGCCCTGGAGCGCTCTCTCACCTACGAAACCGCCGCTCGCAACTTCGCGCAACAGCTCGAAGACCAGTTGCGTCAGGTAACCGTCCTTCGCGAAGCCATGCGCAAGCTGGAGCAAAAAATGAACGACACGAAATCGCAGGCTGACGTCCTCATCGCTCAGCACCGCCGCGCCCGCTCCGCGCAGCAGTTAGGCGCGGCCACCATAGCGGAATGGCAGCACGAAGGCACCTTCAATCGCCTCCGCGAAAAGGTTTCCGCAGCCGAGTCTCTCGGCCACGGCTATCTCGCCGCCTCCCAGTCGAGCCCGGAAACGGTCCTCGCCGACCTGGAAAAAAACGACAAAGTGGAACGTCTGCTGAACGAGCTCAAAGCAAAAACAACCGGGCTCGTGAAGTAATCGACAGTGAAGTAAAAGTCTTCTGGGGGAGAGCGAGCAACAAACGGTTCGGGCGCGAGCCTCCTTCCGGAACTGCACTCGGCTCTCTCCCTGTCGCCCATTCGCAAAGCGAAGCGGTTCTTGCCGGCCGACCCCGCTGCTGGTGGTGGTGCTTTTCAACCACTGCATTCCCTCTATGTTATTGAAAGCCTGCGACTTATCTGGCTTGCCTGCGTCTAACAAACAGAGGAAAATCATGAAAGCGCAACTCAAATATGGCTTGCGAACGCTGACGATGTTAGCCGCCACGGCACTCGTCGGATTCGCTCAAGCCCCTACTGGCGCACGAGCAGCAGTAACCGCACCCGGTGGTGCGAAGGACAAAGGCACGAACGTAGCATCAGCAAGCACGGCCACACCCCAACGAAAAATCGCTTCTCCCGGCGCGGTCAATTATGTGGAAGGTCATGCAACCCTGAATGGCCAGCCGCTAGCTCCTGATGCGGTGGGTTCCGCGGTGGTTGGGCCGAACCAGGTCCTCGCTACTACCGACGGCTATGTGGAAGTGCTGTTGACTCCCGGTGCCTTTCTACGCGTCGGTCACAACAGTGCAGTACGGCTGATCTCCGTGGGGCTCGCCGGAGTCAACGCCCAGGTTGATCGCGGCTCGGCCCTGGTGGAAGTAGCCGACTTGATAAAAGGATCCAACCTGACTCTTGCGGTGAACGGTGTTCCCGTCCAGATCAGGAAGAAGGGACTCTACGAGTTCGACGCCGCGCAACGCGCCGTGCGAGTCCTGGACGGCAAGGCCGATGTACAGGAAGCGGCTGAGAAAATCACGCTCAAAAAGGGCGATCAAGTGTCGGTTGCTAGCGAGCCTTCAAAGACGCACGACTTCGACGTGAAGGCAGCGAAAAAGGAGCCGCTCTACGTCTGGAGCAAAGTTCGCAGTGAGCAACAATCCCAGGCGAACCAGCATTCAGCGGACGTGATCCTGGCCGGCGGCGGCTGGTATGGCCCTGGTTGGTATTGGGACCCGCTCTGGTCCGGCTATGCATTTCTGCCGGGCACGGGAATGCTGTATAGTCCCTTCGGTTGGGGCTTCTATTCACCTGTCTACTACGGCGGACTCTGGGGCGGAGGCTTCGGCTACGCACCCTACCGCTACGCCCCCCGTCACTACGGAGGCCACGGATACTATGCACGCGGCTTCTCCCACGGTCACGTGGGGGGCATCGGAGCGATGCACGGCCGAGGCGGTTTCCACGGTGGCGGGTTCCGTGGCGGCTCGCACGGCGGCGGCTTCCACGGTGGACGTCGCTAAGCACAGAACCAGCATTTGCCAAAGGCGCTCGTGGGTAATGTCCTGCGAGCGCTTTGGGCCGCTTCCGATACGGGCGGGGAAAACTCAACGAGCATAATGGTGCACAGTGCCCGCAAGGACGCGCCGCCCCATTTTATATGTGATATGAAACCGAGGTGCTGTCATCAGGTCGGGTCGCGCCCCTGCTCCTAGTATTAGTCGTTTTCGCTACGCTGGTCGCCGTAATTGATCCGATCCGCGACATGATGACGCAGGATGACGGATGGGCGTACGCACGTTCGGTCAAACACCTGGTTCAAACGGGAGAGTACCGGCTGGACGCCTGGGCGGCTGCCAGCATGCCCGTGCAGATCGCCTTTGCTGCGGGCCTATCGCGGATTTTCGGGTATTCTCTTCCCCTGCTTCGATTGACAACGCTCGCGCTGCTCCTTTGTGGTGCGATTGCATTCTATGGTTTGCTGAGAGAATTCAGAACGGACGCTCACGTAGCAGCGGCCCTGACTCTCGTCCTGATTTGCTGTCCGTTAGTGCTGTGGCTGGGGTTCACGTTCATGACGGACGTTCAATTCCTCGGCTGGGTGTTGATCGCGTGTTTCTTTTACGTCAGAGGCCTGCGTCGGAACAGCGCCGGCATTCTGTTCGTTGCTGGGTTATTTGCTGCGCTGGCTGTCGGAACACGGCAGTTCGGGGCGGCGCTCCCGGCCGGGCTCGCGTTTGCATGGCTCACGACCCCTCCATCACTTCGGCCCAGCAGCTTTGCCGTGCTTGCTGGTGGAGCGGTTCCGACGGCAGCGTTCATCTGGCAGGTATGGGCAGCCCGCGTGCACCCGAACTTCACGCAACTGGTACGACTAACCGAGCAGACCATGTACCTCCACCAATCACCCGTTCGGCTCGCTGCCGACGTTCTTTGGCGATGCTCTGTGCTGGCCGAATACGCAGGCCTGCTCGTCGCGGCGCTGCTTCCCGCGTTACTCCTGCTCGAGTGTCGCGGGCGGCCCTCATCCGCTGAGACTTCCGGTGAGCGCTGGAAACACGCCACCGCTCTTGCCGTTGCCGCCTGGATTTTCTTTCTGCTTTGCGGGCACGTGCTGAGCTTACAGGGTTCGGGCGGTTTCTCCGTCCCTCATTTAACGGCTGCGCTGATGCCAACAATACCGTGGGTTTTAGGTGAAGTTACGCCTGAATCGCCGGTGTGCAGGCTGGTGGTAACGACGATAGCCATCTTCTCTGTGACGGTGGCCTTCCTGGCGTTCGTGCGGAGATCGCCCGTAACGACGTTCTGGGGCCAGCGGACGCCCGCGACTTGCTTCCTTGCAGGCACCTTCTTCGCATTTGTTGCAATGCATCTGATCTACGTCCAGCTCAACGACACGTACACCATCATCCTGGTGCCGTTCGTGCTCATCGCAATTGCCCTGACCGTAGGCAACGATTTGCGGCCGGGGCGATACGCCCAAGTCATGGCCATCACCGCGGCGAGTTTCGGCCTTATAACTGCGTTGTGGATGAGAGGAGACTACAACAAGCAGGAAGCAATATGGCGCGCCTCAGAAGACATCCACTCCACGGGCGTGGATACTATGCAGATTCGCGGGAGTCTGCACTGGGTTGAGTACCATTCGGCTTTCGACCGCTGGCTCGAACAAATCGGCACTGAGGCGCGACCAGAGGACTTCAGTGGGTCCTACCGGTTGCATGGCCCTTTCTACAGGTGGGTCACAGAAACGCAGAAGACAGCACAATACATCATCTATGCATCCGAATGCGTCCCTGACGTAGGCGGGTACGAGACTGTCCGACGAATTCCGTACCGCGACATGCTTATGCGGCGGCGATTTGTTTACGTAATTCGGCGCCGGGGATTGTCCCATTGAGCAGATGACCTCCTGGCGGGGGTACCGACCAGTTCCTATCTTGGTTAACGGTCTCCGGAACAAGTCACTTCCCAATGCAGATGACGGCCTTCAGGCGAGTGCCGTTGAGCTACGAGGTGATCCGCCACAGGCGCGAGATGTTCGCCCCTGTTACACAGCCAAGCGGAAGCGAAGACGACCGAGGTTGGGCGACAAATGGCTCCTCGACGACCTGATTTTGAAGATCAACGTGGGCTGGAATTCCTGGGCTGTGCAGTGGCTGAGCCGAACTACGGCGCCGTGTCATTGAGCAAGTAGGTAATCCTGCCTTTAGTTGACCGTCGCCTGGTTACCTCAACTCCGGGCGGGGCGTCTCACACCGCTCCCCGCCATAAACGTGAGGAGCACACGTGTAAGTTCAGCGGGCTCACGTGGGCACCCACGTAGATGGCCTTCTCTTTCCTCAAACCCTTCTATGGCAATTCTGCTGGCTCACACCTTGTTTCGAGAACGGGACGGCGCCGGCTCCGTGCGCCTTTGCTTACGTTCGCCAGGGGCTTGTTTTGTGTCACTCCGACGATCCTGCGCCCGATCGTCACAGACCAGATGACGAAGCGTTGCGAATGCCTCTTCTGCAGGAATCGATATATCTTGCAGTCCCCTGTCGAACCAGGCGTGAAATGTGACCCTGAGAATCGACAGGGTCAATCCGGCAAGGAGGTGTGCGGTGACTTCGCCCCTGGAATCCTTGCTGCAGCGTCGGGAGAACGCCTCTGCTACACGGTCCTGCACCTCGGCGATGCGCGCTACCTGCGCCTCCCTTGCCGCCGGGTATTTGGCGACGATCTCCATGATTTGGCGCGCCCGGGGCTGCGCCGCTGAGTGGCGGGCGACCTTAAGTACCGTGTGCCGGAAGACCTCCGACAGCGAATAACTCGGAGGACAGGAGTCGATTGCGTTCGCGAGTGAGCTGGCATAGCTCACAAGGGGTTGCGCCAGCAAATCACTCTTGGATTCAAAATACCGAAAAAACGAACGCCGGGAAGTGCCTGCCGCTTGAGCGATGTCGTCGACGGTCGTCTCGTCAAATCCCTTTTGCGTGAACAGGTCTACCGCGGCATCCCAGATTGCATCTCGCACCAGCTGTTGCTTACGGGCTTGCAGTGTCGGGACGGCAGCGATCGGGTGCGGTGGCTCCGCGCTCCGGGATGTGGATGACGGCTTCGGCACGGTAAGGCAACGTTAGCATAAATGACCCTGAGGCGCAAATTTGCACTGTGGTGTTGACATGGCACCCGGTGTCACCTATCCTGTCCTCATGGCGCCCAGCGCTCATAGATACCTTTGAAAGGCGAGCACATGAAACCACTGCTCCTATCCTTCCTTCTGGCCTCTGCGGCTGTCCTTGCATCCGCTGCTGGCTCGGCCTCCTTAACCGGACCTTGGCAGGTTCACATTTCTATCGCAGGTACCGAGAAAGACCAGGCCTGCACGTTCACCCAGACGAATAACGACCTGAGCGGAAGTTGTAATTCTGACCAGGGCACGGTGAATATAAGCGGAAAGGTTGACGACAAGAAAATCAACTGGACATATAAATCCGAGTACGACGGCAGTCCCATCACAGTCAAATATCAGGGAACCCTCGATTCGGCAAGCAAAATCGCTGGTAACGTCAACGTCGAAGAGTTTGGCGCGGAAGGTGACTTCACGGCCACCCGATCCAAGTAGGAATCAGTACAATTCCCGAGGTGCGCAATGATGGGGCTATCAATGGGCAACCGCGCACGATGAATGCGTAGCCGCCTGCTGTTAACGGTCGCGCGAACCAGGAGAAAGGAAAATGAATCGGCAACACCATGAGTAAGAGCCCCCGGATTTCTTCAAGCACGATCCTCAGTCTTGCTGCGCTCGGCGTCGGCTGTCTCTCGCCAGCGTTTTCGGCTGATGTATCGACCCCCGTAAACCCGGCGAATATGCCTGCAATCAGCCAGGTCGACCAACGATTTCAGGCATACAACATCGAAATGCTGGAAGTCACGGGCGGGAAATTTTGGAAACCGTACAAAGATCTGCAAGCGACTTCGGCGCGAAAGCCGGACGCCAACCGGCCCGGCTCCACTCCGGCTGGCATGAGTTCCAGCCTTTATCAATACCGGCCGCCGATCGACCTCGGTAATGCCCGCCTCCGTAAGCTGGCCGCCGCTTTGGGACCGGCCTATGTGCGGGTCAGTGGAACTTGGGCCAACACCACCTATTTCCAAGACGCGGAAGGCCCGGCACCGGCAAATCCGCCCAAGGGCTTCAACGGTGTGCTCACACGCGAGCAATGGAAGGGCGTTGTCGACTTTGCGCATGCAGTGAACGCCGAAATTATCACGTCGTTCGCAACCAGTGCTGGCACTCGCAACGCGGAAGGCCTTTGGACGCCGGATCAGGCGCGCACTTTTCTTTCGTACACGAAGTCGATCGGCGGAAGAATTGCCGCCGCCGAGTTCATGAACGAACCAACTTTTGCGGCACTCGCGGGAGTGCCGAAGGGGTACGACGCTGCCGCCTATGCGCGGGACATCGCTGTCTTCCGGCCGTTTCTGAAGCAGACGGCGCCCGGCGTTTTGTTCCTCGGACCGGGCTCCGTGATGGAAGGCGGCCCGTTGGCAGCTCCAGTGAGCCTTGGCCGGCTTCCCTCGGAGGACCTGCTCAAGGCTACCGGGCCGGTGTTCGACATCTTCTCGTATCACCTTTACGCGGCGGTCTCGCAGCGATGTGCCGGCGGCAACCCAGCCTTGGGAACAACAGCAGCTGCGGCTCTTTCCGAACCGTGGCTGTCTCGCCCCGACGCAATCAACGCGTTCTACGCGGGCCTGCGCGACCGTTTCGAACCCGGTAAACCGCTGTGGGTTACCGAAACAGCGGATGCCGCTTGCGGCGGAAATCCCTGGGCTTCTACTTTCCTAGACACTTTTCGCTATCTCGACGAGCATGCGCGCTTAGCACAGCAGGGTGTTCGCGTCATCGCCCACAACACGCTCGCCGCAAGCGACTATGGACTTCTCGATGAGACTACATTTGCTCCTCGCCCCAACTACTGGGCGGCTCTGTTGTGGCGCACCCTGATGGGCACAACGGTCCTGAAACCCAACACGGCACCGAAGCAGGGTGTACATCTTTATGCACATTGTTTGAGAGATACACCGGGCGGGGTAGCGCTGCTCGCGATCAATACGGACCGAAACGACTCTCAAAGCCTCACTCTGCCGGCTCGCTCCGAACGGTACACGATGACCGCGCCAAAGCTGGAGGACGCTAGCGTCGAATTGAACGGGAAGGAACTGAAGCTGGGAGCTGACGACTCGATCCCCGAACTCACGGGCGTTCCGACGCCTTCCGGATCCATCACGTTGGCCCCCGCCAGTATCACATTCCTGGCCATTCGCGAAGCGCACAACAGGAGTTGCCGCTAGGCTGCCCGCTCTAACCCGAGGGCTTTTTGTACCGCCTGTGCAACATCAGGTTCAGTGCGTCATCGCTTCAGCGCGTCATCGCTTCAGCGCCAGGAAATCAGCCCGTTCACGGCTCCGGTACCGGCTCCACTCGACCGAGCAGAAACACATACGCGGCAATCCCCACCAGCAAGATGGCCGCCGTCACCGCGAACGCGGCGCCGAATGAATTCCGTGGCCCAACCAGATAACCCGTCACAATCGGGGCCGTAATGCCTGCCACCTGATTTCCGAAATTCAGGATGCCTCCCACTTTGCCCACGCTGTCCCGTGGCGCAATCAGTCCCGGTAGCGACCAGCCTACGGGTGCTGCGGCTGCCAGCCCGCCGATAGAAATGCTGATCCAGAACACCGCCACCGCCACACTCGTAGTAAACATCGCCCCGGCAATCCCCAGCCCCAACGCGGTCCCTACAATCAAAACCGTCTTGCGCACCCGCGTGTCGTCATGACCTCGCTTGACCAGCACGTCCACCATCCACCCGCCCACCAGCAGATCGGTCAGCGTCGCCACCAGCCAGGGTACGCTCGTCCAAAGAACGGACTCAGTCGGAGTTAAGTGCAACGTCGAGAAGTAAGTCGGCATCCACGTCAGCAACAGGTAAAAGCAATAGTTGTACCCGAAAAAGCCAAGGACCAGCCCCCACACCTTTCGCTGCTTCAAAAGATAAGCCAGGGATGCTCCACCGGAAACTCCGGGGGTCGCCCTTTCCGTCGCGCCATGCTCGGCCAGGTAGCGGCGCTCGGCCTCGGACAGGTTCGGATCTTCACCCGGATCGCGATAAACTACATAAAAGACAAGAAAGTATAAAAAGCTCAAAATCGCCGTCGCCGCAAAGCTCCAGCGCCAGCCGAAGTGGATCAGCAGCAATCCTACTAGCGGCGTTCCAATCGCGGGCCCGAACTTCGCCGCCGCATCAAACATCGCCGTTGCCAAACTTCGCTCCTCTCGCGGAAACCAGTAGCCGACGGCCTTCGCGTATGCGGGAAACGTCGGCGCCTCGCCCACGCCCAGCAGCAGGCGCGAAAAGATAAACGATTTCACCCCGATCGCAGCGGTAGCGGCAAACGTCGCAATACTCCACAGCAGCGTGCTCGCGCGCCCTACATTGCGTACCCCAAACCGGTCCAAGACCACGCCCATGGGCAATTGCAGCAGGGCATACGTCCAGTTGTACGCGCTCAAAATGTAGCCGAACATCACGGTCGTTACTCCAAAGTCGGAGTGCAGCGCGTCCTTCGCCACCGAAACGTTTACCCGGTCGAAGTAATTGATCAGTACTCCTAGGCCCAGAAGGACTGCTATCCTCCAGCGTCTCTTTGGAACGATAATTGAGTTTCGGCTGGAGGCCCTGGGTGAGGAGTAAGGTGGCATGTTCTCGTCATTTTATTAAAACCCCACAACTGCACACCGTTCCGCGTCCGATCAGAGTTGCTTCTGATTTTTTACGAAAAACCGTAAAGCTTTTGTACTTCCTTGTCGATAGGTCTGACATGAAGAGTACGAATTCGTCCGAAGCATCTGCGGAGCAGCCTTCCGTCACCTGGCTGCTGTCGGTTAAGAACAGCATGCCCTTCCTCCGCGAGACACTGGAATCCATTCATTGCCAGACCTACAAAAACCACAAGCTGCTTGTCTGGGATGACTGTTCCACGGATGGAACCCTGGAAGAGCTGGAACGCTGGATTCCTAACCGCATCCCGGGCAAAATTTTTTCCGGACGTTCTCTCCGCCTCGGCCCAAGCCTCGCTTTTCTGGTGGAACAAGCCGATACAGAACTCTGTGCCCGCATCGACGGGGACGACGTAAATCTGCCGCATCGCCTGGAGCGTCAGGTCGCGTTCATGCAGGCCAATCCTGCGGTCGGCGTGCTCGGGTCCCTCACGGCGCACATCGACGAAAACGGAACTCATGCTCCGGCTTGGGGCTATCCCATCCTCGATGCCGATATACGTTGGCGCTCGCGTTGGCAGCCCTCCCTCTGCCATCCCACCGTCATGTTTCGACGGTCCGCAGTCCTCGCTGCCGGCAATTACCGCGATTTTCAAGTGGAGGACTTTGACCTCTGGATGCGCATGTCGCTCCTCACGGAATTTCATAACCTGCCCGAACCCCTGGTCCAGTACCGGCGATATAGTGCCAGCCTCACGGGCGAAGTCGACGACTTTTATCCGTTGGAACGCAAAACCGCTAGCCTGAATGCGGGTGTTCTCTTCATCAACACCGCCGACCCCGCCAAGGCCGTTGCGCTATGGAGCGCTACACATCCGTACCGCGCGGAACAGCCGAATTTCTCTTTCTCGCCCTTCCATGCCCTCCGTGCGTATCGGAGCATCCAGCAATTAAGGAATGAGGCAATTGAGTTAGCTCGCCATGTCGGCAAGGAGGATAATTACTTTACCGGCAGCGATTTCTTCAAGGAACAGCGATACATCCTGCGGCGCAGAATTCTCCAAAGCTACGGCCCGTTAAAGATGCTTCGACTGCCTGCGGCCGCCTTCCTGCACAGGCGCAAGCAGCCAAGGCCTGAACGGCCGGTGATTGAGCTTCGTGCAAAATCCGTCGCACAAGACCTGCCCTCGAAATCAGGCGCCTCTCTAT
Organism: Bryobacteraceae bacterium; assembly: GCA_035475295.1. Classification (GTDB taxonomy): domain Bacteria; phylum Acidobacteriota; class Terriglobia; order Bryobacterales; family Bryobacteraceae; genus Bog-105. The sequence continues at coordinate 66,257 of DATIMM010000123.1, forward strand.
GAGGTGGCGTTGGGGCAGACCGAATTCTCAAGGCTGGCCACGCCAACTGGTGACAGCGCATTGTCGTACGTGGCAAGCTGCTTTTCAAAGGCGACAGTGAAGTGAAAGGTACTGCCCTGATCTACCTGGCTCGAAACCCAGATCCGCCCCCCCATCAGTTCGATCAGTTGTGACGAAATCGTCAGACCCAGGCCTGTCCCTCCATGCCGGCGGGTTGATGAGCCATCCACCTGCGTGAACGGGTCAAAGATCGCGCCCTGCATGTGGAGCGGGATGCCCACGCCCGTGTCAGACACGCTGAATCGAACGACAATCCGCTCGTCGCTCTCTGATTCCAAAGACGCCCCCACAAGAACGGCTCCCTCGTTCGTAAACTTAATCCCATTTCCGACCAGGTTCACCAGTACCTGCCGGAGCCGGAGAGGGTCTCCAATGACGACAGCCGGGATCTGAGAACAGATATCGACTCCCAGCCGAATGCCGTTTTCGGAGGCTTGAGCCGACAGCGAGTGCAGCGTGTTCTGGACCAGTTCCCGAACACCGAATCCTTGCTTCCGTAAAGAAAGCCTCTCCTTCTCCAGCTTGGAGAAGTCCAGAATGTCATTTATGATCACCATCAGGAAATCAGCGGATTCCTTGATAACGGAAAGGTACTCTTCCTGCCGCGGCGTAAGGCCCAGTCCGCGCATAAGTTCGGTCATTCCGAGGATTCCGTTCATCGGCGTCCGTATTTCGTGGCTGATATTCGCGATAAATTCGCTTTTGGCTTGACTCGCTGCTTCCGCCGCTTGTTTGGCCTTCAGTAGTTCCTGTTCGGTTATCTTCCGTTCGGTTATGTCTTCGAACGTTCCCAGAACTCCCACAATCTCCCCACACGCATTCGACAAGGGGATCTTGCTCTTTAATAACCACTGTGGACCCTTGTCGGGTCGTTGTCTGAACTCCTCGAAATTCAGTAACCGCTCCCGACAATCCATTAAGGAACGGTCACTCACGCGATAACTCTCTGCGTACCCCGTCCAAGGGAGTTCGAAATCGGTCTTGCCCGTGATCTCTTCCGGAGAGCCGAGACCCGCCTCCTCGGCAAACGGTCGATTGCAGCCGAGATAAACGGAATCCGTATTCTTCCAGAAAACACGCTGCGGAATATGGTCGAGAATGATTTGAAGCATCTGCCGGGAGCGGTAAAGCTCTTCTTCGGCATCCTTCCGAATACGAACCTCGGCTGCAAGCCCCCGGTTGCTGGCAGCCAGTTCGGCCGTTCTCGTCGCTACGCGCTCTTCTAGTTCTCCCTGCGCCTGGCGGAGTTGCTGTTGCACACCCTCCAGCTCTTTCAACGATTCCTGTTGCCGTGCCACACTCCGCCGGAGGCTGAGCTGCGTCATCGTCAGCCGGGCGAGAGACTCGAGCGCCGCCCTCTGCTGAGTGCTTAGCTCCCGGCGCTGGTGGTCCATGACGCACAAGGTGCCCAGTCCGAAGCCTTGCGGCGAGATCAGAGGAGCGCCGGCATAAAAGCGAATCCCGGGTTTGGATCGGACTAGCGCATTCTGAGCAAACCGGTCATCCTTGGTAGCATCCGGGACGACAAAGAGTTCATGGCCGTAGATCGCGTGAGCGCAGAACGAGAAATCCCTCGACGCCTCCGGAACGTCCACTCCAACTCGCGACTTAAACCAATGCCGGTTTTCATCGACTAGGCAGACCAGCGCGATAGATGTCTCACAAATCTGAGCAGCCAGTTGAGCAATGTCGTCGAATTCCTGCTCGGGATCCGTGTCCAGCACCGCATAGGCTCTCAGGTCTGCTAACCTTCTCCCTTCTTCTCCTGAATTCTCCATGCCTGAAATCTCAATGACTGCCATCGATTCCTCGCTGTTGGGGTGTTCAGGACGTTCCTTCAGGCCAGGCGGGCGTGAAACGCCGCCAACTCTCGCAGGTACGACCGATCCTGCCTTTCGGATACCAGGCAGATCAAAACTGTGAATCTTTCTTCCGGGTTATCTTCGCAGCGGAACGACAGTATCATCCTCTCGCTCACGCTCGGGCGCCTGGCCAGATAGCTTTCACCAAAGATAACCGTCGGAATACTTAACCCCATCGGTCCCAACTTGTCTTCCAGAGCTGTTTTTACACCGCCTATGATCATGTTGGTCAGCTCTGCAATCGCATCGAGCACCTCGTCGTTTACGTCCGCGTACTCGCTCATCAGAAAACGGGAAGCGATTTTGCAGCCGAACGATTTACTCAGGCAGATACTTCCACTTCCACTCACCGGGCCTGCTATGCCGATGGTAGCCAGCAGTCCCGCGTTCATAGCCGTCGAGTCGCCGGTAACGGACACGCCTTCGAGCGCGACTTTCATGTCCAGCATCGTCGCGAACACTTCCGACGTGCTCATTACCACGTGGCGAAGAAGATCCTGGTTCTTTGTAACGGTATCCGTCACGACGTCTCCTCTGCTCCCCGAAGCGCCCCTAAACTAGGCCGGTCAGCTTTTCCTTGATTTGCTCCGTCGTAAACGGCTTACGGACATACCCGGCCGCGCCCAGAGCCACCGCCTCCAGCACTTTATTCTGTGCTCCCTCGGTGGTAATCATCACGACAGGAATTGCCTTCAACGCCTCCTTGCCCTTGATCTCCGCCAGAAGCTGCAACCCGTCCATATTGGGCATGTTGACATCGGACAGCACCAGTCCGACGCGTTGGCTGTTCAGTACATTCAGCGCCTCCACCCCGTCGCCTGCCTCGAAGACATCGCCCAGCGGCATCTCCGTCTGACGCAGCACGCGCTGTAAAATCTTACGAATCGCCGCGGAGTCGTCGACAACCAATACATTAACGGCCATGGTTAGATAGTCCCCGAAAGCTCGAAGATTTCTCACCGTTCTTGCCGAAAGCTCGTCCGCCCGATACCTGCCGTAGGCTGATCTACTCTGCTGTTTCGGAAGGAAGTATCCGAACTCCAATCAAATACTCGGACCCGCTCCGGACGCAGCGCTTTATTTGGCATCGAACGGCTAACTCGTTGTGAACTACCGTGACGTGCAGCCCGACAGGCAGAGGCTTGCTCAATCGAATCCCGAATCCTGATTTGGACCGATCTTCCGTCAGCCCGGCCATGCTGCTAGACTTGCCCTCGTCCGATTCGAACTCTAGCCGAACCTGGGCAAAGTACCCCCTTCTCGGCTCTCCGCGCTGCTCCATCATGCAACTTCTCCTATTGCCAGGGCAGGAGAACGGAAACTTCTGTTAACTTAGCCGGCCCGGGTACAAACAGGTGGTAGTGTACCGCACACTTAGGGTTTGTTGCCGCCAGTGTTGCGAATCAGCAAAGTGCGGCCACAAAGCTTCAAACCCCGCCACGGGTTGGCAAGTAACGCTCCCCGTGAAACACCGTCCAACGTAGCAAATCTCCAAGGAGCAAACTGTTGTGGCAACTAATCATGGTGTAGTATTTCTCGGACCCAATAAGGTCGAAGTGCAATCGATCGATTACCCAAAGATGCAGAACCCACAGGGTAAACAGATCGAGCATGGCGTCATTCTCAAAATCGTGGCGACGAACATCTGCGGATCGGACCAGCACATGGTTCGGGGCCGCACCACTGCCCCCAAAGGCTTAGTTCTCGGACACGAAATCACCGGCGAGATCATTGAAAAAGGCAAGGACGTCGAGTTTCTCGAGATCGGGGACCTGGTCACCGTTCCTTTCAACGTCGCATGCGGGCGTTGCCGGAATTGCCGCGAACAGAAAACCGGCATTTGCTTGAACGTCAATCACGACCGGGCCGGAGGAGCTTACGGCTACGTCGATATGGGCGGTTGGGTCGGAGGCCAGGCCGAATACGTCATGGTCCCTTACGCCGACTTCAATCTGATCAAATTCCCGAACAAGGAACAGGCCCTGTCGAAAATTCGTGACCTCACCATGCTCTCCGATATTCTGCCGACCGGCTTTCACGGAGCCGTAAACGCCGGCGTCGGAGTAGGGTCCATCGTGTACGTCGCCGGTGCTGGTCCCGTCGGGCTTGCCGCCGCCGCCTCCGCTCAAATCCTTGGTGCGGCCCTCGTTCTCATCGGCGACATGAACCAGGAGCGCCTGCAGCATGCAAAATCCGTCGGCTTTGAGCCCGTCGACCTCAGTAAGAGCGACAAACTCTCGGAAATGATTGAGCAGATCACCGGATCGCCCGACGTCGATGCCTCAATCGACGCGGTTGGCTTCGAAGCCAGAGGTCATGGCGATCTGTCCAACACGGAGGCGCCCGCCACTGTCTTGAACTCCCTGATGACCATCACGCGGGCGGGTGGAGCAATCGGCATCCCCGGCCTTTATGTCACGGAAGATCCGGGCTCAAAGGACGAAAACGCCCAGCAAGGGAATCTCCGCATGCGTCTAGGCCTCGGATGGGCGAAGTCTCACGCCTTCTACACCGGACAGACGCCAGTTCTGCGGTACAATCGCCAACTCATGCAGGCCATCCTGCACGACCGTCTTCCCATCGCCAAGATCGTCAACGCAACCGTCATCAACTTGAACGACGCGCCACAAGGATACAAAGATTTCGATAAAGGCGCGGCGAAGAAGTTTGTGCTGGACCCGCACGGAATTCTCGCCAAAGCGGCCTAGCTCACAATCTCCTGGGGCATAAAGGGGCGGAAGGGAATTCAGGCCCCTTTTATGCACTCCGCTGTGGTTCGTTACCATCGAACACATGACTATCAAACGGATGGACCACGTCGGCATCGTGGTTGACGACCTCGCGGCCGCGACTGAGTTCTTCGTCGAGCTCGGACTCGTGCTGCAGGGCGAAGGGCCCGTCGAAGGTCGTTGGGTAGACCGCATCGTGGGGCTCGAGGGCGTGCGGGCGGACATTGCGATGATGCAAACTCCCGACGGCCACGGACGACTCGAGCTGACGAAGTTCCACTCGCCGTCAATCCAGGGTGACAACCGGCCCGCGCCGGCGAACACGCCCGGTATCCGCCACGTCGCATTCGCCGTCGAAGACATCGACGGCATCGTTGCCGGCCTGCGAGCCCGCGGCACTGAACTCGTCGGCGAACTGGAACGCTACCAGAACAGCTACCGGCTCTGTTACGTGCGCGGCCCGGAGGGAATCATCGTCGAGTTAGCGGAGCGGATCGGCTAACGGGTTGAGTCCGCTGCCTGATTTACAGAATGCTCCCGGCCAGCCCTTTGGCCCGTCGATAGCACTAATCGAAAGCCGACGTTAGAAGCGCCGGTCGCCGCTTCCCCTTTGCCGCGTCCCCCGGGGCGGTAACGCATGCAGTATTGATCGGTGCACAGAAACGAACCGCCTTTTTGGACGCGTTTGCGTACACCGGGGTCGGATGGGTCGTAGCTATCAGTGGGTCCTTGGGGGTTTCGAACTACATCGGCTTGCGCAGCAAGCGTTTGATAATAGTCGGGGCGGTACCAATCCGACGTCCACTGCCAAACGTTGCCACTCATATCGCAAAGCCCATACCCATTCACCGGATACGAGCAGACAGGGGCTGTTCCCTTGAAGCCGTCCTCCGCCGAGTTGTTGTCCGGGAAATGACCCTGGAACGTGTTGGCCATGTGCCGGGCTCCCGGTGTGTCTTCGTCACCCCACACAAAGCTCCTCCGGTCCAGACCGCCGCGCGCGGCGAACTCCCATTCCGCTTCGGTTGGCAGGCGCTTCCCAGCCCACTTGGCATACGCGGCAGCATCTCCATAAGCGATCTCGACAACTGGATGCTTGTCCCGGCCTTCAATATTGCTGCCTGGGCCTTCGGGATGGCGCCAATTAGCCCCTTGCTGCCAGTGCCACCAATTCAAAAGGCTGTTGAGCGGAACAGGCACAGGCGGAGGCACAAACACGGGCGCACCCGGTTTCAACATCTCCGGCGGTGCGCCAGGGTATTGGGCCGGATCGGCCGGACGCTCGGCGGCCGTCACATAACCGGTTGCCTTCACAAATTTTGCGAACTGCTCGTTCGTGACCGTGGCGCGATCCATCCAGAACCCGTCGACGTAGACTTTGTGGACAGGTCTGGCGTCTTGGAACATGGGCTCCTCGCTACCCATCCAGAATTCGCCGCCGGGGATCCAGACCATTCCTGGTGGCGCTTTACCTGGCTCTGCGGCAGCTGTTTTATAAGAACTCGCTGATGCAGCCCCAGCGGAACCACCGCGCAAATGCACCCGCGACGGCGCTTCGCCCATACACTTGGGCGCCCCGCTTGCGGAGATCTGCCTGCCGTACGCCAGTGATGCGCAACCAATCGCTAAAGCAGCAATGAGGCGAACCGCTGGCTGCCCGGGAATCTTATCGAATTCCATGACGCGTCACCGCTATCTCGGCGGGCAGGTTCGTCCCAGGTTTTGGACAATGTAGTTCC